>ONCR01000029.1 GCA_900316345.1 uncultured Eubacteriales bacterium | reverse complement strand
CTGGGAAAGCTGGGGCGACGTTTATATTGATACAAACGTTACAATCAAAGGCCATATTCAGGACTATGTTCAGAATATCCTTGGCGTTAAAACCGAAAAGGGCGGCCAGTCCTACCGCAGCGATGATTGGGAAATCCGTGTAGGCCACCTCGGAACGTCAATGTATATCGGTAAGGGCAATACCTATATCGACGGTAAGCTTGTAACTTATGAGGACGCGTCTAAGGACAGCGGTATCCAAATCGGTAAATTTGATAAGAGCAATAACGACGCAGGCCTTATCGTTAACGGTGATATTGACCTTGCAACCGCTGTTATCAATTACGGTAAATTCATTATCAGGGGTACCTATAACCTTAACACATCCAATAGGGCTAAGGTTACCGAAAAGAACGATTCCTCCGATTATAAGAAGGGTAAGTCAATCGTTAACGGAAGAGACGAAAGCGATTATTCGCCTGTCTTCTTCGTCGGTAACTATAACGCTGACGGAACGATTAAAAATGCCAACGCATCAACCGATTTCTGGGGCTATGTTGAGAATTACGGAAAACTGTATTTCAACCATAAGCTTACAAGCATCAAGGGCTATAATGACCAGATGAAAGACGGCGATGTATGCGATGACTTTGCCTTTATCAATTATTCCGGTTCCAAGGCTCATTTCGGCGGCGCTGTAAGGCTTAATTCTAATCAGCTCTTCAACAAGTGGAAGAACGGCACGGAAGATACCGTATTCACCTGCGACGGCAAGCTGACCTACGGCGGCTGTGTATTCAACTGCGGAACTATGGTTGTTAAGGGCGATATGACCAATAACGAAACCAACAGCGAAACGGATAACGGTAAAAAATACGTTAACTATGACCACTTCTCGGTTATGAACGGCTTTACAAACCTTGATAAGAGCGTTCGTGAAAACTTTGTTAACAGGGTATATCCGAATGCAACGCTCTTCTGCGGCGGAAAACTTGAAGTCGGTATAACCGAGCAGGGCGGTGAATCAGGTTCTATTATTAGCTGCGGTACAATGTATATCAACGGCGATATGAACATTTATACCAACGCAAGCTCATTCAAGTTAACGCTTCAGAACTTCACCAACTTCTGGAAAAACCCTGAATCTCACTCATATTTCAGAACGGCTCTCTGGCTCTATGATAACTCCAATACCTTTGTAGGCGGTAACTGCTTCGCAGGCGCCGGTGTTGCAACGGGTAAGGATTCAATCTTTATGGTCGGCGGCGATTACCGTTCAAAGAGAAGCACGAAGCTCGGTATTCAGATGTTTATGGGTACGTCGGGCGCTCTCGGCATAACGCTTCTTGATGACTATATGAGCTATAAGGAGAACACGGGCGACGATTATAACTCCGCTTACTTCTATGTCGGCGGCAACGCTCTTGTTAATACCATCGGTAGTACAGTTAAGGCATTCGGTGTTGTTACCGCGCCTGAAAACAACTCCCGTGATATGGATATTTATCCGAACACGAATATCTACATCGGCGGTTCGCTTTATGCAAACTGTAAGGTTTATATGAAGACGAATACCGATATGGTTGTTGCCGGTAAAAAGACGTTCTATGACAGTAACGGAAATCTTTCGGGCTTAATCTATACCTCAATGTTTACAAGCCCGCGCAACTTCGTTCCCGAAAAGAACCTTTCAAACGGTCTTACGGTTCGAAACCACCTTAATGCAAATAAAAATATGAAGTTCTATGTATATCAGGACTTCGATATGAGCCCGAACTCCTCAATGGTAGTTAACGGCGCAATGCAGGTTAACGAAACCTCCAAGATTCGTGATATGACCAAGTCATACGTTTACGGAAGCTTTACCTGCGGTAAGTATGTTGAGCTCGGTAAATCGCTCAATGATATGGATTTCTCGGATATTGTAACCTTCGGCGCAACGGGTGAGTCAATCGCCAAGGATTCATCAGGAAATTATAAATATCTTACCGATGAAGAAATTGCTTATATAGGTACTCATGGCGAAAACAAGTTCCTTGCCGAATATGATTTTGATAAATCCGCTTATATGTTCGTTAACGGCGATTTCTCAAGCGGTCAGGACCTCGGCACAGGCGTTCTTAACATCTTTGATAAAATTAAGAAGTGGATTACAAACACCTTCCTGTCAACAGGCTATACAAAGGTATACGCATCCTCGGCATTGAAGGTTAATGGTAATCTTACATCAAGCCGTTATATAACCCTTCGCCATGACGCAAAGGTTTACTGTAAGGGCAATATGGACGCGGCAACCTCAATTGAGGGCGGCATTTATTCCGAATGGTACGTCGGCGGTCATATGGAAGCTGCAACAAGCAGCGTAACAAGCGTTATCGACGCTATCGGCGGCCTTCTGAACATTACCTCTCGCGGTAAGATTGAATTCTTTGACCAGACAAGGGTAATTGTCGGCGGTAATATGTACTCCTCGGCTTCAATTGATATCGGCGGCCTTCAGTCAAACGGTTATACAAGAGGCAGAAAGAGCAATTACACCGTTCAGGCTCCGGAAGGCTCCAACAGCTACTACGAAACTGATTCCGACTTCCAGGAAGCGCTTATCCTTACCTATGACGGTTCTTATAAGGATAAGAGTGGTGCGGCTATCTACCTTGACGGAAGCACATATAAGTATTCCGATTATAAGGACAGCGATAATAAGAATATTGAATTCGGCTCGAAGGATAAAGTAGTAGTTTATAACTCAAATGACGGTAAGTATCATAAGAATACTTATAACGGCGATGTTGTCGATTATTCAGACGGCGCGCAAGACCAGGCACCTACCGAAAGAACGCCGGATACGAATAACGGTCTTGATTCTGTCGATGAGCCTGACAACTTCGGCGCAGAGGTATTCTGTCAGGGTTCAATGATAGCTCAAAACGGCCACATTAAGGAATATGCTTATACATCGGCGGTTGTAGGCGATTACGTATACGCTCCCGACTATATTACGCTTCGTTCCAATGCTGACCTTTGGGTTCTTCCCGAAACCTTTAATAACGAAACCTATGTATTTCTGCCTTATCCCGATAAGCCTGAGGACCGCGGTGGATTCTTCAGCAGACTGTGGAACAACATTTCCTACTACATAGGCAAGTTTGCTTATGAAACGGGCGAAAACTTCAAGTTCCAGTCAGGCAGCTGTTACACGTTCGGTAACCTTACCCTTAACAAGAACGCTTCTCTTATGGGAACAAACGACCTGCTTCAGCTCGGTACTATTAACCACGCTGACGACAGCTCGCCAAGCGCATTTGAAAAATTCCTTTCCGATGCAATGGGCTTCCTTACTCCGCGTAAGGTTGTTCTCAGGGAAGACAGCCTTATTCTCTTCGGAAGCAACGTAACCATCGCTTCCTCGCCGATTTCGCTCAACCTTGACGTTCTTGCGGGCGAAGAAAGCGTTGCAGGCTTTGACAGTAAGGGCATAGCTGTTCACCCGGGTTATCAGTACACCTGTACTAACCACGATATTAACGGACCGCATAAGGGTTATAACTACACTATGACGGTTGACCAGGATGAGCATAATGCAATCCAGAACGGCAGCGAAACCTTAGTCTGCGACATCTGCGGACAGACGGTTAAGAAGAACAAGTATAAGATTGTTCAGGTTTCACATCCTGCGGTTATTTATGCGGGTAATGACCTTACGATAAGCACAACCGTTGATATGCTTATGACCTACCTCATTGCCGACCAGGGTAACGTTAACCTCAACAACTTCTATACGAAGACGGCTTATGATGAGCATAACCTTAAGGAGCTTCCGAACGCTATCAGCTCATATAACGGCGATATTATTTACACCGCTTGGGTTGGTCAGCTCAGCTCACTGTTCTATGCTCCTGTGGGCAACGTTCTGTTTGACGGTATTTATACCGATATTTACGGAAGCGTAGTCGGTAATACCGTTGAGATGAATGCATACTATCAGAACTTCCACCGCTTCAATAACTGGAGAACGATGGACCTTCATATTGCAGAATCGGGCAATGTATATCTGATACCCGAAAGCAGGTTTAATGCTGCTCCGCCTCTCGGCCAGACCTTTGACCTGACAAGCGGAACTCAGTATCAGAACAGCCCCTACGGCGTAAGAATCTTCTTCTAAACAAACCAAAAGCCTGACGGTTTTTCCGTCAGGCTTTTCATTGCCTAAAACAAAAATCGGGCAAATGCCCGATAATTTAAAATAAGGGGAGGGCGCCACTTGGGCCCTCCTCTACTATTCACCTTTTAAACTTCACTCTTTACCTTTACTGTAAATAAGAGGCCTGAATTTTTGGCGGTAAATGTCATATAATACCGAAACAAAGGGTACCGAGCATATTAAGCCGAGCAGGCCGAATTCCTTACCTGCAATAACAATAACAAGGAAGGTAAGCATTCCGGGAAGGTCAAGCTCCTTACCCATAAACAGCGGATTAATAAGCTTTTCAACAATTTGCTGAACTATTATGAAAAGAACAAGAAAAACCACTGCCTTTACGGGGCTTACCGCGGCGATAAGTATTGTTCCTACAATAGTTCCTATAATAGCGCCTATAATCGGGAAAAGCTGGGTTACTACTATAAGAAGCGAAAGCGAAAGCTTGTACGGCAGCGCCGTTACAAGCATAACAACAAACATAATTCCGCCGGTAAGAATAGCCTGAATGAAGTTGTATTTAAAGAAAATCTGAAACTTTTTGTTTGCAAGCTCTAAAACGTATTTAGCGCGTGTGTAATGCTTTTTGGGAAGGATTTTGTTTAATATTGCATAAAACTCTTTAACAAGCTTTTCCTTCTTAACAAGAATTGTAAAGGCAATCATTATTCCGAGAAGGCCGTTTAAAACTATGTTTGAAAAGTTTTTGATTTTTGAAAGCGCAGTCGTTGCAATATTGCTCATATTGTTTTTTAGCGAAGCGAGAAGTTTTTCGTAATAAATATCAATGTTGTTTTCAAACTTCGTTATATATTCTGCAAGCCTCGGCTGTTTAACCTTAAATTTATCAAGCTGGTCCATAAGCTTTTCCCAAAGCTCGGGCGCCTGTTTTATAAGGCTTTCAATCGTGCTTTTCAGGTTAGGAATAATAAGCCCTATTGCAAAGCCGGTTATCAGCGTAAAGGTTAAAACCGAAATTATAATAGAAATTATTCGGTATCTTTTTTTGTTGAACGGCTTGTTTTTCTTAATAAAATGCTTTTCGAATAATTTGTCAAACATTTTAACAATAATATTTAAAATATAAGCAAAGCTAAGGCCGTAAATAAAGGGGCTTAAAACCGTTGTAACAAAGTTAAAAAGCTTTTTTGCTTCGTTGGTGTTAAGGCAAATAAACAATACAACGCCGCCTAAAAGAATAAGCATGGCGTATTGCGCCATCTTTTGTTTGCTGATGTGTTCCATATTATCTCCAAATCGATTTTTTTAAAGTATAACACATTTATAATGTTTTATCAATGCGGTAAAAATATTTTTAATTTTAATATACAAATCATGTAAAATATGTTATTATTGTTCTATATTGTTCTTAGGAGGAAGTATGTTTTATTTTTTAATAAGTCCTATTTTGACATATAACTTTGTTCTTATCGCAGCCGCGGTAATACCCGCCGTATTTCTTATGATAAAGGTTTCTAAATCCGACAGGCTTGAAAAGGAAAGCCCTCAGCTGTTAAGAAAGCTTGTAACGGCCGGTATTCTTTCATCGCTTCTTGCCCTCGTTGAGGAAAGGCTTTTAAGCCTGTTACTTGATATGGCAGTTGAACAAAGCTCGTATCTGTATAACCTTATTTTGTATTTTGCGGTTGTTGCGCTTTCGGAGGAAAGCTCAAAATACATCTTCTTAAAACGCAGAACATGGAATAATCCCGAATTTAACTGTCAGTATGACGGCGTCGTTTATGCGGTTTTCGTTTCGCTTGGTTTTGCGCTTTGGGAAAACATAAGCTACGTTATGACCTACGGCTTTGCAACGGCTGTTGTAAGGGCGGTTACCGCAATACCGGGGCATGCCTGCTTCGGCGTGTTTATGGGCGTATTTTACGGTATGGCAAAGCGCTTTGAAAACGGCGGCAATGCCTCGGCCTCAAAGCTTTTCCGCTTTCTTTCGGTGTTTATTCCCGTAATACTTCACGGGACGTATGATTATATTGCAAGCGCAGGAAGCGGAAACACAACCTATATGTTCATCGGCTTTGTCGCCGCACTGTTTATTATATCTTTCATGCTTGTCGGCAAAATGTCAAAAAAAGACAGATATATAAGGTGATTGTTATGAGTTTAAATGAGATTTTTGAAAAAATGCATTCGGGTAAAATTTATGACCCTAACGAGCCTGAGCTTGTGGAATATCAGGAAATGCTTATTGAAAGGGTAAATCAGTATAACCTCACCCCTGCAACTCCCGAGGGGCTTGCAAGGCGCGAGGAAATGCTTAAGGAGATGTTCGCTTCCATCGGCGAGGGCTCTTATATTGAGCCTCCTTTTCATTCCAATTTCGGCGCAACAAACGTTTGTGTAGGCAAAATGTTTTATTCCAATTTTAACCTTACCCTTGTTGACGATACTAAAATTTTTATAGGCGATAACGTTCTTATTGCACCCAATGTTGTTATTGCAACGGCGGCCCACCCGGCAAACCCCGTTTTAAGGCGCTACGGGCTACAGTATAATCTTCCCGTTCATATCGGCAACGACGTCTGGATAGGCTCGGGCGCAATGATAATGCCCGGCGTTACAATCGGCAGCGGTAGTATAATCGGCGCGGGCTCCGTCGTTACAAAGGATGTTCCCGAAAATGTTGTAGCCGCAGGTAATCCCTGCAGGGTTATCCGCCCGATTACCGAGGAGGATTATAAAACCTATAACCACGGCGTCCCCATCCCCTCCGAAATCCTTGAAAAATATAAATAAAAAGAGCGGAAACGGGGCACCCGTTATAAAGAAGGTTTACAGACTGAAAGATTATTATTTCTTTCGGTCTGTTTTTTCTTTTCCGGATTTGGCATTACAAATCCTATGCTCGCTACATTCTGTGACATATTTCTTGACTATCAACTACTAAAATGCTAAAATAAAGTTGCGAAACCAATTTAATAATTTTCTTTAATTGTGAAACAATAAGTGTGTCTTTTTATCTTTTGATAAAAATGCATGCTCTTATTTGGCATATGGTTACACACTTGTGTTTCACTGTTGTTAAATTGGTTTCGCAGCTATGAGTTATGCGTTTTTGGCGCAGCCTCATGGCTGCGCATTTTTTATTTGCTAATAATTTGAGAGGTGAATAATATGAAAAACCAAGCTTCTGACACTAACAGAAAAAGCAACTGATGATAGGTATTGCGTTTGTTGTTGCAAACATTGTGCATCAGACAAGCAGTGCACCTGTAAGCGCGAAAATTGAAAACGGTTTATCTGCTTATGAGCTTGCAAAACAAACAGGATATGATGGTACTCTGGAAGAATGGCTGAATTCCCTTAACGGAGAATCGGCTTATGAAATTGCTGTTGATAACGGATATAGCGGAACGGAAAAAGAATGGACGGACTCTCTTTCTGCAAAGAAAAATCAAGAAGGCGCAACTATTAAAGATGCTAATTTTAATTCTAATGGTGAACTGATTATCGTTCTTTCTGACGGCACAGATATTAACGTCGGTAAGGTTGCAGGAGCAGACGGTAAGAGCGGCGTTAACGGTAAAAACGGTACAGATGGTAAAAATGGCGTCGATGGAAAAGACGGTAAAAACGGTATCAATGGCAAAGATGGTGCAAACGGCAAGAACGGTAAAGACGGCACGGATGGCGTAAACGGACGTAACGGAACAGACGGCGTAAACGGTACTAATGGTTCAGACGGTGTTGGTGTAACTTCTGCGAGCGTTAACGGAAACGGTGAGTTAGTGATTGTTCTTTCAGACGGCACGTCTTACAATCTTGATAAAGTAGTTGGCACAAACGGTATTGACGGTGTAAGCGTTACTAATTCAACGATTAACTCTAACGGCGAGTTAGTATTAACATATTCTAACGGTCAGAGCGCAAATTTAGGCATTGTAGTAGGAAGAAACGGAACTGACGGCACAAACGGCAGAGACGGTACCGACGGACAGGATGGTCAAAACGGCGCTGATGGTATCAGCATTTCCTCTTCTGCTATCAATTCCAACGGTGAGTTAGTGCTTACATATTCTGACGGTAATACTGCCAATCTTGGTGTGGTGGTAGGACAGAACGGCATTGACGGTCAGAACGGAACGAACGGTACTGACGGACAAGATGGTGCTGACGGAATCGGTGTCATCAATGCGGAAATAAATACCGACGGTGAACTTGTGTTGACATATTCAAACGGTCAGCGTTCAAATCTCGGCGTTGTGATAGGCAGAGACGGCACTAACGGTCGTGACGGCGTAGACGGTCAGGACGGAACAAATGGTAGAGACGGTGTTGATGGACAGAATGGTCAGGATGGCGCTGACGGTATCAGCGTAACTAAATCAGAAATAAATGCAAATGGCGAATTAGTAATTACCTACTCAAACAATCTTGTTGAAAATCTCGGAGTAGTTGTCGGAAGAAACGGTACTGATGGTCGTGACGGTGTTGACGGTCAGGATGGCACAAACGGTACCAACGGACGCGACGGTGTAGATGGTCAGGACGGCGCTGATGGTGTTGGTATTCAGACGATTAATATATCAACAGACGGCAAGCTTCAAATTACGCTTACTAACGGTACTGATTTAGACCTCGGAAACATCAAGGGCGCTGACGGTCAGGACGGTACGAACGGCAGAGATGGCGTTGATGGACAAGACGGTCAGGATGGCAGAGGTGTTTCTGCAACATCAATTAATGGTAACGGTGAATTAGTAATTGAATATTCCGACGGCACAACAACAAACCTCGGTGCTGTAAAAGGTGCTGACGGTCAGGACGGTGCCAACGGACAAGATGGTCAAGATGGTCAGAATGGTGCCGACGGTATCGGCGTGAGCAATACGGAAATCAATGCAGAAGGCAATTTGATAATTACATACACCGACGGAACATCTGCTAACCTTGGAAAAGTTGTAGGTCATGACGGAATCGACGGTCAAAACGGTCGTGATGGTGTAGATGGACAGGACGGAATAAACGGAACCGATGGTCGTGACGGCGTTGACGGACAAGACGGTCAGGACGGTATCGGCATTTCTGATGTACAGATTAATCAAAACGGCGAACTTGTATTAACCTTCTCCGATAATCAGACTATCAACCTTGGAAGCATAAAAGGCGAAAAAGGCGACAAGGGAGATAAAGGTGAAAAAGGCGATAAAGGAGAAGATGGAACCGACGGTCAAAACGGAACAAACGGAGTTGATGGACAGGACGGAACCGACGGACAAGACGGCGTAGGAATTGCCAATGTTACGGTTGACAGCACAGGAGCATTAACCGTTGAACTGACTAATGGAACAACGCTTAATCTCGGTAATATTAAAGGCGAAAACGGTATCGGAATTACGGCAACAGAAATTAACGCAGCAGGCGAGCTTGTGTTTACTTACAGTGACGGTACTGCGCAAAACCTCGGATTGATTGTCGGCAGAGACGGTACTAACGGCACAAACGGTACTGACGGACAAGACGGAACAAACGGTCAGGACGGCGTTGGTATCAGAACCGTAACGCTTGCAACCAACGGCGAATTAGTTATTACTCTTACAGATAATACAGTTATCAACCTCGGCAATATCAAAGGCGAAAAAGGTGATAAGGGCGATAAAGGCGACAAGGGGGATAAAGGTGAAGATGGCGTTGACGGTAGAGGTATTAGCAGTACAGAAATAGTTGACGGAAACCTCATTATTACCTATACGGACGGTACAACCGAAAATGCAGGTTCAGTATCAGATTCAGGTGGTAGCGGTACGCTTGATGCAGACGGCGGAACAATTGGTCTTGAATACTATTTACAGAACAATGGAACTTACGCCGTAAAATGTGGAACAGCAACAAGAATTACAAATATAGTAATTCCTGAGTACCATAATGGAAAAAAGGTTACAACTATTGGAAAGTATGGATTTGACCCACGTCAATATCTTATCGGGGCTAGAAATACTAATGGTTCGAGTTTTACCTATACTGGCCCTGCAGAAACGATAGCTATGACAAGTATTACTATACCTGCGACTATTACATCAATCGAAACATCTGCTTTTCCATTTATAAATAATGGCTATTACAATACCAACCTAACCAATATTTATTATAAGGGAACAATTGAGCAATGGGCAAAGATTTCATTTGCAGATGGTATATTCAATAACACCACCACATCAACAATAGAACGAAAACTATATATTGATAATCAATTGGTTACTGCAATTAGTTTTGAAAACGGAACAACAAGTATAAGTGCGAGAGCCTTTTATGGTTACAAATCATTAACCAGTGTAACTTTTCCTGAATCCGTTACTAGTATCGGTGCGAGTGCGTTTAACGATTGTACAAACTTGACTACTGCAGTATTTACAAATCCAAATGGTTGGCAATACTATAGGAATAATACTTGGACAAATATAACAAATGATCTGTCCAACACAACTACTGCAGCAAAAACACTTGATGCAATATCTGGATATGATAATTCATTCAATATGCGAAGACAATAAATTGATTTAGAAAAGGAGATGCATTTGTGAACGAAGAAAGCATAAAACAAAATATTTTATGGTATTTAAAAAGATACGAAGGTAGATATTCAAATACCAAAGAAACTGTGATTAAAAAACTAATAATTGATGATTGCAACAAAAATGATTATAACTACTATAATTCTTTGTTTACAGGAGCATTTTTCAAACTTGAACGGGAAAAAAGAATAGAGATTATTCCTTTTGACAATTTGAAAGAACAGCAACAATTTGAATCTGAACACAGAAACGAAGTGTTTTATAGAATCAATGACTAAAAAGATTGGAGGTGTTACTTGTGGTCAGTGCTGGAACTGCTTATTATCGAATTACACATTCATTAGGAGTGGTGACAATACTTGCTTATAGCGAATACGACGCTATTGAAAAGTTTAAAAAACAATATCCAAATTGCACGATCAAAAAAATAGAAAAGCAATAATAAAAATCAAACAGCCTTCGGATTAACCGAAGGCTGCTTGATTTTTCAACTGATTCTATGATGAGTTATGATTGAATCGAATGGCGCTAGTATTGTTACATTATTGTGTAGAACCTTCTTTATAACGGACGCCCCAACGGTTCCGCTCTTATTTTATTGCCCATTTTATGTATTCAAGGCTGTAATTATCTTTTACGAATTTTAGCCAGCCGAGGGGCATTGATGCTCTGCTTCGCTTCCAAAGCGATTTATCGGCTGCGTTTATACCGATTTGCTTAAGTAGCTTTTCGGTGTTTTCAAACCTTTCGGTGAAGTCCGTATAATCGGCGGTCTTTCCGCTCCAGGCGGTTTCGGCAACCGCGGCGGCTCTCGGAAAAAGCATTTCCTCAAGGCGCTCGTTGCTGTCAATATATTCCGTCCAAATTGGAACCTCAAGCCCCAAAACGCTGCTTTTTTCATTCAGCCCTCTGATTTCGGGCTTGAAGGAAAGCGTTCGGTTAAGCGGAGTAATGTTATAATCATAATCGGTGTAGTAATACGTAAACGGCGAAAGTATAAGCCTGCCTCCGCTGTTTGCAAATTCAGCGGACGGTGCGCTCTTTTCCTTCCAATACTGTACAATTGCTCGCCTGTCAAGATTTTTACCCTCGGCGGCGTCGTTCCAAACAATACAGGTTTTGCCCTTGCCTTCAAGATGCTCAATAACCTTGTTTGTGAAACTGTTTTGGTATTCCTTATATCCGTTTATTCCGAGCTTCGCCATCTCATTTCTGCACTCGGGGCACGCCTCCCATTGCGCCTTCGGGGTTTCGTCGCCGCCGATATGAATATATTTGCCCGGGAACAGCTCGCAAATTTCGTCAAAAATGTTAAGTATTACTTCAAGGCTTTTTTCGTTTGAAAGGCAAATAACGTCCTTAAAAATTCCCTGATGGGTTTTTACCTCAATTTCGCTTTTGCCGCAGGATAGCTCGGGGAAGGCCGCAAGAAGCGCGGACGTATGGCCGGGAATGTCAAATTCGGGAATAACCTCGATTTCTCTTTCTCCGCAGTATTCAATAACCTCTTTAATTTCGGCTTTTGTATAAACTCTTCCGTAAGCTGAGTTTTCCTTTTTCTTCCCGAAGGAGCTGAACTTCCTAACGGCGGAAACGGAGTTAAGTATCGGGTAGCGCTCGCTTTCAATTCTCCAGCCCTGGTCGTCGGTTAAATGCCAGTGGAATTTGTTGAATTTAAGAAGCGCCATTGCGTCGGCAAGCTTTTTAATCTCGTCAACGTTAAACATATGTCTTGCGCAGTCAAGCATATATCCACGGTAATAAAAGCTCGGGTAATCGCGAATACGGCAAAGGGGAACGCGTTTACCGTCAGAGCTCAGCTGCTTCATCGTCTGCTCTGCGTAAATTCTGCCTGCGTTATCGGAATAAGTAATACAGGCGTTTCCGTTTTCCGATATTTCAATAATGTATTCTTCGGGCTTTAAGCCTTCGCCTTTAATATATTCGGTTTTATTTAGCGTAACAGCCCTGCCTTTAAATTCGGTTTCTTTAGCGCGGGGAACAGTATTCATTTTTTTCACCTCAGTTTGAATATATCATAAATTATATATATTGTAAATGCTAATGTTTTGTGTTATAATGCTATGCAGTTAATTTAGGAGGAAGCAATAATGAAAGTCCTTGAAAATCAACGCTTTATAGGGGAAAGAGCGCTGTTTATGTCCGATAACGTTAAGATTTGCGGCTGTACGTTTGACGACGGCGAATCTCCGCTTAAGGAGAGCAAAAGTATTATTGCAGAAAACTGCGAATTCAAGTGGAAATATCCCTTCTGGTATTGTAGCGATGTTGAGGTTGATGGCTCAACCTTCTTTGAAATGGCAAGGGCAGGTATCTGGTATACAAATAACTTCTCCCTTAAAAACTGCACTTTTATTGCGCCGAAGGCCTTCAGAAGATGCAAGGGGCTTTATATTGAAAATACCGAATTTACCAACGCCGCCGAAACACTTTGGAGCTGTAGCGACATTCAGCTTAAAAACGTTAAGGCTAAGGGCGATTATCTTCTTATGAACAGCGAAAACATTACCGTTGAAAACCTTGAGCTTGACGGTAATTACAGCTTCGACGGTGCAAAAAACGTTGTTGTTAAAAATTCCCGCCTTATCTCAAAGGACGCCTTTTGGAACAGCAAAAACGTTACGGTATACGATAGCTTTATCTCGGGCGAATACCTCGGTTGGAACGCCGAAAGCCTTACCCTTATAAACTGTACGGTTGAAAGCCTTCAGGGCCTTTGCTACATAGATAATCTTAAAATGGTTAACTGTAAAACCGTTAATACTACGCTGGCATTTGAATATTCAAGCGTTGACGTTGAGCTTACCTCGGGCGTTGACAGTATAATTAATCCCTCAAGCGGAATAATCAGGGCCGAGAGCGTAGGCGAACTCATTCTTGATGAAACAAAAATAAACCCAAAGGATACTAAAATCATCATCGGTGAAAATAATGGAATATAACTTTGATAAAATAATTGATAGAAGAAATACCGCTTCGCTGAAATGGGATATAAAGGAAAACGAGCTTCCTATGTGGGTTGCGGATATGGATTTTGAAACCGCGCCCGAAATAAAAAACGCCCTTCTTGAAAGAGCGCAACACGGAATTTACGGCTATAATATTATTCCGGACGAGTGGTACGAAGCCTATATCAACTGGTGGAAAACGCGCCACGGTTTTGAAATGAAAAGGGAATGGCTTATCTTTTCCGCGGGCGTTGTTCCGACTATTTCAAGCGTTGTACGAAAGCTTACAACCCCTAACGAAAACGTGCTTGTTCAAACTCCGGTTTATAACATTTTCTTTAATTCAATAATTAATAACGGCTGCCGTCCGCTTCAAAACAGGTTGATATATAAAGACGGCGAATACAGCATTGATTTTGAGGATTTGGAAGAAAAGCTTTCAAACCCTCAGACAACGCTAATGCTTCTTTGTAATCCTCAGAACCCTGCAGGAAGAATCTGGAAAAAAGAGGAGCTTGAAAAAATCGGAGCTCTGTGCAAAAAGCACAGCGTTGTGGTTTTATCTGATGAAATCCACTGCGATATAACCGACCCCGATAAAAGCTATGTCCCGTTTGCCGGCGTTAACGAGGAATGTAAAATGAACAGCATTACCTGCATTGCGCCTACCAAGTGCTTTAATATCGCAGGGCTTCAAACCTCAGCCGTCAGCGTTCCTAACCCTGTTTTGCGCCATAAGGTTAACCGCGCTCTCAATACTGACGAGGTTGCCGAGCCGAACACCTTTGCCGTTACTGCAACAATTGCGGCGTTTAAAAACGGCGGAAAGTGGCTTGACGAAATGAGGGCGTATGTTTTTGAAAACAAATGCCTTGTTGACTCCTTTATTAAAAATGAGTTGCCGCAGGTTAAGCTTGTTAAATCGGAAGCCACCTACCTCCTTTGGCTTGACGTAAGCGCGCTCAATAAGCCGTCGGGCGAAATTGCTTCGTTTATCCGAAAAGAAACGGGGCTTTTCCTCTCCTCGGGTAGCGCTTACGGCGAAGGCGGAAACGGCTTTTTAAGAATGAATATCGCCTGCCCGAGGGCAAATGTTGAGGACGGCCTTAAACGGCTTAAAGCAGGCGTTGAAATGCTTGAGAAGGTATAGAATATGAACGGCTTTATTATCCGCATTGCAACTCCGTCCGATGCTGAACAGCTTCTTGAGGTATACAGACCCTATGTTGAAAATACCGCTATTTCCTTTGAATGGGTAACCCCGTCGGTTGAGGAATTCAGGGCGAGAATAATTAAAACGCTTAAAAGCTTTCCCTACCTTGTTGCCGAAGAGAACGGCGAAATTCTCGGTTACGCTTATACGGGCCCGTTTGTCGGAAGGGCGGCGTACGCCTGGTCGGCTGAAACGACTATTTACCTTAAAGCCTCGGCAAAGGGAAGGGGAATAGGCAGGGCGCTTTACGCCGAGCTTGAACGTATTTCAGCCCTACAGGGCTATCTTAACCTTAACGCCTGTATAGGCGTAACGGATAACCCGGACGAATACCTTAACAATAACAGCTATGAATTTCACAGACATATCGGTTTTACCCTTGTCGGAAGGTTTAAAAACTCAGGCTGTAAATTCGGGCGCTGGTACGATATGATATGGATGGAAAAGCTTATCGGCGAGCATAGGGAAAACCCCTCGCCCGTAATTCCGTTTTCAGAGCTTAAGCAACCGTAAATGCGGTTGCTTTTTATATTACTGTTGAAAAACAGCTTATAAATGTTTATAATACTAATAATGTATTTTAAAAAGAGGTATAATATGAAACTTAATGAAATAATTCACGGCTTTAAAATTGAAAGAATAAGAAAAAGCGAGGAGCTTAAAGGAACGCTTTACGAAATGCGCCATTTAAAAACCGGCGCCGAGCTTGCTTTTCTTGATAATAAGGAGGATAACAAGCTTTTTTCCGTTGCGTTTAAAACCCTTCCGTGGGACGATACGGGCGTTTTTCATATTCTTGAGCATTCCGTTCTTGCCGGAAGCGAAAACTATCCCGTTAAGGAGCCATTCCTTGATTTGCTTAAAAGCTCAATGAATACCTTCCTTAACGCGATGACCTTCCCCGATAAAACGATGTATCCCGTTTCAAGCCGTAACGAACAGGATTTTATTAACCTTACGCGAGTTTATCTTGACGCAGTTTTCAGACCTGCTATTTATAAAAATGAAAGCATTTTCCGTCAAGAGGGCTGGCACTATGAGCTTGAAAACGGAAAGCCGTTTTATAACGGAGTAGTGTTTAACGAAATGAAGGGCGCATTGGGCTCTGTTAACGAGCTTATGGACAGAGTCGGAAGGGCTTACCTTTTTCCGAACAGCATTTACGGCTTTGAATCGGGCGGCGACCCGAAGTCTATCCCCGATTTAACCTATGAAAACTTCCTTAAGGCTCATAGGGAATTCTATTCACCGTCGAACGCTAAAATTTATCTTGACGGCGACGTTCCGCTTGAAAGAGTTTTAAGCCTTATTGATGAGGAATACCTTTCAACCTTTGATTATATCGATAAGAGCCATAAAATCGCTATGCAAAAGCCCATAGAGGAAACCGAAGCGGATTCGTACTATGAAATCGGCAAGGACGAAAGCGGGGAAAACAAAACCGTCCTCAGCTATTCAAAGGTTTTTGCTTCTTGGGATGAAAAAAAGCGCGTTATGGCTTATAATCTTATATCCTCTTACCTTGCAGGCTCTAACGAGGCGCCGCTTAAGCGTGCCATTCTTGAAAAAGGCCTGGCCCAGGACGTAAGCTTTTACGTAGTGGACGGTATCGCCCAGCCCTATTATACAATAGTTTTCCGTAATACCGAGCCTGAAAAAAGGCAGGAGATAAAGAAAACCTACCTTGCAGTTTTAAATAACATTATTGAAAACGGAATTGACAGGGAGGAGCTTGTTGCAAACTTCAACCAGTTTGAATTTGAGCTGCGCGAGGCTGAGGAACCCAAGGGCTTAACGCGCAATATCTTTGCGCTTAATTCGTGGCTTTACGGCGGCGATATGCTGATGTATCTTGAAAACGATGAGCTTCTTAAGGAAATGAGGGCGGATATAGATTCGGGCTATTATGACGAAATAATTAAGGAGCTTGCCGATTTTTCAAACACCTTAAGCCTTACTATGCTTCCCTCAAAAACCAAGGGCGACGAGGACAGAGCCGCCGAGGAAAAGCGCGTAAGCTGTGAATATGCTTCGATGACTGAAGCCGAAAAGGCAAAGGTTGATGAAATCTATAATAATATGAGAAGCTGGCAGGATACGCCCGATTCACCCGAGGCCGTTGCAACGCTTCCCGTGCTTTCGCTTTCGGACGTAAGCAAAACGCCTATGTGGACCCAAACCGAGGAAAAGGAAATTCAGGGAAGAAAGCTTCTTTTCCACAAGATAGCCTCTAACGGAATTGTTCACTGTAATCTGTATTTTGACGCGTCTGATGAAAACGGTGAAACGCTTTGCGAGCTTTCTCTTTTAACAAATCTGCTTTCGGTTCTTCCGACTAAAAAGCATTCGCCCGCCCAGCTTCAAAAGCTGATAAAAAAGACTATCGGCGAGCTTGATTTCAATGTTGAAGCATTTCAAAACCGCTTCAATCCGCTTGAAAGCAAGGTTTACTTCGTCGT
This sequence comes from uncultured Eubacteriales bacterium, assembly GCA_900316345.1. GTDB lineage: Bacteria > Bacillota > Clostridia > Oscillospirales > Acutalibacteraceae > Eubacterium_R. Next base: position 8,874 of record ONCR01000029.1, on the reverse strand, counting down.
TTCCTTCAGCGTGCTTGAAAACAATCTTGCCCCTGCGCTTGATATTGTTAAAGAAATTCTTCTTGAAACGGATTATAACAGCAAGGCGCTGATTAACGAAAATCTTCTTCAGGGAAGCGAGCTTCTTTACCGCTCCGTTATGAACGCAGGCCATACCTTCGCAATTAAAAGAGCGCTTTGCTATACCTCTTCTGCGTCATATGTAGGCGAAAAGTGCGAGGGCTATTCCTTCCTTTGCTACCTCAATTCGTTTATTAAGAATTTTGATAACGATATTGATAAAACTATTGCTTACTTTGAAAAAAGAGCGGGTGAGCTTTTCGTTTCATCAAGGCTCGTTTTAAGCGAAACGGCAGACGAATATCACGCCGAAACCGAAAGGCTGTTTAGCGAGCTCCCCAAGGGAAGCGAAGTTAATACGGTTATGAGCTTTGAAAATCAACCGCCTCAAAAGGAAGCGATTCTTATCCCGGCCGGTATTTCCTTTGCCGTTTACGGCGCTAATATTCTTCAGTACGACCATTCGTATGAAGGCGCGCTGAACGTTGCTTCGCTTCTTTTAACCTACGGCTATCTTTGGAATGAAATCCGTGTTCACGGCGGCGCCTACGGCTGTGGCTTCAGGTGCGGCCTCAGCGGAAACGCAACCTTCCATTCTTACCGCGACCCCAATCCGCTTAACTCCGTTGAGGTTTATAAAAAAACTGCGGACTTTGTTATGAATTTCGTTAAGAGCGATGAGAGCGTCGAAAAATATATAATCTCATCAATCGCCGCGGGCGAAGGGCTTTTAAGCTCCGCAAAGCAGGGAAGCCTTGCCGACAGCTATTATCTTATGGATTACAGCTACGAAGATAAGCTTAGTACAAGAATGCAGATGCTCAATCTTAAAAAGTCTGATTTATTAAGGCTCTGCGATTTGTTTGATAAAATGAAAAACGGCAATTCAATTTGTATTGTCGGCAATAAGGATTCTCTTTCTTCGCTCGGCGAGGATTGGAAAATATATAATTTATAGGAGAAATAATTATGAGAAAAGATTTAGGCGTTAAGCCTGCCGTTTACCCGATGCCCGTTCTTATGATTGCAACCTACGATGAAAACGGCGTTGTTGACGTTATGAACGCCGCGTGGGGAATGATTTGCGGAATGGATAAGATTACTCTTTCGCTTACCGAAACCCATAAAACCGTTAAAAACATAAAGCTCAATAAGGCGTTTACCGTAAGCCTTGCCGACGTTAAAAATATTAAAGAGGCCGATTTCTTCGGTATTGCTTCGGGCAACACTATGGCTGATAAATTTGAACGCAGCAAGATGACCGCTATTAAAAGCGATAAGGTAAACGCTCCGATAGTTGAGGAATTCCCGATTACTATGGAATGCGAGCTTGCCGAAATTATTGAAACCGAAAACGTTTACAGCATTATCGGCAAAATCGTTAACGTTTCCGCTCACGAGGAAGTGCTTGACGAAAAGGGCAATATTGATATTGAAAAGGCGGGCATTCTTATGTTTGACCAGTTTAAAGCAGGCTATTACGTAACCGGCGAAAAGGTTGGTCAGGCTTGGAAATCAGGCAAGGAGCTCTGCGATTAATAAAAAATGCTTACGGCTGGGTCGCCCCTTAACCGTAAGCATTTTTTTATTCAGGTGAAAATTCAATTTTAACGTTTCCGCCGCCGAGCGCTTCTTCAAGCCCGTCGGCGTTTTCTATTTTACCTATTCTTGTATATGAATAAGAGGTGTTAAAACTCTTATAAAAAATAACTAAACAGCTGTCGCCGAAAAGCATTACGTCGCCCTTGTTTACCTTCTTAACGTTTTCTGCGTTTTCGGGAAGCGTAAAATCAAGGTAATAGTATTTCTCGTTTCCGTGAAGCTCGTTCATTTCAAGGCTTAAGGGAAGGGCTTGCGATAAAGCCTGTGCCGTTTCGTTATTCTCTTTTATTATATAAAACTCTTTTCCGTTTACGGTAATTTTCATTTTGCTTTCAGCTTCCTTATCAGTTACTTCTTCGGTTTCTTCTTTAGTAAGTGCTTCGCTTTGCTTTTCAGGGCTTTGCGAAGTGCTTTGAGCGGTCTTTGCTTCGCCTTTAGCGCAGGCGGTCAGTAAAACGCTTAACAAAAGAAGAGTTATAATAATTCTTTTCATACTTCCATTTCCTTTTTATAAAAGGCTTCAATTTTATCAAACGGGATAATATCAACCCTGTCATAAAGGTCGGTATGAACTGCACCGGGGATAATCATAAGCTCCTTGTTATCGGTGTATTTGTTGCCGTTAATCATATTGTTATACGCGTCTTTGCTGAAATAGCAGGAATGCGCCTTGTCGCCGTGGATAATAAGTACGGCGCTCCTGATTTCGTTAATGTATTTAAGTATCGGCTGATTAATGAACGACATACAGCCCGTAACGTTCCAGCCGCCGTTTGAATTGAGTGAGCGCTTGTGGTAGCCCCTTTCGGTTTTATAATAATCGTAGTAATCCTTAACAAAGAAGGGGGCGTCCTCGGGAAGCGGGTCAACAACTCCGCCTCCGAGCTTGTATGCGCCGTTTTTGTAATCCTCAAGGCGCTGTGCGTTTAACGCCTGCTTTGCTTCAAAGCGTGCCTCCTCGCTGTTCGCGCTGTCAAAGTACCCGTTGGCGTTTACCCTTGTCATATCATACATTGTTGAAGAAACGGTTGCTTTGATTCTTGTATCAATAGCGGCGGCGTTAAGCGCCATTCCGCCCCAGCCGCAAATTCCGAGTATTCCTATTTTGTCGGCGTTCGCCCTTTCGTGTAATGAAAGATAATCAACAGCCGCCTGAAAATCCTCGGTGTTTATATCGGGGGAGGCCATATATCTCGGTAAGCCTCCGCTCTCGCCCGTAAACGAAGGGTCAAACGCAAGGGTTAAAAAGCCCCTTTCCGCAAGCGTCTGCGCATATAAGCCCGAGCACTGCTCTTTAACAGCGCCGAAGGGACCGCAAACAGCTATCGCAGGAAGCTTGCCCCCGGCGTTTTTCGGAACGTATAAATCGCCTGCAAGCGTAATTCCGTAGCGGTTAATAAAGGTAACCTTTGAGTGCTCAACAAGCTCGCTTTTTTTAAAGGTTTTATCCCATTCATTTGTAAGTTTTAAGCTTTCTGTTTTCATCATAATATGTACCTCGAAATATATTTTGTTGTTGAATAATTTGTTTTGATGTGTTATCATATAATATATTAACACCTAAAGCTAACTTTAGGTCAAGCTTTTTTTGAAAAGAGGTTTTTTATGTATACAATTGGTCAGGTGTCAGAGATGTTTTCGCTTCCGATTTCAACTTTACGCTATTATGATAAAGAGGGGCTTTTCCCTAATATTGAAAGAAAATCGGGCATACGCCTTTTCAGCGAAACCGAGCTTGAAGCGTTGCGCGTTATAGGCTGTCTTAAGGAATCGGGGCTTGAAATTAAAGAGATTAAGCTTTTTATGAAGTGGTGCGAAGAGGGAAGCGAAAGCTATGAAAAACGCCTAAAGCTTTTTGAAGCGCGCAAGGCAGCCGTTGAAGACGAAATGCAAAAGCTTCAAAAGGTTTTGAATATGCTGAATTTTAAATGCTGGTATTACAAAACGGCTATTAAGGACGGCAATGAAGACAGAATAAATTCAATGCTTCCCGATAAGCTGCCGCCTGAAATTCAAAAGCTGTATGACAGCAGGAGTGAAAAGCTATGAAAGAGAGATTAAAAAAAGCCTTAAAAAATATTCTTAAGGTCTGTGCGGTTATTCTTGCCGCTGCACTGCTTGAGGTTTTCTTTGTCAGGCCGTTTCACCATTTACCGAAAACCGATTCCGATTTTACCGCCTCAAGGGATTACAGCCTTGAAAATGCAATAGAACCCATACCCGATGAATACCTTCAGCCCGTTGAAAACGGCGGACGTATCGAAGAGCTTAATTATAAAACCGAAACAACGGAAAAACGGGCTATTATCTATCTTCCGCCCGGATATGATGAAAATAAAAAATACGATATTATCTATTTTCAGGGCGGCGCAAATTCAACCGAAACCTCTTATTTCGGAACGCCGAAAAAGCCGAAACCGAAGCTTATAAACGTTCTTGATAATCTTATTATAAAAGGAAAAATCAAGCCCGTTATAGCCGTTTGCGCTAATTTCTATAACAAATCGAGAAGCGATACCGATATTACGGAGCTATCAAATCTTTATCAAAGCTATTCAAGGGAGGTAAGAACCTGCCTTATCCCTGCCGTTGAAAGCGTTTATTCAACCTATGCCGAATCCGTAAGCGATGAGGATATAGTTGCCTCGCGCGAGCACAGGGGCTTCGGCGGCTATTCAATGGGCGCGGCGATAACATGGAATATGTTTATTAATAACCTTGATTGCTTTTATTACTATATGCCTAATTGCGGAGGCCTTCAAAATCCCTATGTTCCCCATTTAAGTACAAATCTCGGCGAAAGGCTTAATAACGCCGTTGAAAGTATGGGTTATACGACTGATGATTACTTCATCTATTCTGCTGTAGGAACGCTTGATATTACCTATAATTCAACAAAATGCTTAATCACCAATCTTTATAAGGATTATGATAAGAATTTTATATTCACGCAGGATAATACAAAAAACGGAAATATAACCTTCAAGCGCTCGCTGTTTAAGCTTCACAGCTTTGACAACGCGATAACTAATTTTTATAACGCCCTGCCTGCGCTTTTCCCGGCAGAATAAATTACGTAAATCTTTTGGTAATAATAAAAATATGGCTGAATTTAGGCGAGATGCGATAACGAAGGTTAGTCCTAAAATCGCATCTCGCCTTTTACGGCCATTTTTTATATTTGATATTGAGTTGTTTAATTAAGCCTACCCGAGCTTCCGCAGTCGGAGCAGCCCATTCCGCCTTAGATAGGTAATCCGTCAGTTATCCTTTTTAATAAGGTCGCTCAGCTTTTTGGAATTAAAGAAATTATATATCATTTCATTATATTCCTCCCACATCGGAAGCGTCTGGCATGAAGCCGCCCTCGGGCAGTCATCGGAATCCTTAACAAGGCATCCCACTATTGCAAGCGTGCCTTCCATAACCTCAAGAATTTCGCCTACAGTGTAATCCTCGGGCTTTCTGCAAAGGCGATAACCGCCGCCCTTGCCGCTGACGCCCGTTAAAAGTTTTGCATTAACAAGGTCTTTAACGATAATTTCAAGGTATTTTTTTGAAATCTGCTGTCTTTCGGCAATATCCTTAAGCGGGATATAGCTTCCGCTGTCATTTTCGGCAATATCAATCATTACGCGAAGGGCGTATCTTCCCTTGGTTGAAATCAAAAAATCAGCTCCTTTATTTCTTTTTACCTATTATACCACAGGGTAAATAGGTAATCAACAGAAATTTTTTTAAATTACCTATTGACATAGTAGGCAAATGGCGTTATAATACTGATAATTTAACCACGGAGGATATGCAAATGAAGATTTATGCTGACAATGCGGCAACAACAAAAATGAGCAAAACCGCAATTGATACAGCGCTTTATTATATGGAAAACGTTTTCGGCAACCCTTCAAGCCTTTATACTACGGGCCAGAAGGCAAAAGAAGAACTTGAAAAAGCAAGGGCTGAAATAGCCTGTATCATCGGTGCCGAACCGAGAGAGATAATTTTTACCTCTGGCGGAAGCGAAGCGGATAATCAGGCGCTTCTTTCTGCGGCCGAAATCGGAAAACGTAAGGGTAAAAAGCATATAATCTCTACCGCGTTTGAGCACCACGCAATTCTTCATACGCTTAAAAAGCTTGAAAAAAACGGCTTTGAGGTTACGCTTCTTCCCGTTCACGAAAACGGCATTGTTCGCCCCGATGAGCTTGAAGCGGCAATAAGGGATGATACAATCCTTGTTACCGTTATGACGGCCAATAACGAAATCGGAACGCTTCAGCCTGTTAATGAAATCGGAAGAATTTGTAAGGCGCACGGCGTAATTTTTCACACCGATGCGGTTCAGGCCGTCGGTCACGTTCATATAGATGTTAATAAAGACAATATAGATATGCTTTCCGCTTCGGCGCATAAATTCCACGGGCCGAAGGGTACGGGCTTCCTTTATGCAAGAAAAGGAATAGCTCTTACAAATCTTATTGAGGGCGGAGCTCAAGAGCGCGGCAAGCGTGCGGGAACGGAAAATCTTCCCGCTATTATGGCAATGGCTGCGGCGCTTAAGGAGGCTTCTGAAAATATTGATAAAAATGCCGAAAATATGATTAAGGTCAGGAACAGAATTATTGACGGCTTAAGCGCTATTCCTCATTCAGCCCTTAACGGCGATAAAGAGAAAAGGCTTCCCGGCAACGTCAGCTTCTGTTTTGAAGGCATTGAAGGCGAATCGCTTTTGATTCTGCTTGACAGAAAGGGGGTCTCTGCCTCATCAGGCAGTGCATGTACCTCGGGGTCGCTTGACCCCAGTCACGTTCTTCTTGCTATCGGCAGAATTCACGACGTAGCTCACGGCTCGCTTCGTTTAAGCCTCGGCGAAAACGCAACCGAGGAGGAAGCGGATTATATAGTTTCAGCGGTTAAAGAGGTTGTTGAATATCTGCGCAGCTTTTCGCCCGTTTGGCGCGATTTAACCGAAGGCAAAAAAGAATTTATTCTCTAAGGAGGTATCTATATGGCTTTATACAGCGAAAAGGTAATGGACCACTTTATCAATCCGAGAAACGTCGGCGTAATTGAAGACGCAAACGGTGTCGGCGAGGTCGGCAACGCAAAATGCGGCGATATTATGAAGATGTATCTTAAGATTGAGGACGATACAATTAAGGACGTAAAATTTGAAACCTTCGGATGCGCAAGCGCAATCGCTTCAAGCTCAATGGCAACCGAGCTTATTAAAGGACAGCCGGTAAGCGAGGCAATGAAGCTAACAAATAAGGCCGTTGCCGAAGCGCTTGACGGACTTCCGGATTATAAAATGCATTGTTCGGTGCTCGCCGAGGAGGCAATCCGGGCGGCGCTCGAGGACTATAATAACAAATCAAAATCTAACGGAGGATAACTCATATGAGCAATTATAAATTTGAAACACTGCAGCTTCATGTTGGCCAGGAGCAGGCGGATATAGCGTCTGACTCTCGCGCTGTTCCGATTTATCAAACTACTTCTTATGTATTTCATAACAGCAAGCACGCCGCCGACCGCTTCGGCTTAGCAGACCCGGGCAATATCTACGGCAGGCTGACTAATTCCACCCAGGACGTATTTGAAAAAAGAATAGCCGCCCTTGAGGGCGGAAGCGCGGCGCTTGCCCTTGCTTCGGGAGCTGCGGCAATTACTTACACTATTGAAGCTCTTGCCGCAAACGGCGGCCACGTTGTTGCCCAGAAAACCATCTACGGCGGAAGCTTTAACCTTCTTTCTCACACCCTTCCTCAATACGGCATTGAAACAACCTTTGTTGACGCCCATAACCTTGCGGAGCTTGAGGGCGCAATTAAGGGAAATACAAGGGCTATCTATCTTGAAACGCTCGGCAACCCTAACAGCGATATTCCCGACGTTGACGCTATTGCCGAAATCGCACATAAATACGGCCTTCCGCTTGTTGTTGATAACACCTTCGGAACTCCGTATCTTTTCAGACCGATTGAACACGGCGCGGATATCGTTGTTCATTCTGCAACAAAATTCATCGGCGGCCACGGAACAACCCTCGGCGGCGTAATTGTTGAAAGCGGAAAGTTTGACTGGTCGTCAAGCGGTAAATATCCTAATATCGCCGCTCCGAACCCGAGCTATCACGGCGTTTCATTTTACGACGCGGTTGGCCCTGCTGCTTTTGTAACGTATATCAGAGCAATCTTGCTTCGCGATACGGGCGCGGCAATTTCTCCCTTCAACGCGTTTCTTCTTCTTCAGGGAACCGAAACGCTTTCGCTTCGTCTTGAAAGACATGCGGAAAACACAAAGAAGGTTGTTGAATACCTTGCAAATCATCCGCTTGTTGAAAAGGTTAATCACCCCTCTCTTAAGGAGCATCCGGATAACGCTCTTTATGAAAAATATTTCCCGAACGGCGGCGCGTCAATCTTCACCTTTGAAATTAAAGGCGGAAGGGAAGAGGCATGGAAGTTTATTGATAACCTTAAAATATTCTCGCTTCTTGCTAACGTTGCGGACGTTAAAAGCCTTGTAATTCATCCTGCGTCAACAACTCATTCACAGCTTTCAACAGAAGAGCTTCTTGACCAGGGAATAAAGGAAAACACCATAAGGCTTTCTATCGGAACAGAGCATATTGACGATATTATTGCGGACCTTGAAAACGGTTTTGCATCGCTTAAATAGGATTCAGAAAGGCAGGTATTAGTTATGTCAAAAATATATAAAGGAACTCTCGGTTTAATAGGAAATACACCTCTTGTTGAGGCGGTTAATATTGAAAACGCTTTACAGCTTGAAGCAACGCTTATCATCAAGCCCGAATACTTCAACCCTGCAGGAAGCGTTAAGGACAGAATTGCCAAGGCGATGATTGAGGACGCCGAGGCGAAGGGACTTCTTAAAGAGGGCTCGGTTATTATTGAGCCGACCTCGGGCAATACGGGAATAGGCCTTGCCTCAATTGCGGCGGGAAAGGGGTACAGAATTATTCTCACAATGCCCGAAACGATGAGCGTTGAAAGAAGAAATATCCTTAAGGCTTACGGAGCGGAGCTTGTTTTAACCGAAGGCGCAAAGGGTATGAAGGGCGCTATAGCAAAAGCCGAGGAGCTTGCAAAGGAAATTCCCAACAGCTTTATCCCCGGCCAGTTTGTAAACCCTGCAAACCCTGCAATTCATAAGGCAACAACTGGCCCCGAAATCTGGAAGGAT
>ONCR01000066.1:3583-14969 GCA_900316345.1 uncultured Eubacteriales bacterium | reverse complement strand
AGCCTTGTAAGAATAAGCTTTTTCGTAGCCGTCTACCGTGATATCCGTTACCGTTGCGGTAGGAACTGCCGATACGGTATCTTCAAAGGTGTATTCCTTTTCTGCGATGGTAACCGGTGTTGTTGACGACGCTGTTTCATAGAGGTTAAGGTCAACGGAAAGCGTTACGCCTGCCGCGTCAAGGCCTTTAGCCGCGCACTTGAATTCCTTAACAATTGTTACGATTTCCTCGTAAGTGAAGGTTTTGCCGAGATTGTCCGCAAGAAGGCGGTAAGGCTGACCTGCGGTAAGAGCAGGAAGAGTAATCTCTACCCATTCGCCGTTGTTATAGCCTTCGTAAGAGCCTGCAAGAATAATCTGTCCTGCAGCCTTGTAAGAATAAGCTTTTTCGTAGCCGTCTACCGTGATATCCGTTACCGTTGCGGTAGGAACTGCCGATACGGTATCTTCAAAGGTGTATTCCTTATCTGCGATGGTAATCGGTGTTGTTGACGAGGCTGTTTCATAGAGGTTAAGGTCAACGGAAAGCGTTACGCCTGCCGCGTCAAGACCTTTAGCCGCGCACTTGAATTCCTTAACGACAGTAACGATGTCCTCATAAGTGAAGGTTTTGCCGAGATTGTCCGCAAGAAGGCGGTACGGAGTGCCTGCGGTAAGAGCAGGAAGAGTAATCTCTACCCATTCGCCGTTGTTGTAGCCTTCATAGGAGCCGCCGAGCACTACTGCGCCTGCAGCAACGTCTTTATCAAAGCTGATAACAAAATCGGTAATGTAATCCTTATAAGAACTTGAGGCTATGGAGTCTGCTGTATCGTTAGCCTTAAAGGAATATGCCTTTTCATATCCGTCAACCGTAATGTCGCTTACTATTGCAACGGGAAGGCCCGTGAAGGTGTACTCCTTCTCTGCAACGGTAATCGGAGCGGTTGAAGCCGCTGTTTCGTAGAGGTTAAGGTCTATGCTGAGCGTTACGCCCGCCGCGTCAAGTCCTTTTGCTGCACACTTGAATTCCTTAACGATTGTTACGATATCCTCATAGGTGAAGGTTTCACCGAGGTTTTCGGAAAGAAGGCGGTAGGGAGTGCCTGCGGTAAGAGCAGGAAGAGTAATCTCAACCCATTCGCCGTTGTTGTAGCCTTCATAAGAGCCGCCAAGAATTATCTGGCCGGCTTCAATATCCTGATCAAAGCTTACAACAAAATCGGTAATGTAATCCTTGTATGCGCTTGCGCCTACCGTTTCTGCAGTATCGGTAGCCTTAAAGGAATATGCGGTTTCATAGCCGGCAACGTTGATTTCTTCAACGTCGGCAACCGGAAGTCCCTCTGCGAATACAGTGAAAGGCATCATTGAAACAACCATAAAAATTGAAAGAGCGATCGCTGAAATTTTCTTTGTAATTCTCATGGGGAATCAATCCTTTCTTAACTTAGTTTTTTATATTCATCCGTGTTAAAAGTTTAAACAACTGACCTACGATGAAACAGCGTTTTTTTTAGTTAATAAACGGCAACCCGATTAAAAACAAGGTTGCCTTGAAATTTTACCGTTTGCTGTTTTCACCTTGCTTTATACTTAAAACAATGAATAGTTAATAATGAATAGTTAATATTCTCGTATAAAAATAATTATATAATAATAATAATTATATGTCAACATTGATATTTTCGTCAAAATCAACAAATTTCGGGCTTTATTTTTTCTTCTTACGCCTTCGGTTATGAAGAAAGGCGGAGATATGCTTATAGACAAGCGCCGTAATAACGGTTGCAAAAAGCATTTTAAAAAGTGAAACCGGAAGGTTAAACATAATAATCCCGCGCGAAAGGCTTGTTATTCCCGGGATAAGAGAAGCAACGCCCTCGGGGAGATAGCTTTTTATGCCCGCAATTCCGTTTTGATAATCCGAAAGCAGCTGAGCCGTATCAAAGCCCCTTCCGCTAAAGAAATATTCAAGAAGCGGAAAAGAGATATAGCGCGTAATAAAGAACTGGGGAACAAGCGAAATAAACGCTCCGATAAGCGAGCTGTTAAATATTCTTCTTCTCCTGTAATCCTTGCGTTTATAGCCCTCGGGGCGATGAACGGCACTGTCGCCGCGGAACATCGAGCGTGAATATATAAGCCCCGCTATTACAACGAATACCGAATCAAGAAGCAGGTTTGATAAATCCGCGATAATATTTGCGTTGTAAAACGCCGCGTGTAAAGCGTCCTTAAACAAGCATATTGCAACGCCGACAAGCGGACCGTAAGCAATAGAGGCGATAAGCTCGGGAACGGTTGCAAATTCAACGCTTAAAACCCTCGGCGTAAAGGGAACGTGAAAGCGGATAAAATAAAGAACTACCGCAAAAAAAGTAAGAATAACAATACAGAGCGCCCTTCTCTGCGCCGCAGCTTTTCTTCGGTTTTCGGATATTGAGGTGCTTTTTCTCGGGCCCTTGCTCGGCTTTGCCTCTTCCTTACGTTCATCAGCCGTAACATCCTTTGAAGCCTCGGCTTCAGCCGAATTTAACGGCTCTTCCTCAAGCGCCTCGGCGGCTTCGGCGGAGCTTTGCTCCTCTTCAAAAAGCTCGCGCGCACGCTTCGGGGTTATTACGCTTTTTCTGTAATCGTCAGAGGCGGTTTCCTCTTCCTGTTCGGGCTTTTCATCCTCTTTTTTTGTACGAAGATATTTTGAGCCTTTTTCGTCGTTGTTGCGAAGGTATTTTGATTTGTTATTCATCTTTCGTCCTCCTTTAGCTTTAATTCCATTTTAACGTGGGGGATTCCCTCCTCCGTGAACTCGTCGGAGCATACCGTAAAGCCCATACGCTCATAAAAACCTATTGCGTGGCTCTGTGCTTCGATATACAGCTTTTCGGGGTTCATTTTTTCCTTTATTGCTTCAATTCCGTTTTTAAGAAGCTTTTTTCCGTGTCCCTTACCGTGCTCAAGGGTTAAAACCCTTCCGATATGAACGGTGTTTTCTTCGTCCCTTTTCGGGTAAGCCCTGAAATAGGCGGCAACTCTGCTGCCTTCAAGACAAAAGATATGAAGGCTTTCGTAATCGATATCATCCATATCAACGTATTTAATGCTTTGCTCAACAACAAATATTTGCGCCCTTGATTTAAGAATTTCGTAAATTTCACAGGCGCTGAGCTCGTTAAAAAACTTTGATTTAAATTCCATAATTTCCTACATTAACTATATTTTGTAACAGCATTATACCATATAACAGCCGTAAAGGCAAACGCTAAATATATCATATCTGTTTACAATTTTATTTTGATTTGGTATAATTCTTTAAACGGATAAAAGGAGCTTTGCAATGAAAACAAACGCAACCTATTTTGTTAACGACAAAAAAGCGCCGCTCCGCTACGGCGAAATTAACCTTATCAACCCCAAAAGAAGGCGCTTAAGGGGCGAAGAAGCAAAAAAGGGAATTGAAGCGCTTCCCGTTTTCTGCGGCTTTTGCGGAACGGATTTTGAGCTTATGCATATGGGGCAGAGGCTTGAGCTTTCCCCTAAATTCCCCGAGAACGAAAAAAGACTTATCAACGGCCACGAGGGAGTTGTTTGGGTTCCCGAAGAAAACCGCTTCGCCATCGTTTTAATCCGCGGCGGCGACAGCTTTGACCCTACAAGATTTACCGAAGAGGAAACCTATTTTGAATACGGATGCGACAAAGCGGACGGCCTTTTTTCAGATAAAAATTACTTCAATCCCGATATGCTTTTAAGGCTTCCGAAGGAATATGACGGTATTAAAAAGCTTCCGCTTTTCCTTGCAAAACGCCTTGTTTTCAGCGACCCTTACGCCTGCGCTGTTTTTCAACACGAGCGCATTTCGGATATAGGCGAGGCGCAGAATTTCAGGGTTGTTGCGGCAAGAGAAAAATGCGGCGAAAAGGAAGCGAGAGAGCTTGCTAAAAACGAAACCTTTTTAAAAACCGTTATCTACGGGCTCGGCACAACGGGACTTTTCATAGGCGACCAGATAAGGCAAAACCACCCCGACGCTAAAATTCTTTTTGTTGCGCGAAGCAATGAAGAAAGCGAAAAGGTTCGCTTTGCAAAGAAAAACATTAAAGCCGATTACCTTTGCGCCGACGGGCTTTCCGAAGAAGAAGCGGCTGAAAAAATCAAGGAATATTTTTCCTCCCCCGCAAGCGTTTTTGTCGGCACAAGCGGAAGCGAAGTTGAACACAGAGTGGCGTTTGAGCAAGGCGCGCTCGGCTGTAACGGAATTTATGACAGCTTTTCGCTCGGCCCGAAGGTGAGCTTTGACACTATGCCCTTCGGCTTCAAAAACCAGGTTATCCTCGCTTCAATTAATTTTACCCAAAAGCATATGGAGCAGGCGATTGAAATTCTTGCAAAAAGCAATTTTGACGAGCTTGTTGAGCTTATAGACAAAGAAGAATTTGTTTCGGACCCGATGGGGGCTTACGTTAACAAAATTTATTCCAAAGCAGCGCCGCTTAAAACGGCCGTCATCTGGAACAAGGAATACGTTGAAGAGGTGTAAGATGAAAGCGATTGAAATAACAAAGCCTTTTGAGGTTAAGATAATTGAAAAAGAAAAGCCCCGCGCGAAAGACGGCGAGGCGCTTTTAAAGGTTCTTTACTGCGGGATTTGCGGTGCGGATGTCGCTTCCTTTACGGGAAATCAGCCCTTTACGACCTACCCGAGAATACCGGGGCACGAGTTTTCGGCGCAGATAGTTGAAATCCCCGAAAACGGCAGAGGGCTTAAGGCGGGAGATATTATAACCTGCAATCCGTATTTTAACTGCGGCGAATGCTACGCCTGCAAAAGAGGGCTTGTTAACGCCTGCCACGATAATCAGACGATGGGCGTTCAGCGCGACGGCAGCTTTCAGGAATATATAACAATGCCCGTTGAGCGCATTATTGACGGAAAGGGGCTTTCAGCAAAGGAGCTTGCGCTGATTGAGCCGTTTTCAATAAGCGCTCACGCGCTTTCAAGGGCTGAAATAAAAAAGGGCGACAGGCTTCTTATTATGGGCGCGGGGCCTATAGGGCTTTTTGCTCTTCTCAAGGCAAAGGCGCTCGGCGCAAGGGTTGCGATAGCCGACCTGCTTGAAAGCCGCCTTGAACTTGCAAAGGAATACGGCGCGGACCTTATTATTAATAACAAAACCGATGATATTAAGGCAAAATGCGAGGAATTTACCGAGGGTTGCGGCTTTGACGTATGCGTTGAAGCTTGCGGCGCACCCGTTACCTTCCTTTCGTGCATTGACCTTGCGGCGCACGGCGCGAACATAATTCTTATAGGCAACGGCAAACGCGAAACCACCTTTGTTCATTCAATAATCCTTAAAAAGGAGCTTAACATTTACGGTAGCAGAAACGCCTTTACAAAGGACTTTGAAGAGCTTATCGGGCTTGTGAGCTCGGGCAGGGTTAACGTTTTAAATATGATTAGCGGTGTTTATGAAGCGGAAAATGCAAAGCAGGCGTTTGACGCGCTTGCAAACAACGACGGCTCGCTTGCAAAGCTGCTTATAAAATTCAGCGATGGTGATGAATGATGATTATTGACGCACACGCGCACCTTTGGAAAACGCAGACGGGAAGGCGTGATAACCTCCCCGTAAGAACGCTTAATAACGGGCTTTCGGATTTCGGCGGAGAGATAAAACAGATGATGCCGCCGTATATGATAAACGGCGAAAACCCGCCCGAAATGCTGATAGCCAATATGAATTACGCGGGCGTTAACGGCGCGGTAATAGTCGGCGAGGTAATGGACGGAAACCAGAACGAATACTTTAAGCTTGCAAAGGCGAAATACCCGACGCGCTTTAAAATCTGTTCGTTTTTCGACGAGGGCGAAGGCTATACGCTTGACGGCTTTGACGGAATAAAAATCTGCGCCTGCAAGCTTAAAACGCCGGGGCTTTTAAAGCATTTTAATGTTTTTGAAGACGCATATAAAAGCGGCAAATTTGTTTGTATTGAGCTTGAGGACGGCGACAGGCAGACCGGCGAGCTTGAAGAAATTATTCAGCAGCTTCCCGATTTAAAAATCGCAATCGGCCACTTCGGAATGGTTACAAGAGAGGGCTGGCAAAAGCAGATTGAGCTTGCAAGATACAAAAACGTTTTTGTTGAAAGCGGCGGCATTACCTGGCTTTTCAACAGCGAATTTTATCCTTACCCCTCGGCGGTTGACGCAATTCTTGAGGCGGCAGAAATCTGCGGCGAAGGCAAGCTTATGTGGGGCAGCGATTACCCGAGAACGATGGTTGAAATTACATATAAAATGAGCTATGATTTTATTCTCAAAACCGATAAAATGAGCGACTCCTTCAAAAATAAATTTCTTTTTGAAAACGCAAAGGGCTTTTACGGTTTTGACGTGCTGAAGGAGCTTGAAAAAATTGAAAATATGCTATAAAAAAAGAAGGTTTTTCAACCTTCTTTTTTCATATTCTCTTCGGCTTTGCCGCTCATTATGTATTCAAGCAAATCCGCAACGCAGCCCTGATTACAGTGGCACGCTTCAAATTTACTTATTTTATGAATTGCTTTCGGCGCCTGCCCTGCGCAGGCGGGAAGCCCTACGGTTTTAAGCATATCCCAATCGTTATAATAATCGCCGATGGCGGCAACGTGGCTTCTTTCAATGCCTATCATATCCGCAAGCTTCATAATTCCTACGCCTTTATGGGTATCTTTTTGAAGCATTTCAAGGGAAAGCGCGGAGGAGCTCATAAAATTCGCCTCGGCGTCCTTTTCCTTATTTTCCTCCCGAATAAGGGTTTGAAGCTTGTTTATGGTAAACGGATTTGACCAGAAAATAACCTTCATCCAGCCGTCCTCGGGAACCTCGTCAAGCGATTTGACGTATTCGTGGGGCGCTTTATCAAAATACATTGTTGACTTTGCAAGAAGTCCGCTTTTAACGATATAAACGTAGTCGTCAAAATACACGCCTATATCAACGCTCTTGAATATTTCGTCATACTCCTTTGCAATATAGCGCACAAACTCCCTGCCCTTGCTTCCGATAGTTGAACGCCAGAGCATTTTTCTTTTTTTATAATCGTAAAGCCCTGCTCCGTTAAGAACAACGGCAGGCTGATTAGGGGTTATTCGGTTGTAGTTTCTTTCAAGGCTTGATTGAAGCCTTCCCGAAGCGAGGGTGAAATTTCCGCCGCGCTCGGTGAATTCCTTAATCGCGTTGTAATTCCGTTTCGGGAGCTTTCTGAACTTATTGTTCAGCGTTCCGTCTATATCGGAAACAACAAGCCAGTTTTCAAAGGTCTTTTCCATTTTCAGACCTCCACAAGTTTGTTTAAGAATTTTTTAAAATATTCGGGGAGCTCGCTTTCAAATTCCATATATTCGCCCGTTCTCGGGTGAACGAAGCCGATTTTTTTAGCGTGAAGGCACTGACCTTCAAGCTCCTTAATAACCTTTTTAGGACCGTAAACCTCGTCGCCCGCAACGGGGTGGCCGATATGCGCCATATGAACCCTTATCTGATGGGTTCTTCCGGTTTCAAGCTCACAGCGGATATGCGTAAAGCCCTCGTAGCGCTTAATTACGCTGTAATGCGTTGTTGCGGCTTTGGAATTTTTAAGCGTTACAGCCATTTTCTTTCTGTCCTTAACGCTTCGGCCGATGGGCTCGTTAACCGTACCGCTTTCCTCTTTAATATTGCCGTAAACGACCGCCTCATAAGCTCTTGTAAAGGAATGGGCTTTAATCTGGGAGGCAAGGCCGATATGCGCCAAATCGTTTTTTGCAACGATAAGAAGCCCCGATGTATTTTTATCAATACGGTGAACTATTCCGGGGCGGATAACACCGTTAATGCCCGAAAGGCTGTCGCCGCAATGCGCCATTAGCGCGTTAACAAGCGTTCCGTTGTAATTCCCGTTTGCAGGATGAACAACCATACCCTTCGGCTTATTTACAACAAGAAGGTCGCCGTCCTCATAAACAATATCAAGGGGAATGCTTTCCGCGGTTATTTCAAGGGGTTTTGCTTCGGGGACGGCAACGTTTATTCCGTCGCCGTTTTTAAGCTTGTAGTTTTTGCCCTGAGCCTTACCGTTAACGCTTACCGCACCGTCGTCAAGAAGCTTCTGAACGGCGGAACGCGTAAAGCCCTCAAGCGAGGCGGCAAGGAATTTATCAAGCCTTTCGCCCGCGTTTTCAACAGGGATTTTAAAGCTGTAATTACTTTCCATCGCTCTTCTCCTTACCCCTGAACAAATCAATAACAAGATAGATAATAAGCGAGGTTGCGCCGAGGGTTACCGCGCTGTCCGCAATATTAAATACGGCGAAATTCATAAAGGTCGGCTCAATAAAATCAATTACGTAGGAAAGGCGTATTCTGTCTATAAGATTGCCTATTCCGCCGGAAACGATTACGCCGAGGCTCCAATACGCCCACAGGCTTTTACAGCGGTTTGAAAACAGATACCAAAGGCAGAAGCCGCACACAAGAACGGTTAAAGCGATAAAGACAACCCTTGCGCCGCTCAGCATTGAAAACGCCATACCCGTATTTTCGGTATAGCGAAACTGAACGACCTTCGGGATAAAGGTAAAAGGCTCTTTCCCCTTAAGGTGATTAACCGCAAGGTATTTGGTAAGCTGGTCAAACGCGGTTATTAAAATAATCATCACGCCGCACCAGATATGCTTTTTAAGGTGGCTGTTTTTCATATAATTATAATTTACGGGAGGGCGCAGAGGCCCTCCCCTACATTTTTTATTATAAAATTTCTTTAAGAGCTTGGGCACATTCGGCGCAAAGCGTAGGATGCTCGGCGCAGGAGCCTACGGAGGTTGAGAACTTCCAGCAGCGCTCGCACTTTTCGCCGTCTGCCCTTGCAACGGTTATGCTGAGGCCTTCAACGTCGCCCTTAAATTCGCCCTCGCCGTTTTTAAGCTCAACGGCGGAGGTGATAAAGATTTCGGGAAGCGCAGTCTTAACGCCGTCAAGGAAGGTATAAAGCTCGCCGTCGGCATAAAGAACAACCTTTGCTTCAAGCGGCTTGCCGATAATCTTTTCGTTTCTTGCAAGCTCAAGAGCTTTTTGAACGTCGGTTCTGATTTCGTGAATTCTGTCCCACTTGGCAACGAATTCCTCATCAATGCCGATATAATCCGCGCTCGGAATATCGTTAAAGAGCGGAGATTCGGGATTTCTTGAGCTGTCGTGCTTCATTTCACGCCAGATTTCATCGCAGGTGTA
The DNA here is from genome assembly GCA_900316345.1 of uncultured Eubacteriales bacterium. Taxonomy (GTDB): domain Bacteria; phylum Bacillota; class Clostridia; order Oscillospirales; family Acutalibacteraceae; genus Eubacterium_R. The sequence goes on along the minus strand of ONCR01000066.1, from coordinate 5,734 downwards.
GGCGAGAATCGGGGTAAGAACAAGGGTAAGCGCGTCGAGCACCTTATAAAGCACCGTCTGCGCCGCTCTTCTTGATTTTGAAGCGGGCGCGGTTGTATAAAGCCTGTTCTTAAGAACGTCAAAATAGAAGTTGCTCATATCAACAACGCAGAAGTTGTGAAGCGCGTGCGCCGTTGTATGGTATTCGTAATTATCGTAACCCTCTCTTGCGGTTTTAAGAACCTCGTCAAGCTTCATAAGCGCATACTTATCAAGCTCCTCAAGCTCCCCGTTGGGAACGATATCGGTATCGGGGTCAAAATCGTAAAGGTTACCGAGGCAGTACCTTGCGGTATTTCTAATTTTTCTGTAGTTATCCGAAATCTGCTTAATAATTTCATCGGAAATGCGGATATCGGCATGGTAATCGGCGGACGCAACCCAAAGGCGAAGAATGTCAGCGCCGAATTTGTTCATTATATCTCTCGGGTCTACGCCGTTGCCGAGGGATTTTGACATTTTTCTTCCTTCGCCGTCAACGGTCCAGCCGTGGGTGATAATCTCTTTATACGGAGCGCCCTTACCGGCCGCAACGGAGGTGAGAAGCGAGGACTGGAACCAGCCTCTGTACTGGTCCGCGCCTTCAAGATAAACGTCTGCAGGCCACTTGAGGTTCGGGCGGTTTTTGCAAACCGCAAAATGCGACGAGCCCGAATCGAACCATACGTCCATAATATCCTTTTCCTTTTCAAAGCCTTCAGCCTTGCCGCAGTGCGGACAGGTAAAGCCTTCGGGAAGGAAGTATTCAGCCTCATGCGCAAACCAGGCGTCGCTGCCCTCTTTGCCGAAAATATCCGAAACCTTCTGCATTACGCCGTCGTCAATTATCTCTTTTCCGCAGGTTTTACAGTAAACAACGGGAATCGGAACGCCCCATTTTCTCTGGCGCGAGATACACCAATCGGCTCTTTCCTGAACCATTGACTGAAGCCTGTCCTTGCCCCATTCGGGGAACCACTTAACCTCTTCCGCAGCCTTTACGGCGTCCTCCTTGAACGCGTCAACGGAGCAGAACCACTGCGAGGTTGCGCGGAAGATAACGGGCTTATGGCAGCGCCAGCAGTGAGGATACTGGTGCTTAATCTTCTTAAGAGCGAAAAGGGCTCCGATTTTATCAAGATGCTCGGCAATCGGCTTGTTTGCGTCCTCGGTTGAAAGGCCTGCAAACTGACCTGCCTCCTCGGTTAATACGCCCCTTGCGTCAACCGGAACAACAACCGGGATTTCAGGGTATTTTTTACAAACGATAAAGTCGTCAACACCGTGGCCGGGAGCTGTATGAACGCAGCCGGTACCGCTTTCAAGAGTAACGTGGTCGCCGACGATAACGAGCGAGGTTCTGTCAATAAACGGATGAGCCGTTTTCATATATTCAAGCTCTGCTCCGCGGATAATTCCAACGGTTTCGTATTCCGTTATGCCTGCGTCCTCAAACGCAACAGGGCCGAGGTCGGTAGCCATAACGTAGAATTCGCCGTTAGCCTTGAAAAGCGAATATTCATAGTCGTATTCAATCTCCGCCTCTGCAAGGGCGGTATTACAGTCGGGGCACCAGTAAACGGGCTTAAGGCCCTTATAGATGTAGCCCTTATTTGCCATTGAAGCGAAAACCTTAATCTGCTCCTGCTCAAATTCCTTTTGAAGGGTGATATACGGCTTATCCCATTCGCCGATTACGCCCATTCTTTTAAAGCTGTCGCGCTGAATATCAACGTATGAAAGCGCGGTATCGCGGCAGATTCTGCGAAGCTCAAGGTCGCTTATATCGCTCGTTGCGGAAATGCCTGCCTTCTTTCTTGCGGCAAGCTCCGTCGGCAGGCCGTGAGTATCCCAGCCGGGTACGTAAGGCGACTGGAAGCCCGTCATATTTTTATATCTTACGATGAAATCCTTAAGCGTTTTGTTAAGCGCGTGGCCGATATGAATATCGCCGTTAGCGTACGGAGGGCCGTCGTGAAGAACGAACCTCGGCTTGCTTTCGCCAAGTTCCATAAGCCTTTCGTACTGCTTTGTTTCCTCCCAGCGAGCAAGAAATTCAGGCTCTCTTTGAGGAAGGGACGCCCTCATAGGGAAATCCGTTTTAGGTAAATTTAAAGTTTTGTTATAATCCAT
>ONCR01000066.1:0-3564 GCA_900316345.1 uncultured Eubacteriales bacterium | reverse complement strand
TTTCTTTCTTTTGAAAAAGCCCTTGTGCTTCGGCTCATCATCGTCCTCTTCGCCCTCGTAATCCTCGGGGGGAACAAGCGAAATTGTTTGCGTTTTATCAAGATGAGCGTCCTTTTTGCTTACCTTGAAATAGCTTTCAAACGGCTGTTCCTCGCCGTCAAAAAGCGATTTTTCTTCCATTTCCGCCTCCTCGGTAATTTCGGGAACGGCGTTTTCGTTTTCAATCGGGGTAAGCCTGTCCTCCGAAAATGCCTCAACAGCGGCAATCGGGTCCGCGGGCTCCTCTTCGGCTGCAGGCTCCTCTTCGGGTTCGCTCTGCTCCTGCTGAGCCTTCTTCTCGTCCTCTTTTATTATATCAAAAAGGTTACGTAAATCCTCTTCGCTTGCAACGGGAAGGTCTTCCTCCACGGCTTTGCTCTCCGCCTCGTCGGCAGGGGCCTCCTCAGCCTCGGGAGCTTTCTCTTCCTTTATTGTAATCTCCTCGGGGATAGCCTCCTCCATCTCGTCAATCTCGTTAAGAAGAGAGCTTACCTCGTTTTGAATTTCCTTTACCTCTTTTTCATCTGAGGAATCCTTTTCAAGCTTTGCGCTGTTAAGCGCTTCAAGCTGTTCGGTATAGAGCGCCTTAAGCTTTTCAATAAACTCGTTGGCGTCCTTCCTTAAAGCGACGTTAAGAAGCTCGTAAGCCTCCTTCTCCTCCTTTGAAGCGGAAATAAGGTCGCTTGAAATACCCTTTGCCTGGTCAAGAATATCCTGCGCAACTATCTTTGAAGAATTAATCGCTTCGTTAGCCTTCTTTTCCGCATCGGCAACAATTGAATTTGCCTCTTCGGTTTTTGTTTTAATCAAATCGGAAGCAAAGGCCCTCGCCTCGCTTACGGTTTTTTCGGCATTAAGGGAGGCCTCGTCGGTAACGGCCTTTGCCTTAGCCTCGCTCTCGGCGCTCAGCTTTTCGGCGGCTTCCCTTGATTCCTGCTCAATTTTATCCGCCATCTTCTGGGCTGTAATAAGGGCTGTTTTAATGGAATCCTCTTCCCTGCGGTATTCTTCAATTTTTGCAGCTAAAACCTCAAGCTTACGGTAAAGCTCCTTGTTTTCGTTGGCGTAAGCCTCAATAGTGTCCGCCGCCTGGTCTATAACTGCATTAACCTCATCGGCTGAATAACCGTTTTCTTCGCGGTGAAGCTGAACGTTTCTTAAATCGTTAGCGCTTATCATATTCTAATCCTCCGTAATCACGTTTAATTACATAAACATTCCGTTGTTTTCAAGCTCGTCAATCAAATCGCCCATAACGTCAACGTTATAAGGAGTGATTATGTAGGTTGAATTTGCAACCCTTTTAATCTGCCCGTTATTTGCATAGGCAACGCCCGAAAGGAAGTCAAGAAGTCTTCTTGCAATATCCTTGTTTGTTGCTTCAAGGTTAAGAACAACGGTTCTTTTTTCGTTAAGATTATCGGCAATGCCTGCAGCCTCCTCATATCTTTCGGGCTTAACAAGAACTACCTGAAACTGGGTTGTTGCGTGAATGTTAACAACCTTGTCGCTCTTCTGTCTTCTTAAAGAACGCTCCGCAGAGCGCTCTTCACGCTCGTAGGAGGAATGGCTCGGGCGCTCAACGCTTTCGCGCTCGGTCCTTGATGAGGGCGCAAAGGAATTATTCTCATCATAGTATTCATCAAAATCCTCGTCGTCGTCAACGATAAAATCCTTAAATTTGTCAAAAAGTCCCATCTTTCTACCTCACTTTTAAAAATATTTTCTGGCTCCGAAAATTGCAGAGCCTACTCTTACTATATTTGAACCCTCGGCAACAGCGGCTTCATAATCGCCGCTCATTCCCATAGAGAGGATTTCCATGCTTATATTATCCGAATTTTTTGCTTTCAAGTCAATAAAAGTTTTATACATAAGCGAAAAATATTTTTTTACCTCGTTTTCATCGCATATCGGCGGTATGGTCATAAGCCCTTTTACCCTTATGCATTCAAGCTCGGAAATCTCGCTTATAAGCTCGTTCAATTCATCAAGCGTCGTTCCGCTTTTTGATTCCTCAAGGCCGATGTTTACTTCAACAAGCACGTCGCTTGTAATGCCTTTGTTTTTTGAAACGCGGCTGATTTCCTTTGCAAGCTTAATGCTGTCAACCGACTGAATCATATCAACCTCGCCGACAATCTGTTTGACCTTGTTGGTTTGAAGAAGATATTCCTGAACCCTGTTTTCGCCGATTAAATCAGCCCCGAGTTCAAGCGCCCTGTTAATGTAAGGCGGCTCAACGGTTTTTGTTACGCACATAAGGCGAATGTCCTCAGGTCTTCGCCCTGCCTTTATTGCCGCTTCGGCGATGTTATCCTTAACCCGTTTATAGTTATCTATAGTAGCTTTTACTCTGTTTTCGTCAATCATAAACCTTGCCCTCCCTGAGCTCCTTGCCCTGAATTACTATTTTATCGTGAAGGCGAATTCCCTCGCTGTCCTTCGGGTCAAACTTAAGCATAACGTAATCGTCGGCGGTATAAATAACCTCCGCTTTTCTGAAATGCACCTGGCTTGCAACAAGAGCATAAACGCCTTTTTCGCCGTTTTCATTAACGTGAAGGGCGGTTGTCGGAACCTTAATTCCCTCGTAAGATTTTATGCGAAGTTCAATATCCTCGCATCTTAAGGAGGCAAGCGTGCTGTTCATGGTTGAGCATTTCATAATCAACAGAGTCTTTTTTTGGTTAAGATTTGTTTCCGCTCCGCTGACGATTTCCGCGGTGAAAACGGTATCGCTGCTGTCCTTTAGCGCAATCTGAACCTTGCCGCCGTTTTTAAGTCCCTTAACGTCCTTAGAATCAAGAACGCATTCTATATACCACTGGTAGCTTGTAATAAGCTTGCCGAGGTAATCGGTGTTCTTTTTGTTTTCTTCAGCCTCGGCAATCGCGTTTTCAACCTGCTCGGCGGTAAGCTCCTTTGCGTTTTCATAATCAAGAAGCCCTTCAAAGCCGTCCGTATAGCTTGAGAACACGCCCGAAACATCGGTTGTAACATAGCTTTCGGGCTTTGACGAGGAGGAATATTTTTCCGCCTCAGCGGTAAGCTGCTGAATAATTGAAAGCAAATCGACCTGCCTGCCGATAATAATCTGGCGGCGAACGAGGATATCGTTAAGCTTATCCCCCGCCTCCGAAACCGCGCTTTGACCTGAGGAGTTGAGCGCTCTTATATAGAGGTTAACGTTGTTGTTTATTTCTGAATCAATGCTTTCAACGCTTGCCGCCTGGCCGAGGGTTCGGCTTTCAAGGTTGCGGTAATAAGCAAGCTGATTTTGAAGCTCGGCATATTTAGAATAATCGGTTGCCGCCTTTTCGGACGAAAAGGTCATAGCGATGTTTCCGCCTACGTTTACCTTATCGCCGTCGTTAAAGCATGGAACGGTAATTTTCCCCGAAACCTTGTTAATCGGCTTTTCGTCCCTTATTACAATCGCCTTTGCGTCAATCTTTTCATAAACGGTTGAAACAACGGCGGTTTCCGTTTTAATATCAATATGAGAAACGGAATAAACCTCAT
>ONCR01000125.1 GCA_900316345.1 uncultured Eubacteriales bacterium | reverse complement strand
TAAAGGAGGCTAAAAAGTATAAAATGTGCCTGAAAATTTGACAAACATATTTAAATGTGGTATAACCTTTAACATCCGTTTGTAACCAATTTGTAATAATTAAAGGAGAAGTTGCTATTAACAGGATATCAGTAAAAATAATCTCTGCTGTTCTGGTGCTTATTTTCTCGGTTTGTACTAACAAATTCGTTTACGCAAACGAGCTTCCCGATTTATACGGTATTAATAACGCGGAGGTTGCCGCTGCTCCCGTAAGCCTTGAGCCGCCGGAGCTGACGATTAACGGGGACGAGAAAAACACCTTCGTTGTTACCGCGGACAAGGTACGCGATGACAGCGCAAAAATCAGCTGGTACAGCAGTGAGGTATATTTAAGCTACACGCTTTGTGTTTTTAACCACGTTTCAAACACGTGGGATGAAATTATGACTACAAACTCAACAAGCCTTACCGTAAGGGATTTAATTGAGGACACAGATTACGAATTCGCCGTAATGTTAAGCAGCGATTCAACAATCCTCGGCACTGTTGAATTAACAACGGGAATTAAAAAGCCTACTCTTTCGGTTAAGCACTGCTCGTCAAAGGCGGTTGAGCTTGAAATCGGTAATATCGACAGCGGCGTTGTTGCCGAGGTTTATAAAAGCACCGACGGCAAAAGCTTTGAAAAAATAGGCGTTGCCGAAAACGGAAGCTTTAAGGACAAGGCCGCACAGCCGATGACGGATTATTATTACCGCGTTAAATGTCTTTCCTACAGAAACGGCAAGCTGAGCAAAACGCGTAAAAGCGCGGTTGTTAAGGCTTCAACGCTTAAAAGCTACGCCGTTCCCGGGGATACCGACGGCGAATGTAAAACCTATGCGTATTATACGGCGGTTACCGCTACGGGTTCGCCCCAGTATAAGCTTCTTCGCTCCGAGGATTGCTATACCGACGAGGAAACGGGAATCCGTATGGTAGACGGCTTCTACTGCGTTGCGCTCGGCTCCTTCTACGGAACGAAAATAGGAACGAAATACCGAATTACCCTTAAGGACGGCGACGAAATTAAGGAGATTAACGTAATCCTTTGCGACCAGAAGGCTGACCGCCATACAAATTCAACCCATCAATACGCCGTTAACAATAAGGACGTTGTTGAATTTTACGTTGAAAAATCAAAAATCCCCCACGGAATCAGAGGCGATTACGGCACGCTTGAAAAGTTCAGCGGAAAAATAATCGCAATAGAAGAATATAAGGACTAAAAAAATGCGGCTGATTAAATCAGCCGCGTTCTTTTTTCGTAGGGGTTGACGACCTCGGCAACCCGTTTCCCCTCATCCGGCTGCCTGACGGCAGCCACCTTCCCCCAAAAACGGGGGAAGGCTGTTAGGTTTTATGATTGTAGGGGAGGGTCTCCGCGCCCTCCCGAAATCTTCACCTTTTTGTTCTGTACATCATATAAAACCAAAGTATTACCAATGCCTGGAAGATTGCGCAGGCGATTAAAAGATAGGTGATTTTTGCAATCGGGAAAGTAAGAAGAATTGCAATAAAACCGCCCCAGATTATTCCGCTTACGCTTACCGCCCTTGCAACAAGCCCGTACCAAAGGCAGGCAAAAACGGTTGAAACGATGAACGAAACGGGAACGGCGTAAACAAAGGCAAGCCACTCCCTTTCTATATTAAACGGCAGCATAACGAGGATAAAAAACGCCAGCGCCGCAACAAGCCACACAAGCCCGATTGAAAGGTAGGGAACGAACTCTCTTTTTTTTATGAATTTTCCGCTTATCTTCGGCTCCTTTTCGCTTGTTAAATCGTTAAGCGTAATTCCGAAATGCTCGGCAATCAGCGAAAGAACGTATGCGTCGGGAAGCCCCTCGCCCCTTTCCCATTTTGAAACGGATTTATCCGAATAGTTAAGAAGCTGAGCAAGCTGGCCCTGAGTTATACCTTCAAGCTTGCGGTAATAGGCTATTCTTTTTGCAACAATATTTTTAAATTCCTGTTCTGTCATAAGAAAACCCGCTTTAAGTTTTTTTAAATTATACATCATCTTTTTTTGCTTTTCAACCCCTTTAAACGGCGCGGCAAAGCCGTTTCTACTGTGAGTAGAGCCGCGTTTTTGCTTAGTAGAGCCGAATTTTTATCGGTAGGTTGAAGCTTTTTTGCGCCTGCAATATACTGATTATATAAGCAAAGGAGATGATTTTATGTCAAGAACACCGCTTGATGAAAGAAAGCTCCCTTCCTATTCAAAAAACGAGGAAAGGGCAAATATGATAACGCATATTATAGGCGCAGGCATCGGAGTTATTGTTTTTGTTCTGTGTACGGTATTTTCCGCGCTTCGCCATAACTATTGGGCGCTCGGCAGCGGGGCGTTTTACGGCGCGATGATGATTTTTCTTTATACGGTTTCAAGCGTGTATCACGGCCTTAAAGCCGAAAGGCCGAAGAAGGTTATGCAGGTGCTTGACCACTGTACGATTTTTGCACTGATTATAGGCTCATATGCGCCCGCGCTGTTTACGGGCGTTCGGCAGTTCAGCAAAGTTCTTTTTATTGTAATAACCGTTATGCTTATTGCCGGAACGGCGGTTTGCGTAACCTTTACGGCGATTGATTTTAAACAGTACGCCGTTATTTCAATGACGGGATACCTGGCTATCGGCTGGGCGGCTCTGCTTATTCTTTATCCGCTTTATAAGGTTTACGGGCTTGAATTAATTATCTGGCTTTTCCTCGGCGGAGTTGCCTATACAGTCGGCGTATTCTTTTATGCAAAAGGAAAAAAGCACGAGTATTTTCATATGATTTTCCACCTTTTCATCCTTGCAGGCAGTATTCTTCAGTTCATCGGAATTTTTAAATTCTGCATTTTGCAGTGATGGCGGCGCTTCCCACGCCCGAAATTCCGAATTTCGAATTCCGAATTAAGTAGATCCGTCCGCCTTACGGCAGCCACCTTTTGCTCAGCCGCAGACGGCTCACCCCTTTGTCTGCTACGCAGACATTTCCCCTGTCAAGGGGAATTCCCCGAGGGGAAGGCTAATAGGTTTAAGATTGTAGGGGAGGGTCTCCGTGCCCACCCGATTTTTTGCAACGTTTCGCGGCAAGGTGTGGGCACCTTGCCCTACATTGGTGTGCAAAACGGCGTTTATAATTGGGTGAGGGGCTTGCCCCTCCCAAAATTCCGAATTCCGAATTCCGAATTGCACACATATCCTTAACTCTTTACTAAAAAAAGGACCGACGGTCCTTTTTTTAATACCCTAAATCCTCATTAACGATGATAATCTTGATTCTGTCCTTATGCCTTTGCTTTGCCGAAACAACGTAGTTGCAACAGATTCTTGTGTCCGCGGCGCAGCCGTCGCACATAAAGGGGTTTTCCTTTGTAAGCGAAACGCATTTGCCGAGCTTTGAGCAGGCGGAGGGGATATTAAGCCTAACGCAGTTCGGCGGAGCCGCCTTTTCCTTAACGCGAAGAATTGCGGCGTTAATATCGGGAACAATCTTGTTTTTACCAACTACCATAATAACCTGCTTCGGGCCGTAAACAATGCAGGCAACGCGGTTTGAATTTCCGTCAACGTTATAAAGCTCGCCGCGCTCGGTTACCGCGTTTGAGGAGCAGAAAAACGTATCGCACCCGAAGGCCTTTAAATATGCCTCGCGCACGTTTTCGGGGGCGTACTGCGAACGGTCAATAAATTCGTAATCGCCGTTTTTAAGAAGCTCAAAAACGCCGCACTGCGCAAGGCTTACGCTTCCGCCGTTTGCAACGCTTTCGCCCTTCGAAACAAGCGTTTTTATAAGCGGAACAACCTCGCTTTTCGTTTCGCAAAAGAAGGGCTTAAAGCCGTTTTTTTCAAGGTTTTTCATCGTGGTTTCAATATACTTTTCCATAGCTTCCTCCTATTCCCTGTTAATAAATATAATACCATTATAGTGTTCGTTTTGCAAGAGACTGAGGCGAAGAACGAACGATTTGGGCGATTACTGAATCGCCCGCGTTCCGAGTTATGAACGGGCCGGCACAGAGACCGGCCCCTACATTGGTATGCAAAACGGAGATTATTGTTGTAGGGGAGGGTCTCCGCGCCCTCCCGATTTTTTGCCCCTCATCCGTCAGTCTTGTAGGGCACGATGCCCACATCGTGCCGTTTTACCCCTCATCCGTCTGCCTGACGGCAGCCACCTTTTGCTCAGCCGCAGACGGCTCACCCCTTTGTCTGCTACGC
>ONCR01000031.1 GCA_900316345.1 uncultured Eubacteriales bacterium | reverse complement strand
TCAATATGGTCAATGCCGTGCTTGTCAAGATAGGTGTAGCCGCCTTTGTAGCTTCCGCTGCTGTGGCTTCCGCCCCAGTGAACGAATATACTGTCAAAAAGCTCGCTGAAAACGACGAAGGACGGACGCGCGGAACGGATAGGACCAACCTTTTCGGGAACCTTTGTATAATCCGCATAAAGCCAGAGCATACGGCTGATTCCGCCCTCAACCTCGCCCTCAACAATAATGTCGGACGTGCCTATAGCCCATTGCGGCCTCGCGGGGGAAAGGTTTTCAACAACAATTGCAACGGGGCGCTTGCCAACCGCTTTTGAATTGTAATCGGTTTCGCCCGTAAGGGGGTTGCCTTTGAATACGGGCTTAGCCGTTGTGGGCTCCGCGGCGGCGGAGGTTATCTCTCCGCTTGAAGCCTCGGGCTTCGGAGCATTCCCGCCCTTTGAACAGCCGAAAAGCGCCGTTAACAGCACTGCGGCAAGAAAAATTGAAATAACTCTTTTCATCATAATCGCCTCTATATCTATTTGAAATATAAATCTAATATACCATATATAGATTGTAATTGCAATGATTAAGACCGTATAATTCAATTTAATTTAGTAAATAAATCGACGGTTATATATTTATGTTGCCAATTGTGTCAAAATATGTTAAAATAAAATGATTTATTCTATACAATAGTGCATTATCTTAAAAGGAGGTGAGCGCTTGGCTAAAAAGAATTACTTTGACGATGACGAAAAAAGCGAACAGAAAAAATCGCATTCGGCAGGAAGCAAGCCCGTTTTTTCGTCGCTTCTCGGCAGAATTAACGAGCAGAAGGCGGAGCAGCAGAAGGCTGAAACAAAATCCGCAACGCCTAAAAGCAAGCCGCAGGCGCCCTCTATTTCGGATGATATACTTAATATGATTAATTCGGACCCTGCAGCGCTCACCGCAAATACTCAAAGGGAAGAAGCGCCGGAGCCGAAAAAAGCGGAACGCCCCCCGGTCGAAAAGCCGAAAACCGACGCTGAAAAAATCAGCAGCGAGGAAAAGGAAATAACCGTTGCCGCCACTGAAAGCGAAAGCGATGACGACGAGGTTTCGGGCGCAATTAAGGCGTTTTCACGCAAAAGCGGCGAAAGAATTTCAAGCGTTGCCCATACAATAAGGGAAAGCACCATAGCCGTTGCGGCTCATATTGAGGAAAGCGAAAGAACCGCAAGCAAGTGGAAAAAGTTTTTGGTTGTTCTTTCAATGCTTCTTGTAATGGTTATTGTTTTTGAGGGCGTAATTTATCTGTTTATCCGTCAGATGAATGTTGAAAACGACCGTATGAAGGATTTTAACACCGCGGCCGGTAAGGTGTGCGCCGATTACGTAGGCAAGTACGGCGCGGCGGGATATGAAAACCTTTACAACACCTACGGCGTTAACGGCTACCGCTTAACGGGGCTCTGCTTTGTAAGGGAAATTGATTTTGACACCGACGGCAAAAGCGAGCTTATGGTTGCCTATAACAAAAACGGTATTTATTATAACGAGGTTTGGGGCTTTGACGATAACGGCGAATTTGTTTCGCTTTTCAGCGAAAAGGCGGCCCAGCCCTCAAGCAAGGCGAAGGATTCGTATTCAACTCTTTACCGTAAAAATAATAAATATTACATAGGCATTCACAGCGAAAAGAACCTTAACAAAATAGCGCTCTATCAGCTTAAGGGCGGAAGCTTTGTTAAGAGGTTTGATTGCGTTTACAACGCCAAGGAAAAGAGCTATGAGGTTGACGGCAAGGACGATACAACCGCGTTTGAACGCATTAAGTATTCCGTGTTTATAAGTGAAAAGGCAGCCGTTGAAGCCGAAAAGGTTGAAAAGACAATCGACCGCTTCTCGGGCTCTGCCGAAAACGAAAGCAAGGCCGATTCATCAACGGGCTATAAAAAGGCGTATTACGACGTCGTTAAGGAATACAACAAGCGATACGGCTATGCAAAGTATATTGAAAACTACGGCAAGGCATACATAAGCGGCCTTGCGGTTGTTGAGCTTGTTGATTTCAACGGCGACGGTACGGACGAAATGCTTCTTGTTTACCGCAAGCCCGTTAAGGTACGCGATGAAACCGACGGCGGCTATAATTCCTATGAGGTTGATACCTACTGCTGTGAAATCTATACCTATTCGGGCGCAAAGGCCGTTCTTGCATATTCAAGCGAGGGAATTTCACAGTTGCCCGACGGAAGCGACGACGCTTATATAGTTATCAGGAATAAGGGCAAAAAGGCGTTTTACTGCCAGAATACCTTCTCAAGCAGGGAATACGGCCAGGTAGTGCGCGCCTCCTCGTCAATGCTTAGATTTAACGGAAAGAGCTTTGTTTCAAGCTATTCCTCCTCATATATTTCCGATTACGGTTACCGCGAATATTACCTTGAGGACGAAGAGGTAAGCAGCAGCGAATTTGAGGAAAAGGGCTATGACGTTCCGCTTTTCAACGGCGAGGAAAGCGGTTATGACGCAAGCGTATTTGACGTTATATTTGTTCAGCGCGCCGAAAAATACAAGGCCGACGTTGAAGGCCGCGTTGATAAAACGGTTGAAGCGATAAGCCTTCTTAACGCTTCATATTCGCCCGAATAATAATTCCGTCATTAAAGGCGGCTGAGATTTATTGCAATTTATCTCAGCCGCCTTATTTGTTGAATTTGCCGCAACAGTGCGCTTTTACCGTTTACTTATAAAACCTGTAGCCCTTGCCCCACACGGTATTAACGTATTCAAAGTTGCCATCCGCAGCAAAAAGCTTATCGCGTATACGGTTAACGTGAACGGTGATTGTTGAGGTTTCTCCCATGGAATCGTATTGCCAGATTTTTTTAAAAAGCTCCTCCTTGCTGAAAATCCGGTTAGGGCTTTCGGCAAGGCAGGTAAGAAGGTCAAATTCCTTATTGGTAAAGGTTATCTCCTTATCGTTAACGAAAACTCTTCTTGAATCCCTGTCAATTTTAAGCGAGCCTATTTCAATGGTGTGAATATTCTCTTGCGGGGAGGAGGTAAGGCGCTCGTAGCGGTTGATATGGGCTATAACCCTTGCAACAAGCTCCGACGGGCTGAAGGGCTTAACAATATAATCGTCCGCCCCGAAGCCGAGCCCCTTTATTTTATCAATATCGTCGCGCTTTGCGCTTACAAGCAGAATGGGAACGTTGCTTGTGCTTCGTATTCTTTTGCATATTTCAAGCCCGTCAATATCGGGAAGCATAATATCAAGCATAACGAGGTCAAAGCCGCCCGCAAGCGCGGTTTCAAGCCCTGCGCGCCCGTTGGCTTCGCTTGTTACGGTAAAGCCGTTCGCCTCAAGATAATCGGTTTCAAGGCGAAGAATATTTTCGTCATCCTCAACAATTAATATTTTCTTATCGTTCATTGCTCTTATCCTCCGTTACTTTGTTTAAGGAAATGTGAACCGTAAGGCCCTCGCCCTCGCTGCCGGTTGCCCAGATGTGGCCGCCGTGAAGCTCAACTATCTGCCTGCATACCGAAAGCCCTATGCCCGAGCCCTGAGAGGTTTTGCTTCTTGCCTTGTCCGCGCGGTAAAAGGTGTCAAAAATCTTAGGTATACTTTCGGCGTCAAGGCCTATTCCGTTATCCGAAATGCTGATTATAACCGATTTGTTGTATTCCTGCGCTTCAAGGCAAACCCTGCCCTTCACGTCCTTTTTTGAATATTTAATTGAATTTGAAACTATGTTGTTGATAACGCGCGAAAAGCGGTCAACATCAAGGCTTACTAAAACGTCCGCCGAGCAGTTGTTGGAATATTCAAAGTCAAAATCCTGTTTTTCAAGCTCAAGCCCTATTTCCTCGGCGCAATCGTCAAGAAAGCTGCATAGCCTTGTAACCGTAGGCTCAAGCTCAATTTTACCGAGTTCAAGCCGGGATATGGTAAGAAGCTCGTCAAGCAGCCTTTCCATGCTGAGCGTTGAGGAATATATGGTTTTAAGGTATTGCTCCTGCTTTTCGGGGGTGTTTGCTATTCCGTCGCGCAGGCCCTCAACGTAGCCCTTAACCGAGGTCAGCGGCGTTCTTAAATCGTGCGCAACGCCGGCAATCATCTCTTTTCGCGACTGTTCAAGCGCATTTTGCTTTTCGATTGAAGCGTTAAGGCGCTTTACCATATGGTTAAAGGCATCAACGGTTATGCCTATTTCATTTGTACTGTCATAATCAATAACGTAATCAAGATTACCGTTTGCAATTTCGTCAGCGCCGTCGGCAAGCTCGCGTATCGGCTTGCTTATCGTTTTTGAGGTGATGAACGACAGCGTGATAATCGAAACTACAAATATAAGGATTACAATAAGAATAAGTATTCCCGTTTTGCTGAAAACAAGGGAGGAAAAGGTTTGCGCCATATTGTGGGCGGAAATATCGTTAACCGAATAGTTTTCGCTTGCGGCAACAACAAGGTAGCTGCTTTTGCCGTCTATATGATTAATTATAGCCATTCCGTTTTCGCCGAAATAGTATATGTTTTTTTCGGTATCGGTATTGGTGATTTTATTTGAAAGGGCAAGAATTTCCTCCCTGTCCGTTGTGGAATAAAAATCACGTCCGTCCTTTTCAATGCAAAGCTTAACCCCGAGCTTTTCAAGCGGCGTTGCAAAATCGTTCAGCTTTTCAAACTTAACCTCGTCGCTGTCGTCAGAGATAAGCTCGTTTGAAATAGTCGTCATCGTCTGGCTCCATTGAATCTGGTTAAGCATGGAGTAGGAATCCGTTGTTACGGCCGAAAAGTTGAAATAGCTTGTAATTGAATTAAGGAATATTCCCGACATTGCAAGAACAATCAGCAGGGGACCGATTATTCCGAAAACGGTTGAAAGCGTTATTCGCGTTGTTATTTTAAGATTACGGGAGGAGCGCTTCGGCTTATCTTTTTTATTCATAATCATAACCTCTTATTTGATAGTTATATTCTATACCAAAGGCTCCGTTTTTACAAGACGGAGCTTATATACTATCCATTATCTATATATTTTTTAGGATGTGTAAAAAATTTTTGTCTATTATTTATAATATATGTTGACATATTTTATTCAAAGAAGTATATTATAATTAAATATTAATAAAATATTAACAAAAAATAAACAATTTAAGCGGGGTGATACTACGGCAATTGCAACCTTTAAACGGTATGAGAAAAAATATCTCATTTCTAAAGAGCAGCTCGACAGTATCATGCCGCTTCTTTTGGAATATATGGAGCTTGACGAATACTGTATCGGCGGCAAGGAATACAGAATTTACAGCATTTATTACGATACGGTTAATCATGACGTTATCCGCGATAACTCCCAGGGGCTTACATATAAAGAGAAAATGCGTATCCGCTCCTACTACGCAAAAAACGACCCCGAGGATAAGGTCTTTATGGAGCTAAAAAAGAAAAGCGAAAAGGTTGGCAACAAGCGGCGAATTAAGATAAGGCTGAAAGAGATTGAGCCCTTTGTTAACGAGGGGATAATGCCCCATACCGAGGGCTACCTTCAGACGCAGGTTGCCAAAGAGCTTGCCTATTTTCTTAAAATGAATAAGGTAAGACCCGCGCTGTACGTTCAGTACGACCGCCTTGCAATGTTCGGCAAAGAAAACAAGGATTTCAGAATGACGTTTGACCGTAATGTAAGAACGCGAAGAAGCAACTTCGTTTTCGGCGAAAGCGATGAGGATGAATTTCTTCTTCCCGATAATATGTACATTATGGAGATAAAAATATTAGGCTCAATTCCGCTCTGGCTAAGTAAGCTTCTGAGCGAAAACAAGCTTTACAGCAGGGGCTTTTCCAAATACGGCGTAAGATATAAGCGCGACTGTGAGGCCGGAAAGCTGAATTATTATTTAACCGACAAATCGGGTAATCAAGTTGATTTTGATTACTTTGAGGATTAAAAAGCAGGAGGATTATTTATGCAGGATTTTATGTACGAAATTACAAGCGGTAACTGGGCTACGGAGCTCACGTTCAAAAGCGTTTTAATCGTTCTCGGTTCATCGCTTGCCATAGGCTTAATCATCAGCCTTGTTTATCTTTTCACCCATAAGGCCGAGGGCTATTCACAGGCCTTCTGCGTTTCGCTTATTCTTCTTGCTCCGATAGTAGGAATGGTAATTCACGTTATCGGCAACAATGTTGCAACCGCTTTCTCACTTGCCGGTGCGTTTGCGCTTGTACGTTTCCGTAGCGCTCCCGGCGACCCGAAGGATATTGCGTTTGTTTTTCTCAGCGTTACGATGGGCTTAACCTGCGGCCTCGGCTACTGGATTTATGCCTTCGTTGCGGTTTGCGTTTTAAGCGTTATAATTGTTCTTCTTCATTTAACAAACTTTGCCGGCAGGGATAAAAAGCGCTTTGAGCTTAAAATCACCGTTCCCGAAACGCTTAACTATGCAGGCGCGTTTGACGAAACGCTTAAAAAATATACAAACCGTTTTGAGATGAAGCGCGTTAAGAGCGTTGATTTCGGCGCACTTTTTGAAATCACGTTTGATATTACAATGAAGAATACGGATGAAGTTCGTAAGATGCTTGACGATTTAAGAATAATCAACGGCAATCTTAAGATTATGCTTTCAACCGAAACAACCAACCGTTCATTCCATTTTCAATAATTAAAGGAACTGATTATGACCAAAAGCAAATACATAGGTATTATTGCCTGTATTGCGGTGCTTGCCGCCATTGTAGGAGTCGGTCTTGCTCTTGATAATAAATCCGAGGAAACCGCCGCAACGGTTATTCAAACCTCTGTACAGACGGTTACCGATAAACAGGGCGAGGCTGTAACCGATAAAAGCGGAAATGTTTTAACCGAGGTTGTTACCGTTGTTGAAGAGGTAAGCGAGGAGGCTTCCTCCGAAGCAGGAAGCGAGGCTTCTGCAACAACCGAAAAGAAAAGCGAAAAGCCGGACGTTGAGGTTAAAAGCGAGGGCACCGAAAAGGCAAAGGAAACAACCAAAACAGGCAAAAATACAACGACTAAAAAGAAAAATAAGAATAAAAAGGAAACCACAACCGAGCCGGAGATTGTTTATATAGACATAGTTCTTCAAAAGAACAGAACGGCAAAATGCTCTTCGCCGAATGTTTCAATAGCTACGGGCGAGGTTACCATAGAAAAGGAAGGCAACTACCGCATAACCCAGAATACCGGCGGTAAGGACTGGTACGGTAAGATTGTTGTTAAGCTTAAAAACACCGAAAAGGCGGAGCTTCGTTTTGAAAACGTTAAGCTTTCAAACAACACAAGCAACATCGTTCAGATTATTGATAAAAGCATTACAACAAGCCGTTCCTTCCTTGAAAGCGAAAGCGCCGCAGCTGAGGATGAAATCAAGGTTGTATCCGATTTCGATTTAGCCCCCAACGTTCAGCTTTCCTTCCCCGAGGGGACCTCAAGCAGCTTTGTAACAACCGCCAACAGCGTAACGGGCGTTCTTTATAACGAATCAAAGCTTACAATCAAGGGCCACGGAAAAGCGACCTTTGAAAGCCGTAAAAATGCGAACAACTGTATTTGCTCAACAAAGAGCATAAAGATAAAAAACGTTAATCTTAACCTTATTACGGCCCAGAATACGAATACCTCAACGCTCGCCGCGAACACGGGAGCCGCAAGGGGAATTTATTCCTACAGCAAGGTAACCCTTGAAAGCGGAACGCTCAACGTCAAAACCAACGGCGACGGCATCAGGTGCGACGAGTTTATTTCCGAAAGCGGAACGGCTAATATAAGCTCCTCCGCCTGCGACGGTATAGACGCCGACGACGCAATAGTAATTAACGGCGGAACAATAACCTCAACCGCGCTTGAAAAATATTCGTTCAAGGTAAGAAGAATTAACAATACCGAAAAGGGCGAAACCGATAAGGGCGTGCGCTCGGGCAAGGGCGATACCTTCTCAATCAACGGCGGTATCGTAAGGGGCGAGAGTAAAAAAATCACAACCGTTCAGAAAGCCTCAAAGCAGCCGAGCATAACCTGTAAAATCGTTAAGCCGAGCCGCGGAACCGATAAGGCATTAGAGGAAAGCAAGGTTCCCGCGATTATCACAATCAAGGATGTTAAATCCTCGTCAAACAAATGCACGAAGTTCCTCTATTCCGTTTCGGGCATTACAAAGAATAAGGAATATACAGCCACTGCCAACGGCAACAGCGCAAAATGCAAGTGGAACGGCAGCGTGGGTATAATTGATATTGATTCCATTACGAACAGGTAGGGAAATACAATGAAAAAATCAGCAAAAAGAGTATTAGCGATAATAGTTGCAACGGCACTTATGGTAACAAGCCTGTGCGCTGTTCCGTTTTTTGCGGCCGCTTCAAACGCGCCTGCGGCGCAGAACCTTGAAAGCTCGCTTTTAAAGGTTTGGGCGGACCCCGAAAACACGTTAACCCAGGACGACGTTAACGCGTTTAATTCGGGAACAAAAACAACTATGGTAGGCGCCGTAGGCATTCACAGGGTTGCAACCTCGGGCAACTACTATCTTTTCCTTCCCTCAAATGCAGACTGTAATAACCTTAAGTTCTGGTTTGCTTCGGGAACGACGGTTAAAATAGGAAGCACAACGCTTACAAGCGGCGAACCTACTAACGCCCTTTCCGCTATTAATGCGGGCGGCGTTTCGCAGAGCTATACCTTCACCGTGGGCAGCAGCAACTACACCGTTAACGCCATGAAATCGGGCGAAGTAGGCGCAATTTATATTGATACCGCTTCCGGCTCAATCAGTTCAATTAACTCGTCAAAAAGCAATTCCGAATCGGGCACCATTATGGTTACCCAACCCGACGGCACGGTTGACTACGACGGAATCCTTGACAAGATGAACGGCCGCGGTAATGCCACTTGGAACGAAGTTACGGGCAAGAAGCCCTATAACATCAAGCTTGCGGAATCCGCATCGCTTCAGGGAATGCCGAAGGCTAAAAAGTGGAGCCTTATTGCTAACGATAATTCTACTGACCCGTCGCTTTTAAAGGACCAGATTACCTATGATATGGCGGATTACATAGGCCTTCGCTATCAGGTGCATACGAAGCCGGTTGACCTTTACGTTAACCAGCAGTATTTCGGAAATTATCAGCTTGCCGAAAGAATTCAGATAAAATCAAACAGAGTTAACGTTATTGACGCATACGAAAATCTTGAAATCGCTAACGGAACGGTTGACCCGACCACGGGCCTTGTTGTTCCCAAGGATTTAACGGGAACAAGCGCAAGCTCCGTTTCCGAATCGAATAGCGGTAACGTAGGTCAGAAGGAATATTCCTCAAGCCTTAAGAGCCCTGAGGACGTAACCGGCGGTTACGTTTTTGAACTTGAAATTTCAAAGCGATGGGTTGAGGAAAACGCAGGCTTCTGCGCCTATAACGGCCAGGGCTGGACAATTAAGAGCTGCGATTACGTTTCTACCGATATGGTTAATTACTGCTACGATTTGCTCTTTGCTCTCGGCGGTGCGGTTTATAATAACGGCGTTGTTCCGAACAAATCGGTAACAACAACCCATAAGGCTAAATCGGGCCTTTTCGGAAGCAGCAACGTTTCAAAAACCAATCCTGCTCCCGCGGCAAAGTATCAGGGCAAAAAGTGGAGCGACCTTCTTGACGCCGAATCCGCAGTTCTCTATTACTGGATGCAGGAGTATTTCCAAAACCTTGACGCGTCCACAACCTCAAACTATTTCTTTAAGGACAGCGATACGGTTGACGGCAAGATTTATGCAGGCCCTCTTTGGGATATGGACCACGCGTGGTATTATAACGGAAGCCAGTCGCGTTGGGGCAACAGCTGCTCAAACGGACAGACCTGGTATGCTAAAAACGGCGCAATTTACCGCTGGGTTCCTACGGATTCAACAACAAGCTATACCGCGGGCACAGGAACATCAAATATGTGCCGTACCTTCTACGGCGCGCTTGCAAACAACTGCTCTGATTTCTGGAGCATGGTTGAAAAATACTGGTTCTCAAGAATCAGGCCTGCTACTCAAATACTTCTCGGTAATGCAACCGATGAAAGCGGCAAGCTTAAGTCCATTGCCGAATACGCGGCTACCATTGAAAAGTCAGGCAAGATGAACAATATCCGCCACGGCATTTCAACAGCTTACAGCGCTTCGAGCATTACAACATCGCTTGCAAACTGGGTAACTAAAAGAAACAACTGGATTGACAGCCAGATAAGCACGGTTGACGTAGCAAACGTAAGCGTCGGTTCAATTGACCCGATTCCCTGCACGGGCGATGAAATCAGGCCTACCCCCGAAATTACATATAACGGCGTTGCTCTTGAAGAGGGCGTTGATTACGAGCTTTCATATGCTAACAACGTTGGCGCAACATATGACGCGGAGCTTATTCTTACCGGTCTCGGAATGTTTACGGGAACAAAAACCGTAACCTTTACAATCAGCAAGGGAACGCTTTCGGGCGGAAGCGCACAAATTCTTGAAGGCGCTTATGCAGGCGATACCCTCAGGGTTGACGTAACCAACTCCTCGGGAAATCCGATTAACGATTATATTACTTACCAGTGGCGCGCTGACGGCGTAAATATTGAAGGCGAAACGGGCAGCGAATATATTGTCAGTGAAGACGACCGCGGCAAGACGATTAGCGTTGCCGTTAAGGGCGACGGAACAAACTTCAGCTACGCGGCTATTTATTCAAACGACTGTACCGTATACGAAGGAACCCGCCCCGCAGGCTATTCAAGAACCATCGCCGAGTGGACTTACGATTATACCGCCGCTCCCGAGGCTCTTGTTAACGCTGACGCAACGGGCGCAAGCTATTACTATATGGCAACGGGCGGCGAAAAGGCCGATACTGCGGAGCTTCGCGCATCGGTTAACGCAACCTCAAACGCTAAAATAAAGTGGTCCGGCACAGCGGATATTTATGCCGGCCAGACGGGAAGCCTTGCTTCGGACCAGGCTCCCGTAATGGGAACAAGCAAAACCGACGGACTTGCATGGGGCGAATATCCGTATTTTGAAACTCAGGTTTCAACAAAGGGATATGAGGACATCAAGTTTTCGGCAAAGCTCGGCGGAACAAAGAAGGGCCCGAGAAGCTGGATTCTTCAGTATTCGCTTGACGGAACAAACTTTACCTCTGTTGAAAATTCAGAGTATATCATTACCGACAACAAAACTCTTGAAGACGTTTTCAGCGAGGTTGCTCTTCCCGAAGTTTGCAACGATAAATCAAAGGTATATATCCGTATGGCGGTATGCGAAAACGCCGCGATTAACGGAATTAACGTTATTGTCGGCCAGACGAGCGGCGACGCTGCTGTTAACAATATTGAGGTAACGGGCGTTTCGCTTGACATTATAACAAGCCTTGACGCACCTACGGTTTCAACCGATTCCATTTACAGCGACGCTTCAAAGATTTACAGCACGAACAGCGTATCCGTTAAAGATAACAACGGCGGCGCGGACGTTTATTACAGCGTTAACGGCGATACGCCGAGGCTTTACACCGAGCCGTTCAACCCGTTTGACAGCACGTCTGTTGCCGGAGATACGGCGGTTGTTACCGCTTATGCTCAGTTCGGCGAAATCGTTTCGGATACAACAACGTATACCGTAACCTATGCAGGGGCGAATATTAATTCCTTCAGCTACGATGATTATCCGCAAAATGCCACTAACGCAACCGTATTCTCGACGGGCGGCATTTACGGCGAAAGCGGAAGGATGACAGCTTATACCGACGGAGTTTCGCAGTATGCACCGCTCTGGAACAACAAGAACGGCGCGTTTGCCGTATCTCCCGACGACGGAGCAAAGTGGAGCGCTGATTCCGGCTTTACATTTGAAGTTTCAACAGTGGGCTTCGGCAATATTAAGTTTACAGCGAATGCCTATACTACCGCAAGCGGACCGAAATCACTTTCGCTTCAGTACAGCCTTGACGGAACAAGCTGGTCAACCGTTCAAAGCAACGTTGAGCTTCCGACGGCTCTCGGCGACTTCCTCACGCTTGCTTCGCTTCCCGCTCAGTGTAATAATCAGAAGAAGCTTTTCATCCGCGTTGCAACAACCGAAAATCTTACCAACGCGGGCGATACGCTTCATAACAACCAGTCAAAGGGCAACCTTTACCTTAACAACGTTACAATAAGCGGCGACGAAAACGGTGAATTAAAGATGCCTTATACAAATAAGAGCACAAGCTATTTCGGCAGCGGCACAATCAAGTACGTAAGTCCTGACGGGCTTCCGATGCAGTATGCCGTAACCGATAAGAATTCAAACGTAATTCTTTCGGGCAATTATCCCGACACCGGTATTTCAATTTCAACTGCCGAGGGCTTCAATACCAAGACGGCAGGGCCGTACACCGTATCCGTTTGGACGGGCGACAGCGACGACAGAAGCGAGGTTAATACAAAGGCCTATTACTATAAGGGCACGCTTGTAACCGAATTCAAGTATTCGGATAAGCAACCGTTTGAATCCTTCGTAAGCGCCGACGGCTACACCGCAACCAACACGGGCGGAACGAACGCAGGCACGCTTTCAATGTACCCGAATTCCGTTACGGGAACAACGCTTACATATACGGGAACCTACGGCGTTAAGGTTTCGTGGGCAAGCGATAACATCTTCAAGGCAACCAAGAACCTTGACAACCCGAACGGCAACGGCTATTGGCTTATTGAAACAAGCTCGCTCGGTTATACCGATTTAACGCTTAACCTTGAACAGCTTTCGTCAAACAAGGGCCCGCGCGACTGGGCGGTTGCATATTCAACCAACGGCTCAACATTCACTTACGTTGCCTCCTCAAATACAAGGGCAATCAGCAACGACGGCGCGGATTCAACAATTGAAACCTTTAACAACCTTCCGCTTCCGAGCGCATGCGACAATCAGAGCAGGCTTTACCTTAAGGTATTCATCAACGGCGGCGAAACCGTTGAAGGCGATGAGCTTGACGATCCCGTTGAAGTAACAAAGGGTAATACAGGCATTAACGATATTGAACTTTCGGGTATTCCGATGCCTACCGATTTTGACCTCACGGTTAATACGGTAATGCTTGAAACTCCTAACGCGGTAACCGGAAGCTATGCGGTTAATACCGATATTACAATTAACGGCGAAAGCTATACAACCGAAAACGGAAGCGTTACCGTTAATGTTGACGAGGGGGACAGCATCACCATTGTTGCCAACAGCGGCCTGAGCTTTGAAAGAACAATAAGCTTTACCGCCGATTCGGATAATGCGGCTGTTAATATTCCGATAGTTGCGCTTGACCTTAATAACGACGGAATAATCAACGCAAAGGATTATGCTATGATTATTAAGGAAAAGGCGAGTGAAAGGCAGATATACAGCGACGTATATCAGAATTTTATGAATATCCGCAGCAGCGAATTCCAATACGCAAGGTAAATAAACAAACAAAGACCGACTCTGATGAGTCGGTCTTTTGTTTGCTGCTAATTTACCGCCTTGCGGAACATTTCGTTAATCTGGTGAACGAGGGCAGGATATTTATCAAGCCCGTAATCCTCTTTAAGCATTGCCTCGGCGCAGGCGCGGCATTCGCGAAGCGTTTCCATATCCTCAAGCATATCGGCAATAACAAGGTTCGGAAGGCCGTGCTGCCTTTTGCCGAAGAAATCGCCGGGGCCTCTTGTTTTAAGGTCGTAATCCGCAAGCTTAAAGCCGTCAGAGGTGCTTTTAACCGTTTTAAGCCGCTCAAGCGAGCTTTCGCTTTTATTGTCCGAAACCAGAATGCAATAGCTTTTGTCCGCGCCCCTTCCTACTCTTCCGCGTAGCTGGTGAAGCTGTGAAAGCCCGAAGCGGTCCGCGTTTTCAATAAGCATTATCGTTGCGTTAGGCACGTCAACGCCAACCTCAATAACCGTTGTTGAAACAAGAATCTGAACGTCGCCGCGCGCAAAGGCGGACATTACGTTATCCTTTTCCTTCGGCTTCATCTTTCCGTGAAGAAGCCCGAGGTTGTATCCCTTGAAGACGGTGTTTGAAAGCTTTTCGGCGTATTCCTTTGCCGAAATAAGCTCGGTTTCTCCCTCGTCAACAAGCGAGCAAACGATGTAAGCCTGGTTGCCGCCGTCTACAGCCTTTTTAATAAAGCTGTAAATCCTTTCATGGTATGAGGAATCAACAAGGTCCGTTCTTACGGGCTTTCTTCCTTTAGGCATTTCGTTTAAAACGGAAATATTAAGGTCGCCGTAAATAATAAGCCCGAGCGTTCGAGGAATAGGCGTTGCGCTCATAACAAGAAGATGAGGATTTTCCGCCTTCATAGCAAGGTTCGCTCTCTGTTCCACGCCGAAGCGGTGCTGTTCATCGGTAACAACAAGCGCAAGGCGGCTGAATTTAACATCATTTTGTATCAGCGCGTGAGTACCTATAATTATATCGATATAGCCGTCTGCAAGGGCGGCTTTTATTTCCCTTTTTTCCTTTGCTTTTGTAGAGCCTGTCAGAAGTGCGATTTTTATTTTTGTGTTTTCAAACAGCTTTGAAAGGGTTTCAAAATGCTGTGCGGCAAGGATTTCGGTAGGCGCCATCATAGCCGCCTGGTAGCCGTTTTTAACTGCGTTAAACATTACCGCCGCGGCAACCGCGGTTTTGCCCGAGCCGACGTCGCCCTGAATAAGACGGTTCATAATATCGCTTCTGAGCATATCCCTTGTGCAATCGTTTATAGCCGAAAGCTGTGCGGACGTAAGCTCATACGGAAGGAGCTTAATAAACTCTTCGGTGTAATCCTTATTTATAGGATATCCGTTTTTAACGGATTTTTTATCCTTAAGCTTAAGAAGCCCGAGCTGAAGCGTTAAAAGCTCCTCAAAAATAAGGCGGCGCCTTGCAACGGCTATTGCGTTTTCGTCTTTCGGAAAATGGATTTGCCTTATTGCATAATCAAGCGAGCAGAGGTCATATTTTGACCTGATTTCGTCGTCAAGCGTTTCTTCAATTAAATCAAATTTTTCAAGCGCTGCTCTTACAACCTTTGCTATCGCCTTTGAATTAAGGCTTTCGGTTGCGTGATAAATCGGATGAATCCCTATTGAGGAATCCTCCTTTTCAATCTGAGGCGAGCTCATTGAAGCGGCGGTAAAGCTTTTTTCAAGCTTGCCGTATAGAATATAATCGTCAAAGGTGCGAAGCGCCTTTGCAAGGTATTTATTATTGAAAATTGTTACATGGATTACGTTTTCGCCGTCAGAAAAGTTACACTTATAAAGCGTTAAGCCCTTTCGGATTAACGCCTCTTTAACCGGGGTAATCATCGTTGCTTTTATTGTAACAAGCTCCCCGTTTTCAGCTTCATTAACGGTTTTTGTTTTGCTCCAGTCCTGATAGCGGCGCGGAAAAAAGTGAAGAAGGTCGTTTACCGTGTAAATATCGAGCTTATGAAAAAGCTCCGCCCTTTTTTCGCCTACGCCCTTGACGTACTGAATGCTGTAATCCTCAAGCCTCATCAGTTAAAATACCAGTCCTCTATATTTGAAAAGCAATTGTCGGCATAGCCCTGCATATCTCCGCGAAGGCCGTTTGAATAGCAAATCATACCCTGTCTGTAAAGCAGGGGAATAAACGGAAGCTCCTGCGAAAAATCAAGAATAAAGCTTCCTATTTCGTTTTCGCCGTTTAAATAACCGCTGTACGAGGCGGCGCATTTGCTTTCGCCGTTATTTATTCCGTAGCTTGTGCTTCCTCCGTTTGTAAAGAAGCTGTTAAGGCTCATATCGCCCGTAAGCTTCGTTTCGCCTATATAGATATTAAAGCTTTTGCTTTTAATTTTGCTTTTATATTCGGAAGATTTTTCCTTGTTTATCGTAACCTTAAAGCCCGCCGCCTCAAGCTGCTGCTTCAAAAGCTGGGCGGCGTTTGCCTTACCCTCGTCGTTGCTTGTAAGAATATCAAGCTTTAGCTCGCTTTCGTCAAGGCCGCTTTGGGCAATCGCTCTTTTAGCCTCGTCAAGCTTTGCTTTTGAAGCGAATATCCGGGATTGCCGTCCGAGCGCGGAGGCAGGATTAAATACCGAAAGCGCGCTTTTTGCATAGCCACGGTAAGCGCTTTTAACAAGGGTTTCCCTGTCTGCGGCAAGGGCGATTGCCTGCCTTATATATTCATTTTTCGTTATTCCGCTTTCGTTATTAATGCCGATATAAACAAGGTTGTTAAGGCTTACGGGCTTTTTGTTAACCTGAATTTTATTTTTGCTTCCGCTTGACATATCCCTGAAAGCAAAGCTTATATTGCCTATGTTAACCGCGTTTTCAATGCTTTCCTCGGCGGTTATGTTAACAAGAATGAGCTTTGAAAAATGGGGCGAAAACTCCTCGCGGTATTTTTCGTTCTTTTCAAGGTAAACAAGGCCGTCGCCCTCGCCGAATTTATAGCGTCCGCTGCCTATGGGATAGCCCTTTTTATCGCTGTCCTTTTTCACAACGGCAAAGGTTAAAAGCTTGTGAGCCTCGGGGTTAGGGCGGCTGAGCCTGAATTTAACCTCATAATCGCCCTCCTCGCTTGCTGAGGAGAAGCAGGAAAGCGCGGCGCTCCAATGGGGCGAATCCTTGGCCTGATTAAATGAATAAACAACGTTTTCAGCCTTAAGCGGCTTGCCGTTTGAAAAGGTTACGCCCTGCTTAAGCTTAACGGTAAGGGTTTCGCTGTCGGTATATTCATAGCTTTCGGCAAGAACATTTTCGGCCTCCCACTGCTCGTCAAGAATAAACAGCCCTTCAAAAACAAGGGTTTGCAAAACCTGATTGTTAAGCGTTTTTGATGAGAAGGGGTTAAGGCTGTCCGATTTTGAATAGCTCAGCTTAAAGCTTGAGGTGTCAATTTCGTGAAAACTTGTAGTTTCGCTCTGAACCGAAACGGGGGCGGGGCTTTCGCTTTTTTTTGCGCCGCACGCCGCAAGCGAAAAACAAAGCGCAAACGCCGTTATTACGCATACCAGCTTTTTTATCATCTTCTGAACCTTTCTGTTTTAACGGTTTTGCCCGTTTTTGTATCAATCTCAAAACAACAGCCCTCAATTACGCAGGGGCCTTCCGCATTGGTAAATCTAACGGGAAGATTTGTTTTCATCTTTTGAATTGCGCGCTCGGGCTCAACGCCGAGAACCGAATAATACGGCCCCGTCATTCCGAGGTCGGTAATATAACCGGTGCCGTTGGGAAGTATCTGCTCGTCGGAGGTCTGAACGTGCGTATGAGTTCCGAAAAGGGCTGAAATCCTGCCGTCAAGGAAGAAGCCCATAGCCCTTTTTTCGCTGCTTGCCTCGGCGTGGAAATCTATAATTATAATGTTTGCCCCCTGTGCCTTTGCCTTTTCAACCTCGCGCTCGGCGGCGTCAAACGGGTTTTCAATATTATCAAGGTAAACCGCGCCCTGAAGGTTGATTACGGCAACCCTGTAAGCGCCCTTGTCAAGGTAAACCGCGCCCTTGCCCGGAGCGCTGTTATGGTAGTTTGCCGGACGTATGATAAATTCGTTTTCGTCTAAATAATCCGAAATCTCGCGGCGGCGAAGCGCGTGGTTGCCGAGGGTTATAACGTCAACCCCCGAATCAAAAATATACTGCGCGCTCTGGGGAAGGATTCCGTTTCCCACAGCCGAATTTTCGCCGTTTGCGATAACCAAATCCGCCCCGAATTCCTTTTTAAGCGAAAAAAGCTTTTCCCTTAAATATTCACAGCCGGGCTTTGAAACAATATCTCCGATTGCTAAAAAAAAAAAAATAAAAATCTCTTTCTATGGCATTGGCCGTTGCTATG
>ONCR01000033.1 GCA_900316345.1 uncultured Eubacteriales bacterium | reverse complement strand
ACACCTTGCCGCGAAACGTTGCAAAAAACAGGGAGGGCGCGGAGACCCTCCCCTACAATCATCAAACCTATCAAGCCTTCCCCCTCGGGGGAAGGTGGCTGCCGTCAGGCAGACGGATGAGGGGCAAAAAATCGGGGGAAGGTGGCAGCCGCAAGGCTGACGGATGAGGGGAAAAATGAGCGCGCGGGTTGCCGAGGTCGTCAACCCCTACAAATTTAGTGAAAAATGAAAAGGGCCGGTCTCTGTGCCGGCCCGTACCCGATTATAATGAGTGTGAGCGAAGCTCACCCGAAACTTTTCATTTTTCATTTTTAACTCTTCATTTAATTTGACTATTAAGTTTAAAGATGTTATTATACCTTTTTAGGAGGTAACAAACTATGGACAATATGGTTAACGCTAATTTTAAGCGGAAGCTGCCTATTCCGAAAAAGATTAAGGAGCAATATCCCCTGTCGCCGGAGGCAGTTAAGATTAAGGAAGCGCGCGATGAAGAGATTGCGGATATCTTCACCGGCAAAAGCTCAAAGTTTCTTCTTGTAATCGGCCCCTGCTCTGCGGACAGGGCGGACGCGGTGCTTGAATACATTCACCGCCTTGCCGAGGTTCAGAAAGAGGTAAGCGATAAAATTCTTATTATCCCGCGAATTTACACCGGCAAGCCGAGAACTACGGGCGAGGGCTATAAAGGAATGCTTCACCAGCCTGACCCCGACAAAAAGCCGGATATGCTTGAGGGAATTATTGCGATAAGAGAGCTTCACAAGGACGCTATTGAACAGACGGGGCTCACCTGCGCAGACGAAATGCTTTACCCCGAAAACCACAGGTATTTATCTGACCTTTTATCGTACGTTGCGGTTGGCGCGCGCTCGGTTGAAAACCAGGAGCACCGCCTTCTTTCAAGCTCGCTTAACATCCCCGTAGGAATGAAAAACCCCACCAGCGGCGACTTTTCGATTATGCTTAACGCGATTAAGGCGGCGCAGGGCAGTCATGTTTTTCTTTACCGCGGCTGGGAGGTTGAAAGCAGCGGCAACAGCCTTGCCCACGCCATTCTTCGCGGAAGCGTAGATAAGCACGGAATTAACCACCAGAACTATCATTACGAGGATTTAAGAATTCTTCACGATATGTACTGCACGGGCGGATATGAAAACCCGGCGGTTATCGTTGACACAAACCATTCAAATTCAGGCAAAAGGTATCTTGAGCAGGTAAGAATAGCTAACGAGGTTCTTCATTCAAGGCGCCACAGCGAGGATATAAACAAAATGGTTAAGGGCTTTATGATTGAAAGCTATCTTGTTGACGGAAGGCAGGACGCGTCAGAGGGTATTTACGGAAAATCGATAACAGACCCCTGCCTCGGCTGGGATAAAACAAGGGAATTAATAAGCATAATTGCCGAGCAGTTATAAACTTAAGCAATAATAAAACCGCCGTGAGCCAAAGGCTCACAGCGGTTATCTTTTATGACAAATGGTGAATGAAGAAGCCCGAAAGCGGCTTCGGCTCAAACCAGGTTGACTTTGGCGGCATAATTTCGCCCGCGTCCGCGATGGACATTAAATCGTCTATCGTTGTAGGATACATTGCAAAGGCAAGCTCCATATCGTCGTTAACCCTGCGTTCAAGCTCCTTAAGCCCTCTTATTCCGCCGATAAAATCGATTCTGTCGCTCGTTTTTGGGTTTTCAATTCCGAGAATCGGGGAAAGAAGGTTGTTTTGAAGAATGGAAACGTCAAGCTGTTCAACGGGGTTATTTTCGTCAAACGTGCCGTTTTTGGCGGTAAGGCAATACCATTTTCCGCCGTAGAGCATTGAAAAGCTGTGTTTCCTTTCGGGCGACTGCATTTTTTCAAGGGGAGAGACGTCAAACTTTTCGCTTACCTTTTTAATAAAGCCCTCAAAGGTATAGCCGTTTAAATCCCTTACAACGCGGTTATAATCCATAATTTCAAGCTCGGAATCGGGATAGGCTATTGCAAGAAAGAAGTTAAATTCCTCCTCCCCGGTATAATCGGGGAACTGCGCCCTTCTTTTTTCGCCTACCTTAACGGCGGAGGCGCAGCGGTGGTGGCCGTCGGCAATATAAAGCGAAGAAACGCCGGTGAAAAGCTTTTCAAGCCTTTTAATCGTTTCGTCGTCGTCAATAAGCCACACGGTATGATAAACGTAATCCCTTTTAATATCGTAAATATGGCTGTGGGTTCTTATCCAGGAATTTATAATTCCGCTGATTTCCTTGTTTTCGCGGTAGGTAAGGAAAATCGGGCCGGTGTTGGCGTCGCAGTAATCAACGTGATTAATTCTGTCCTGCTCCTTTTTGGCAAGGGTATGCTCGTGCTTTTTGATAACGTTGTTAAGATAATCGTCTATCGAAGCACAGCCAACAAGCCCCGTTTGTGACCTTCCGTTCATAACCTGGCGGTAAATGTAAAGGCAGGGCTTTTCGTCCCTGATAAGCGCGCCGCTTGCTTCAAGGGATAAAAGGTTTTCCTTCGCCTTTAAGTAAACCTCGGGCGAATAGTGGTCAACGTCGGGCGAAAGGTCAACCTCCGCCTTGTCAACGTGAAGGAAGGAATAGGGGTTTCCCTTAACCATTTCCCTTGCCTCCTCGCTGTTCATAACGTCGTAGGGAAGCGCGGGGATTAAATTGCCTGTTTCCTTTGCAGGCCTGAACGCATTAAAAGATTTAAATACAGCCATAAATCATATTCTCCTAAAAAAATCGGGCAGCGCAAATTGCACTACCCGATATTATATTACTTTAATGAGTTAATGTAAAGATATTTTTTAAGCAAACATTATACACACGTAAGTAACGCCTACCTCGTTAAACGCCTTATATTCATTCCCGAGCGCGGCCGAGGGCGGCTGGGTTACGGTAAGCTGCTTTGCGCTGAGCGACGCGCCCTGCATTGAGCCGCTTGACGAAACGAAGGCAAGGTAATTATAATCCGCCTTGTTGTTAAAGTCCGTAACGTCCGCCGTTTTGTTAACGGCAAAAATTATTCCCCATTTCGGAACGAAGCTGCTTTCAACCGTTATGGACCGGCTTGCGCTTCCGTTGCCGTAATAGGTGAACATAAAATAGGGATTGTTCCATTTTTGCCTTTCGGACGCCGTTAAATGAATATCGGCGTTTGAGCCGTGGCTTGATATAGCGCTGTCAATAATTACGTTATCGCGGTTAAAATCCTCCATTTGGGGAACGTCGCTTCCGAGCCACGAATTAAGCTGTAGGTTCTGCGTTTTGTTTGTACTGCTCATTTAAACCCTTTCTCCTGCAAAATTACTGCTGCAGGGGCAGTATGTTAAATAAGGCTTGCGCTCAAGGTGTCAATACAGCTAAAGGGAAGGCGAAGGGAATCGTAGCCCCTGAAGGTGAGCGCCGCCGCGTCCCATTCGTCAAAGGTCATCCCGCCCCAATCAAGCTTAACGCTTTTATTAAACGGAAAGCCGCCGGCACAGAGCGCGCCGAAGAAGCGAAGCCCCTTTTTTGTCAGGCCGCTTACGGTGTTCGCCGTGGCCGTTGGGGTAACCGTAATTCTTCCGATAAGTGAAAGCTCGTCAAAAAGCGCGTCGCTCCCCTCGCAGTCGCCGAAGCTGTGTGAAAGCCTTTTAGTTAAATACTCCTTAAGCTCTTCGCCTTGAAGAAAGGCCGAATCAAGCCCGAGCATATCCGCAAAAAGGCCAGGCTCGCCGTCCTCGCCGAGAACAAACACCCTGCTTTTTATTGCCTCTATAAGGCGGCTGACCTCTTCGCACCCTGCGGCAAGGGCGTACGCCTCCGCCTCGGCGTAGCTGCCTTTTTCAAGGTTGAGCCCCATTGCGCCGAAAAGGCCGCAAAGTCTTTCGTATGCGCTATTCATAACAGCTCACCCTGATTTCGTTAAGACTTAAATATGCGCCGTCGGGGCAAAGAAGGCGTCCCTGCACCGCTTCGGGCGAGGACACCTCGCAATAGCTCACCCCGTCAAGCGCAGCGGCGCAGTAAACAAGCCTGTTTAAAAGAATATCCTCGCCGATATTTACAGAGGAAAGGTATTCCTTAATTGAGGCTTTTATTCTCTCCTGCAGCTCCTCGCGGTCCGTTGTCTGCGCCTTCGCTTCAACGGTAAGGGAAAAGCCCGTTTCATGCGCCTCAACAACGCTGAGCGTACAGCCGAAAAGCTCCGTAACGGCTATAGCCTCCCTTATTTCCTCCTCAACGGCGCCGAAAACCGCGCCGTCCTTAAGCCTTACGGCAACAACAACCTCTCCGCTGTCATAGCTTACCTTACAGTCAAGCAGCTCGCGGTTTTTAAGCAGAGCCGTGCGCAACGCTTCAAGCGAAAAGCCCGTTTGCGGAATGCTGTAGGACGAAAGAATTCTTTTCCTTAACGCTGTATCGCTTTCGGCGTCCGCGCCGCCCGTGAACGCCGAGGCGTTGTAAACCCCGTCAATCCCCGAGGGAGCGTTAACCATAACGCTTACCGTGTTTTGAGGGGCGTTGTGTTCGCCGCCTGCTTCAAGCGCTCTTGCGCGGACCGTTGCCTCCGTTTCTCCCTCGGCAACGGCGCAGGCTTCAAGCGTTTCAAACTGAACGTACGGCTCGTTTGCCTTTGAGCAAATTGTTCCGGACGGGATTTCAAGCCGCCTTTCGGCAGGGGCGTTAACAAAAAAGGTAAGCTCGCCACTCGCCTTTGACGGCTCCTTGCGCGTAATATCGCGTAGGGCGGCGTGGTAATCAAGATATTCGCCGTCTGCTGTCTGGGGAAAGGCGCGCCGAAGAACGTACTGCGCCGAGCAGGCGATTGAAAAAAGCTCGCTCGCCGCCGCCTCAAGCCTTGCAGAGGTATCCGAAAGCTCCGTTACCCTTTCGCCGCAGCGCTCAAAAAACGCCGCCTTCATTTTATTAAGTATTTCGTTATAGCTTGTTATCAAGAACTATGTTCACCTCTTTTTCCTTTCCGTTAATAATAAGGGAAATCCGGGCGTTGCCGTTTTCAACCCTCGCCGCCTTAACAATAACGCCGTCAAGCCCTTCAAGCGCCTGGCAGGCAAGGGCGAAGGCGTATTCGTTTTCCGGAAGGGAAAGGCCCTGCCTTATTCGGCTTCCGAAGCTTTTATTTGGGTAAAACCTTCCGCGAAGCGTGTTCAGCGCGACGAAGCAGCTTTGCAAAAGCTCGTCGGTATATTCAACGCGCTCGAAATTTCCGCTCTGAGCATTTTTAACATAATCGCCGTTTTCAAGCTTTAGCGCCATCCCGTTATCTGACCTCCCCTGCTTACGGTTACACAGCCGTTTAAAACTATGCTTCCGTCGTTTTTCAGCTCAATTGACGCGCCGCCCTTCGAGCATATTTTTACCTCCCCCGCTTCAAGCCCCTGCGAGCTTGCTTTTGTTCCGAGCGAGGCAAAGCCGCCCTCTGCCGAAAGAACAAAAATTTCCTCCCCGACGGGCGCTTTATAAGAATAGCCGTAAGGGGCGTAGGAGTTGATATTCCTCATTCTCTGAGACGCGTCGGCCTCCCAGTTTTCCGCGGACGAAAGCGTAACCTCGCCCGTTTCGGCAAGGGGAGGGCTTTCGGTTTTGTTAATAATTCTGCTAAGCCACATAATCCGCCTCCTCAAGGTCAAGCTTTTTAAAAAGCGTTATTTTTGTTGTTTCACCGCCGGCGGAAAAGGCAGTTACAAGCGAGGTGATGTAATAACCGTCGTAACCGTCAAGAATTACGGGCGAATAAAGCTCCGCGGTTTCAACGCCCTCAACGGTTATTTCCGCGCTGTAATACGCCTTAGCCGCCTCCTCAAGCCTTCGGGAAAGGTATCTGCTTCGCTGCAGCTCCGAAAGCGGCGCGGCGTTAAGGTGGCGCGTTCTTTTAATTCCGAGCCTTGTAAGGGCTCTGCTTTCGCGGTGGTGAACGTAATCGCCGTCGGTTTTATAATCTATTCTGCTTACCGCACTTCCCCGTTTAATGCTTCTTTTTTCGCTTAAAATACTTTCGGGGTTTACGGTATAGGCAACCTTGCCGTCGGGAATATAAAGCTCTCCCTGCGGATTAACAAGAACGCTTTTATTTGAAAACATACGAACAAAGTTGTTAATCGCGCCGTAACAGCTTGTTCCCCTGCTTACGGTATAGCTTTCGGCGGTATAGCTGTTTTTAAGCCTGTTAACAAACCCGAGCGGCGCAGCGTTAAGCGCAAAAAGCGAGTTTACGCAGGGCGAATTATACGTGAGCTGCGGCGCCTCGTTATCAACAAGAAGACAGGCTGAGGAGCGCGCGTAAATAAACTCCCTGTTATCGCTTCTGCTCTGTAAATCAACGTAGCCGAAAAACAGAAGCTCGCCCTCTTTTTTCATTTCAAGGCTGACCGCCTCGGCAAGGGGCGTTTCGCTTTCAAAGCAAAGCCGCAGGCCGTCGCACGCCGCGGAGGAATCCCTTGACCATTCGTAGGAAATCAGGTTTTCAACCGTAATGCTTTTGTTGCCGGCACAGTTAATTTTTATGTTCATCTCAGCCAAACTCTGTTCCCCTCCTTAACCGAAAACGGGGTTTCAAAGCCGTTTAAATCAATTATGCTTTCTATTGAAACGCCCGTTCTTGATGAAATATCAAAAAGGTTTTCGCCCTTTTCGGCAAGCGTGTAGCCGAAATCGAAGCTTCCGCCCTTTTCGCTGCTCTCCTGAACGAAGGAAAAGCGGTAATCAATCCGGTTTTTCGGCGCGTCAAGCGAAAACTCAAGAGAGGTAAACACCGCTTTAATAGGAAAAAGCACGGGCGAAAAAAGATATGCCGCGCCCCTTCTTTTAAAAACCGAAAGAAGCGCCTGCGCTTGCGCTCTTGCGTTTTCGCCGAAGAAGCTTCCGCTGCCCTCAACGGTTATCGGTGCCTGCGCGCCCTCGCGGCAGCGGCCGTGCTTAAACGGAAAGAGCGTTACCTCCGTTTCCTTTTTCATAACCGCCTTAACCGTTTTAGGGTTAGCGTTAAAGCAAAAGCCGCGGTAGCTCATTTTTATACTGTCCATTCCTCGCCTCCTATTACGTTATCGTACCGCCTTGAATCAAGGTAAAGATAATCGTTAAGCTCCTGAATATCGGAGGCCAGTGTCATTTCATTATTCTCCATAATTCACCTCTATACTGCTCTCAAAGCTCAACGAAAAGGTAAAGGTACAAACGCATTTTATACAGCCGAGTGCCTCCGCCTCCTCGGTTTCGCAAAGGCTGATTTTTGAGGGGCACAGCTTTAAAAGCGCGTTAACCGCCCTTTCGGCAACGGTTAACAGCTCAGAGGAGCCGCGCTGAATCGGCGTATAAAGCGCAAGGCTTAAGCTGATTTCAGCCGATTGCTTTTCGCCACCTATCGAAACCGCCTCGCTTTCAAGCCTTGAGGGCATAACCGCAATAACGGTATTTTTAAGCCGAACGGGCTTGTCCTTAAACGGATAAGCCTTAATTATTTTTACGTCCGAAAGCGTTTCCTCAGCCTTAAGAAGCTCATAGGCGTATTCAGTAAGATGAAACAAGCTCATCGTTTATATCCTCCTGCTCCTTTTTTAAAACTCCGCGGTAATACTGAATAACGCCGCTGACCTTAACGCATTCGCTTTGAATAAAATAGTATTTTTTACCGTCTATAATCGCAAAATCCTCATCGCCGAGCCCCGTTATATCAAAGCTTGACGGGCCGTAATAAATGTAATACCCGTTATAGTAGCGGCCGATGGGGGAAATGCTTTTTTCAAAGCGCGATTTATTGCGCTTCCACGTTTGCTCGATTACCGCAAAAAGCTCGGTTTCGCTTCCGTTTTTTATAATCGTAACGCTTCTTCCGAGGCGTTTTAAATATTTTTCAATTGCCGATGACTTATCAATAATATTATCATCCCCTGTCGCGGCGGAGGCAAAGACCTCCGCCGAAGAATTAAACCGTTTTAAACTCGAAGCCGTCGCGCCCGGCAAGCTCGGGGCAGTCCGCGCTTATTTCGTCAAGCAGTGCCTTTGCGTTTACGAGCGCTTCGTTTCCCTCGCTAAGGCTTACATCTCCCGCTTTGAAGGACTTGATTTTATCGCTGCTCTGGCTTATAAGCGCAAGCTTGTAATTAACCCTTGCCGCGGCGAGCATAACCGCCTTGGCTTCGTATTCCTCACCGACCTCCTCAAGCCGCTTTTCGGTAAGCTGAGCTTCGCTTTCAATAAGCGGAAGGTAAGACAGAAGCTCCTCCTCGCCGCGAGGGCTTATAACCGTTAAGGCTTCAAGTATTTTTTCGCCGGTTTTCATTTTATTCAAGAACCTTTACCGCGTCGGTAAAGATAGGTGAAAAGCCGGTTATCGTTGAAATTACCGCGCGTTCAAGCTGGCGGTCAATAAGCTTGTCAAATTCGGTAAGCACCTCGCCTGCCTGAACCTTTTCAAGCGCGTAGCGGTTATCAAGGCCGATAATGCCAGTTGAAAGGCTGTCGTCAATACGTTCAAGCTCCGCGCCGAGAGGGGTAATCATTTTGCCCGTGCCGTGGAAGGTAAGGCCCGCGCTGCTGTCCTTAAATTCCTCCAGGTTAAGAAGCTCCGGAAGAAGCGAGGACGGGCAGAGCATGGTTGTCATATTGTACGGGGAAAGGCCGTTCCAAAGCGCAATAATATCGGAATACGCAATATTCTCGCCGCTTAAGGTAACCGTTCCGGCGTTTTCGGTAAGCGCCGCTACAGCGTCAGCAAGCTGCTGATTTGCAATGGAATCGCCTATCTTTTTAAGCATAATGGTAAACATATCAAGGCGCTGGAATTTGATAGCCTCGTAAGAAGCGACAAGCATTCTTCCGCGCTTTTTAAGCTTTGTAAGGCTGTCCTTGGTTGAAATAACCGTTTCGGGAATAAAAGCGCCCTCGCCTACGTCCATAAGCGCCTTATCCTCATCGCTTGCCGAGCACTGAATAGCCCTGTAATCAAGCGCGTCAATCTTGGTTGTTGCGGCGATGAGCTTTTCAAGGGTATTGTTTTCCTCAATACCCTGATACACCGCGCGCGAAACGTATTCGGGAAAAAGCACCGCCGACGAGGAGGTTTCAAAAAACTTTGAAACGCTGTCGCTGTCGCTTCCGCTTACCTTAATGTTAAAGCGCTTAAGCTGGCGCTGAAAGGCGTCAAGCCCTTCATATTCGGTTCCCTTATAGTTTTCGGAGGGGTCAAGCTCCTCAAGCGCCTTCGTAAAGCCCTTTGAGGTTGTATAAAGCCCCTTTTCAAGCTTGATGTTATCAAATGACATAGTTTAAACCTCCCTTGATTAAAGAATAAAGCCTACGGTTTTGTTTTTAGTATCCACGCTGATAACCCTGAAAAACGGGCGCGTAGCGTCATCGGTGGATTTTACGCCGCCGTTGCCGTCGGCGCAGAGCCTTGTCCAGCCGTAGCCGGGCGCGCTTCCGCTATATGAAACCTCAACGTAGCCCTCCATCTGGGTTGTAATAAGCTCGCCTCTTACCGAAACGCAGATTCCTACGAAGGCGTCGCCGTCCGTTGAGGCTACGCATCTGCCCTGAATGTTGATGGTTACGGGGTCTCCCTTTGCAAATTCAGCCTCGCTTTTAAACGTAAGCGCGCTTGAATTAAAGCCTCTGTAAGAAATGTTGTTCATAAATCATCCTCCTAAATTCTGAATTGTGAAAAGTCCGTTTTTCCTCTGTTTTCAGAGGGCGCAAGCTGAATTTCAGCCGTCTTATCCGATTTTTCAAGCCCTTGCTTAAAGCCGAGAAGCTCGTTTACGGTCATAACCGCGGCAACCGATGAAAACAGCTTTATGTCAACCTCCGGCACCCTTAAGCCGAAAAGCCTTATAACCTCGGCGCAAAGCTCCTTTTTGTAACGCTCGCCGAGGCGCGCCTCCTCCTCAAGGGCTTCAATGTAATCGCCGAGGCGCTTCATTTCAGCGGAGGAAAGCACGGCGCCCCCGTTCTCGGTGCGTACCTTTTTAATTGCGTTTTCAAGCTCCGCCTTTTCGCCGAACGCCTTTGTTACGCCCGCTCTGCGCTGCGCGGGAACGGCGACGAAGCTGAATTCGTAAGCGTCGCTCGGCTCGGTAAGTATACGGTAGCAAAGCCTGCCGCCGTAGCGCCTTCCGCCGATATGCTCACAGCGCTCCTTTTTCATATCCTTGCCGCAGATTGAGCAAACCGCTCCGCCCATAGAGCAGGAAACGGAAACCTCCTTTTTTATACCGCCCTCAATTTCATCAATAAGTGCTTGGGTTTCGGCGTTTTTAAGCATATACGCCTTTGCCTTAAGGCGGTAAAGCTCTTCGCCGTAGGCAGTTTTTTCGCCCTCGGCCTTTTCAACGAAGGTTTCAAAAATCCTCGCCTTCTGGTCGGCACTTTTCATCGAGTGGTCGGAAATTCCTGTTTTGCCGACGAAAAGAGGCGCAAGCTCCTCAAGGGCTGCCTTTGAAAAGCATTCGTTATCCCTGTCAACGTCGTTATCGCAGAGCGTAAGAGTAAAGACGTAAACCTCGTCCTCTTTCAGCTCTTTTTTTGAAAAGGCGTTGATTTTTTCAATATCGCTTAAATTTTCTGTCACGCGTTAACCTCCTGTAAAATTTTATCCGCCTCCGCGTTAAGCTTACGCGCCTGAGCAAGCTGGGTTTCGTCCTGAAGGGTAATATCGTCCCAAACGACCTCGGCGGTTTTTGCAATACCGTTTAAAATAAGGTATGCGTTGCCGATTCTTTTAAGAACGGGGGTAATTATTCTTCGGTACGCTTCAAGCTCAGAGGTAAGAATATCCGTCTGCTGACTTGCCATCCTTTCGCTTGTTGACCAGTTAAGCCCGAACATATAGGGCATAAGCCCCGTTTTTGCAATTATCTGTTCAAGCAGCTGGCGTACGGGAACCTCGCTGTCAAGAATTTGATTATCGGCGCCGATTACGCTTACCTTAACGTCGCCCACGGCAACAAAATCCTTAACGCTGTCCTTTGACGCCATAGCATCACGCCAGGCCTCCGCCATATGGTTCGCCTTTTCCTTTGCAAATGCCCTGTCCGTCCCCTCGTTCTGAGGCTTATAGGTAACGGCGTAGCGAAGATTGCCTACTCTTTCCCAGTTTGTTCCGATGGTTTTATAGATTTTTAAAAGAATATCGCTTACAAACGGAAGTCCGCGAAGCAGGCTTGTTCCGAGAATGTTGCCCGGCTCGGGATTTAAAACCGTAAAGAGTATTCTTTCGGGATAAGGCAAAAGCTTCGGAGCGCCGTAGGAAACGTTGTAAAAATCAAGCTCAAGCGAGCCTTTTTTTCTTTTAACGTCAAGCGTTTCAAGCTCGCCGTTATAAAGCGCGGCTATGCCCGAGGAGTTAATAACTATCTCGCCTACGGCCGTTCCGTAGGTAAGAAGCTGCTCCGCATAGGTATCAACGAAGCTCTGAATCCCCGTTTGGTTTCCCCCGACGTTTATCATTGAAAAAAAGCGGTTTATTTCCGTGTCAACCTGCGCGCTGCCCGTTTCAAACCTGAAGCCGCCGAGAAGGCGAACTATTTTGTTAACCGCAACGTCGATTATCGGCACGCCCTCGCGCAGAGCGCGGTAAACGCGTGAATCGGGCCCTGCGGCGGGAACGTAGTGCGAAAGGGCTGAAAACGGGTGCGCCTCGGCGCTTTTGGTCTGAACGGCAACGCTTCCGCCCTCGGGCGGCGCGGCCTCCCTTCTTTTGCTTAAAAATCCCATTAAATCACTTCCTTTCTACTGCAACGGAAAACGAATAATCGTCAGCGCCGCTGCCGAGAACGGTCTGAACAAAATAACGTATATCGTCCATTGCGTGGTCGTTTTCCTTTTTAGGCGCGTCGCGGCGGATATCGTTATCCCAGCGGTAAACCGAAAATTCGCGGATAGAATCCGTACATTCGGGCGAGATAAAAATTTCGCCGTCCTTAAGGGCCTGGCAAACCCTGTTGATTCCCTTTAATACGTCGTTATCTGCCCTGATAACCGTATATTCGCCGTGGCGCTTTACAACCTCAATAAACGAGGCGGCGGACGGGTCAACAACAAGGGCGGTTATTTTTCTTTTGCCGGCAAGCGCCTTAAGCTCAAGGTAATACTCCTCGTCGGTGAGCTGAACGCCCCTGTCGCGCGAGGAATGGTAGTATTCCTTAATTCTGTACCACCTGCCGCCGCTTCTTCCCCAAAGGCCGAGCGAAAACGGATTAACCGTTCCGTAATCGCACGAAAGGTAATATTTATCAAAGTTCCCGCCCCGTTTAACGTTTTTTTCGGGCGAAAACATCGGGTAAACAAGGCCGTCGGCGGCAACCCATTTGCCCTCAATAAACCTTTCGTAAAACGCGCCTGAATAAAGGCTTTTATAACGGCATTTAATTTCGTTTGAAAGGGAGGGATTATCGTCCATTGTGAAGTGAAGATAAAGCATATTTTTAACATCGGCCTTTTTAATCCACTCATTATAAAACCAATGATAAGGGTGTTCGGGGTTACAGTTAAACCAAAAGCGCGAGCCCTCAACCGAGCAGCGGGCAAGCGCCTGCTCAACAAACGAGCGCGGCATAAGCGCAACCTCGTCAAAAAGAACGCCGCCCAGGGTCATACCCTGAATTAAGGAGGCTGAGCTTTCATCCCTTCCGCCGAAAAGATAAAAGCGGTTCTCCGCGTTGCCCCTTCTGATTATTATGTAATTTTTGCTTATCCTCTCCTCCGCCTCGAAGCCGAGCGAGTTGAGCAGCGGAAGAAGCGGAACGACGACGTTTCGCCTGAGCGAGGAAATGGTTTTTCCGCAAAGGGCAAAGGACGTTTTGTTAAACCCGTAAAACGCCCATCCGATGAAGGACAGCGACATACAAAGCGTTTTTCCGCTTCTTACCGCCCCGTCGCAGATAATTCCGTTTTTGCCGTTAAGGGAGCTTCCCCTGCACCACCAGTTTAAAACCATAAGCTGCTTTTTTGAAAAGGGGGTGAACTTATTCATCGTTTAATACACTTTCTGCGTTTTCAACACTTTTCTCAAGCGCCTGATAAAAGCCCATGCCTTCATCGGTTTTTTCCCCGGCGTAATCCCTTAACCGCTCGCAGGCCTTAATTCTGTCGTAAAACTTAATCTCCATACCGCCGCCCCTCGGGCGTTTAATTTCGCTTACGTTAAAAAGATTCAACTTCGGCAGCCTTGATAAGGCCTCCTCGTCGGGCAGAAACAAAAGCGAAACCGCGTCGGCAACGTCGCCGAAGGCGAGTTTCGTTAAGCCCTGCTCCACCTTCTCCCTGTTTGTTTTCTTCTTTCGTGGCATATAATCCCTCCTGCCGTGATTTTTGAAGGAGCGTTTTAAAAAACCCCTTCACTAATACCCTTGAAACGGCGGTTTTTATTCACGTTTTATGCATATTTTCGGCAAAAAAGGCGAAAATAAAAATTTTTTGCCCGATTTATGCGTAAAACAAGCTATAGCCCTTTACAGGAAAATGAAGAGTGAAGGGTGAAGAGTGAAAAATTGAGGGTGGGGCAAAGCCCCACACCCCATTATAATCGGGTACGGGCGGAGCCCGTCCTTAACTTTTCACTTTGCACTTTTCATTTTGCGCTTTGTAAGCCATCGGCTTGCAAAAAAACGGGAAACCCTTTTCAAGGTTTCCCGTTATCGCCGTTAATTAAAGCAGTTACCATATTATATTGAAAAACGCAAGGGGGCGAAGAAAGCATTCGCGAATGCGAAAGCCGAGCGAGCCCTTGCCGTTTGGCGAGGCTATCGCCTGATAGCTGACGCCCGCCTTTTTCATTATTTTTTTACTTCGCCAGATGTGGAATTTGCTTGTAACAAAGGCAACGCGCGCCTCGCTTCCCAAAAGCCTTTTTGTAAACTGAAAGTTCTGAAGAGTGGTTTTTGCCTGCTCCTCAAGAATAATGCGCTCCTCGTCTATACCGAGCTCAAGAAGCGAATTTTTCATTATCTGCGCCTCGCTCAGGCGCTGCGTTTCGCCCTTTATTCCACCCGAAACGACTATTTTAACCGCTTCATTTTCGCGTGCAAGCTGCGCCCCCTTGTTGATTCGTTCAAACAGCAGGGGCGTCGGGCGTTCGCCGTCAATCGGGCCGCCTAAAATAAGTATATAATCAAACATAACTATCACCGATTAAATTATATTTTACATACAAAACGATGTCAAGGATAATAAAAATTTGTTGAATAATGTTCATTTTTCTTTTATAATTAAGTCAGGCGGTGAT
Organism: uncultured Eubacteriales bacterium; assembly: GCA_900316345.1. Lineage (GTDB taxonomy): Bacteria > Bacillota > Clostridia > Oscillospirales > Acutalibacteraceae > Eubacterium_R. The sequence continues at coordinate 2,774 of ONCR01000033.1, read as the reverse complement.
AACATGAAACGTAAACTTTCAAGTTTTTTCTATAAGCTTATGGTTAAAGGGCTTGCAAAAGCGCTTGATTCCGACGTTGCGCCAACTCCGAAAAAGGACGATTTAATAACCGCTGACGAAGGCGCAGAGCTTAGCTTCATCGCCTTCGGCGACCCTCAGATTTCCGCGCTTTCGCCGCTGCGCTCGGCTCGGTTTTATTCTGCGCTGAGCGACGTTGAAAACTCAGGGCTCAATTTTGACGCCCTTGTTCTTGCCGGCGATATTACGGAATACGGCGCGCTTTGCGAATACAGGATGACGGCGAGGCTGATTAACCGCGTTGCAAAGCAGTTTAAAAAAATACTAATCGTTCCCGGCAATCACGACGTTAGAATAAGAAATTTCAAAAAACAGCTTAAAAGGTTCAACGCCTTTCTCGGCCACGTTGAAAACGCAGTGCAGTGCGGAGAGGACAACTATTTTTACACGGGCAAAATAAACGGCTATAAATTCATTATGCTCGGGCCTGACCGAAACGCGTTTGAGGCGAGCTATCTTTCCGATTCGCAGCTTGACAGAATTGAAACCGAGCTTGACAGAAATGAAACCGGCAAGCCCGTGTTTATAATTAATCACTATCCGCTTAAGCTTACCAACGGCCTGCCCGAATCGTGGATGGGCAAAGGAAGCTGGAGAGGTTCGGTAGGCGCTCAGAGCGACAGGCTTAAGGCGATATTTGAACGCCACGGCAAAATCGTTTATATAACGGGCCACCTTCATTACGGAATCAGCGCGTTTAACTATGAGGATTACGGAAGCTACAAGTGCATTTCGCTTCCCACCGTAGGCGTGCTTAACCACGGGCTTAATTCAAAGCTCGGCCAGGGCTACGTTTTCAGCGTTAAGGGCAACCGCGTTACCGCAAGGGGCAGGTGCTTTTGCGAGGGAAGCTATTACGAAAGCGAAACCGATAACGCCGTTATTGATTTTGTGTGTTGAAATAAAGGTATTAATTTATTATAATAAAGCTATAAAGTTTAAGGAGTTGTATTTATGGGAAGTAATTCTTCACCGCTTCAGAAGCAAAAAACCTACGTCAGTAAAAAAGAGCTATGGATGTTTTCTATCGGCGGTATGGGCCAGGGCATGATTTACGCCATGATGTCAAGCTACATAAGCGACTATTACGTAACAACGCTTCAGCTTCCGCTGACCTTTGTTCTTATGCTTATGCTTCTTGCGCGTGTTTGGGACGCTATTAACGACCCGATTATGGGCGTTATTGTTGACAGGCACGAAACAAAATGGGGCAAGCTCAAGCCCTATATCCTTTTTGCAACGCCCCCGATTGCGCTGCTTACAATTCTTATGTACTTAAGCCCCAACCTTGATTTAAAGCCGCTTATGATATTCTGCGCGGTTGTTTACGTTCTTTGGGGCATGGTTTATACTATGGCGGACGTTCCTTTCTGGAGCTTCCCGAACGTTATTACGCCCAACAGCGACGAAAGAAGCCATGTTGTTTCGTTTTCCAAAATCTGGAACAGCGTAGGCTCTGCGCTTCCCGAGGTGCTTTTCCTTGCGGCAGGCTTTATTCTTCCTAAGATTATCAGCTCTGCCGACCCTGTGGCTTATAACAAGAAAAAGTATCTTATTATCGCGCTGATAGTTGTTATTCTCGGCTCGGTTATGTATATTAATTCATACTTTCATATTAAAGAAAGAGCCGTTCCTCCCCCGACGAAGAAGGTTCCCGGCGAGCCCTCAACGCTTAAAAGAGTTTTCACCTGCAAGCCCCTGCTTCTTTTAATAGCCATGGGCATTCTTTCAAGCGGACGTTATATGGTTCAGGCGGCGGCTATCCACGTCGGCCGTTATGCGTTTTACATCGGCCCGGACCTTACAGGGCTGTCGCTTGCGGATAAAACCGCGGCTATCGACGGCTCGGTTGGTACGGTTAAAACGATTTTCCAGATGTGCGCGGTTGTAGGTATGTTCGGCTCAACAATCTTTATGCCGAAGCTTATGCAGAAGTTCGATTATAAAAAACTTCTTATTACAACCTGCCTTGCGGGCTTTGTTGCAAGCATAGGAACAACGCTTATGGGCTGGGTTGCGATTCACGCGGCGCAGGGAAGCTTCTTTGCAACCAAGGGCATTTATTTCTGCATTCCGTTTATGCTTATTGAATGTATCCCCCTCGGCGTAATCAACACGCTTTCAATCGCAATGATTTACGATTGCCTTGATTATATGGAGCTTAAAACGGGCCACCGCGATAACGCGCTCGGCTCTGCCTGCCAGGGGCTTATTAACAAGTTCGGCTCGGCGTTTTCAACCTGCGGCATTATTCTTATGTATATGGCTATTCACTTCAAGCCCGAAGAAATGCTCAGCACAAAGGCTATCAAGGCCGCTACCGAGCTTCCGTCATCACAGAATTTTGCCATCTTCGCGCTGATTTCAATTATCCCCGGTATAAGCATGCTGCTCTGCTCAATTCCGATGTTCTTCTACAAGCTTTCGGGCGAAAACAAGAAGAAAATGCAACAGGAGCTTGCCGCACAGCGCGAGGCAAGAGGCTTTACGGTTAACGATTAATTCAATAAAAAAGGCGGTTGCACCGCCTTTTTTAAATTCGGAATTTCGGGAGGGCGCGGAGACCCTCCCCTACTTAATTCGGAATTCGGAATTCGGAATTTCGGGAGGGGCAAGCCCCTCGCCCCATTATAAACGCCGTTTTGCACACCAATTGTAGGGCAAGGTGCCCACACCTTGCCGCGAAACGTTGCAAA
>ONCR01000112.1 GCA_900316345.1 uncultured Eubacteriales bacterium | reverse complement strand
ATTCTTCCGAAGGTGCCTGCGATTTCAGCGTCCTTGGTAGCGATAATGCCTTCATAGATATTACCTGTTGAGCCGTCGATTGAAATGTAGTCGCCCTCGTGGAACTGCTTGCCTGCGAGAGTGAATACCTTATTTTCTTCGTCCATTACGATATCCGAGCAGCCGGATACGCAGCAAGTACCCATACCGCGGGCAACAACTGCAGCGTGAGAGGTCATACCGCCGCGAACTGTGAGGATACCCTGTGAAGCCTTCATGCCCGTAATATCCTCGGGTGAGGTTTCAAGACGAACAAGAACAACCTTTTCGCCTCTTGCGTTCCATGCCTCTGCGTCCTCAGCTGTGAAAACAACCTTACCGCAAGCAGCGCCGGGAGAAGCGCCGAGGCCCTTACCGAGCGGAGTTGCAGCCTTAAGAGCAGCAGCGTCAAACTGGGGATGAAGAAGGGTGTCAAGGTTTCTCGGGTCAATCATAGCAACAGCTTCCTCTTCGGTTCTCATGCCCTCGTCAACGAGGTCGCAAGCAATCTGAAGAGCAGCCTGTGCTGTTCTCTTACCGTTTCTGGTCTGAAGCATATAGAGCTTGCCGTGTTCAACGGTGAACTCCATATCCTGCATATCTCTGTAGTGGTTTTCAAGGATTGAGCAAACCTTTGTGAAATCAGCGAAAGCCTCGGGGAACTTCTGCTCCATCTCGCTGATGTGCATAGGAGTACGAACGCCGGCTACAACGTCTTCGCCCTGAGCGTTGGTAAGGAACTCACCGAAGAGGCCCTTTGCGCCTGTTGCAGGGTCACGTGTGAAAGCAACGCCGGTACCGCAATCGTCGCCCATATTACCGAACGCCATTGCCTGTACGTTAACTGCTGTACCCCATGAATAAGGAATATCGTTATCGCGGCGGTATACGTTAGCTCTCGGGTTGTCCCATGAACGGAAAACAGCCTTAACTGCGCCCATAAGCTGCTCTTTAGGATCGCTCGGGAAATCTTCGCCGATTTTTTCCTTATATTCAGCCTTGAACTGCTCTGCAAGCTCTTTAAGGTCGTCAGCTGTAAGCTCAACGTCCTGAGTTACGCCGCGTGCTTCTTTCATTTCGTCGATAAGCTGCTCAAAATACTTCTTACCAACTTCCATAACTACGTCTGAATACATCTGGATAAATCTTCTGTAGCAGTCGTAAGCCCAACGCGGATTGCCTGACTTTTCAGCCATAACCTCAACAACCTCTTCATTAAGGCCGAGGTTAAGGATGGTATCCATCATACCGGGCATAGATGCACGAGCGCCTGAACGTACGGAAACAAGAAGCGGATTTTCCTTATCGCCGAACTTCTTGCCGTTGATTTCTTCCATCTTAACGATGTACTCTTCAATCTCTGCCATAATTTCAGGATTGATCTGTCTGCCGTCCTCGTAGTACTGTGTACAAGCTTCTGTTGTAATAGTGAAGCCCTGCGGTACAGGAAGACCGATGTTTGTCATCTCAGCGAGGTTTGCGCCCTTACCGCCGAGAAGCTCTCTCATGTTTGCGTTACCCTCTGAGAAAAGGTAACAAAACTTTTTCTTCGCCATAGAAGAAATACCTCCTAAAATTAATTACTATTAATTTTTCGATACATTTAGATGTATCCTTTTAATGCGCTTATATCATAACATAAGGTATTTCAAATATCAAATATTTTTTATATTTTTAGTAATATTATGTAAAACATTAAAAAATTTTTTGAAAAAATAGTATAAATTAATTATAAAGTGATATTTTATTAACAAACTTCTTAAAAAATACAGTTGCAATATTCTTTGTTTTGGTGCATAATTATTATAATTCGGAATTCGGAATTCGGAATTAGGAATTAGGAATTAGGAATTCCAAATCAAAGGAGCTTTACTATGAAATGTGCAATAATACTTGCCGGCGGCAAGGGAACAAGAATGAAAAGCAATCTTCCCAAGGTTATGTGCGAGGTGCTTTTTGAACCTATGATTAACTACGTTGTTTCCGCGGTTAAGGAGGCTAACGTTGAGGACATATGCGTTATTACGGGCTATAAGCACGAGGTTGTTGAAGAACACCTTGCCTCGCTTGATTCCAATATCAAAACCGCCCTTCAGGAGCCGCAGCTCGGAACGGGCCACGCCGTTATGCAGGCGAAGGATTTTATTAAGCATCACTTAGCGGACGATATTCTTATTTTAAACGGCGACGGCCCCCTTATGGACGCCGAAACGATAAGCGACGCCTACGATTACCACAAAGCCAATAACAACGCCATTACTCTTATCAGCGCGGTTGTTGACGACCCGACGGGCATCGGCCACATCCTTCGCGATAAAAACGGAACCCTTCTGCGCATAGTTGAGGATAAGGACGCAAACGAGGATGAAAAGCAGATAAGAGAATGCAACGCAGGCGTTTACTGGTTCAAGGGCGAGGATTTGCTTTATGCAATCAGCAACATAACAAACAAAAACGCGCAAAAGGAATATTACCTTACCGACACGCTTGAAATTTTAATTAAGACGGGTAAAAACAAGGGCGCTTACGTTTGCGCCAACAGCGAGGCCACCCTCGGCGCCAACGACCGCCGCCAGCTTAACGACCTTAACACGATTATGAGAAGAAATATTAACGACGGCCATATGTTAAACGGCGTTGATATTCCCTGCACGGACGGCGTTATGATTGGCAAGGGCGTTAAAATAGGCAATTCAACCCAGATTCTTCCGAATACAATTATTATAGGCAAAACCGAAATCGGCGAAAACTGCGTTATCGGCCCGAACACCTATATTAAGGACGGCAAAATCGGCAACGAGGTTATTCTTGATAACTGCAAAATCCTTGATTCAACGGTTGAGGACGGCGTTGACTGCGGCCCGTTTGTAAAGGTAAGGGCAGGCTCCGTCCTTAAAAAGGGCGTTCATATCGGCAACTTCGTTGAGGTTAAAAATTCAATAGTCGGCGAAGGAACAAAATCCGCCCATCTTACCTATATCGGCGACAGCGACGTAGGCGCGGACGTTAACTTCGGCTGCGGAACGGTTACCTGTAACTACGACGGCAAAACAAAATCGCGCTGCAAAATCGGCGACGGCGCCTTCATCGGCTGTAACACCAATCTTATCGCCCCCGTTGAGGTTGGCGACAGGGCGTATATCGCCGCAGGTTCAACAATAACCGAAAACATCCCTGCCGACGCGCTTTCGGTTGCGCGCGCTCATCAGCATAACAAAGAGGGCTGGGTAATCAAAAAGAAGCCTTATAAAGAGAAAAAATAAGCAAAACAAAGGAAACTAACGGATGAAAAGAAGAAAGACGAAAGCATTGATAAGCGTTTCGCTTGTTGTTATTATTCTTGCTGGTATTCTTACGGCATGCTCCCCTAAGGCAGAGCCCGAAGCCGCCGCGCCGACGGCTGAGGCGGCGAGCGAAGCAACCACCCGTGAAACCACAACCGAAACAACAACTCAAACCACTACCGAGGATTTGGAAACCACCTTCCCCGAAAGCGAAACGAGAAAAATATATAAAGGCCTTACGAAGGATGACAGCCCGGATTACAAGCACCTTGTCGCTTCGTATTCAACCTATTACCATTCCTACGACGTAACAAGAACGGAAAACCTTAAGGCCTCCGTTGAAAAAATAAACAACATTGTTGTCCCCAAGGGACAGACTTTCTCGTTTAACCAGACCGTAGGCAAAAGAACGGTAACCGCAGGCTATAAAGAGGCAAAGGTTATAGCGGAGGGCGAATTTGTTGACGGCCTCGGCGGCGGCGTTTGCCAGGTAAGTTCAACAATATTTGAAGCCGTTCTTCGCGCAAATGTTAAAATCGTTGCAAGAACCTACCACAGCCTTGAAATAAGCTACGTTCCCCTCGGCGGCGACGCAACCGTTCAGTGGAACAGCAAGGACTTTCAGTTTGAAAACGACCTCGGTGCCGACATAAGGCTTAATATGTACTGCGCCGACGGCAAGCTCACCTGCGAGGTTTACTCAAAGAAAAAGATTGACGTTGGCGACGTTGAAATAAATATCTCACGCGACGGCGGAAGCTATGTTCTGACCCGTACCGTTAACGAAAGCGAGAATTACAGAACCGTCAGCTCCTACAGCAAGCCGAAGCCCGCAACAACAAAGGCTGCAACAACCGAAAAGAAAACGGAAAAAGAAAAGGAAACCGAAAAAGAGAAAGAAACCAAGAAGGAAACGAAAACCGAAAAGGAAACGAAAAAGGAAAAGGAAAAAGAGGAAACAACAAAGAAGAAAAAGAAGGATGATTAACAAAGCCGCCGTGATTTGCTCACGGCGGGTTTTTCTGATTAAATGAAAAGTGAATAATTCCGCATTCCGAATTGTAAACGGGCCGGCACAGAGACCGGCCCCTACATTTGAAGCGATGAGAAAATCTTGTAGGGGAGGGTCTCCGCGCCCTCCCGATTTTTTGCCCCTCATCCGTCTGCCTGACGGCAGCCACCTTTTGCTCAGCCGCAGACGGCTCACCCCTTT
>ONCR01000034.1 GCA_900316345.1 uncultured Eubacteriales bacterium | reverse complement strand
AGGATTGGCCGTAGGAATAATAATAAACTTATCAAGCGATTTGTATTCGGGCTTCATCGGAGCCCTTGAAAGAACGTCAATCAGCATTAAATGGCCGTTATGAACGGGGTTAAACGCCCCTCCGAATATTCCTATATTCATTATTTACGCCTCGGTCTGTCATATTTTGCATAGGGGTTTTGAGCTTCCTTTTCTTTTTGTCTTTGCCTAAGCCCTTTAATTTTTACTTTTTTCTTGGCTGTTGCCTTTGCCTTGCCTGAACCTCGGTTCTTTTTCTTTTCGGCTATCTTTTTCTCGTCCGCCTTGCGGTAAAGAACGATTACACCGCCGATAACCTGAATAACGTTTGCACCCGTTTTTTCGGCAAGCTCGTTTGCAAATTCCTTTGGGGCGTTCGGCGCGGTATCAAGGTGTACTTTTATTTTTATAAGCTCTCTTGTATCGAGCGCGTCGTCAACCTGGGTAACAAGGTTATCGCTTATTCCCTCCTTACCGATTTGAATTATCGGCTCAAGGGTATTTGCCTTCGCTCTCCAGGCAGCTCTTTCTTTTGATGTCATAATATTTTCTCCAATTCGTGTGTTAATGCCCTTAAAGCGTTGCCGCGGTGGGAGATTTTATCTTTTTCCTCAGCAGTATAACGTCCGAAGGCACGACCGTCAACAATGAACAGCGGGTCGTAGCCGAAGCCCTCGTTTCCGTCGCGCTCAAAGCCTATATTTCCGTGACACTCGCCCCTTACCGTAATTTCCCTTCCGTCGGGAAAGACGCAGCAGATAGCGCAAACATAGTAAGCCGTTCTTTTTTCAAACGGAACGCCCTCAAGCTTTTTAAGAAGCAAATCGTTATTCGCCTCGTCATCGCCGTGAACGCCCGAAAACCTTGCGGAAAAGATACCCGGCGCGCCGTCAAGATAATCAACACAAAGTCCGCTGTCGTCCGCTATTGCAGGCATATTCATTTCTTTGCAGGCGCTTTTTGCCTTAATTGCGGCGTTTTCCTAAAAGGTTGTTCCGTCCTCAACAACGTCGGTAAGCTCCCTGCCGAGCATCTTTGCCGTTACAACATTAATGCCGAGCGGAGCAAGAATTCTTTGCATCTCTGCAAGCTTTTTCATATTGTTCGTTGCTAAAATAAAATCCATATTATTCCTCAATGCCGGTAATAAAATCAGCTATATTTTCGTCGTCTGCGTGGGTGGGCTTAATATCAAACAGTGCAGAGGCAAATGCGTCAGCGTCAAACGGCTGAAGGTCGTCAATCTGTTCGCCTACGCCTACAAATTTTACGGGAACGTCAAGCTCGTTGTTAATGGCAAGAACTACGCCGCCCCTTGCGGTGCCGTCAAGCTTTGTTAAGATTATGCCCGTAATACCTGCAGCCTCTTTGAAATCCTTGGCCTGGTTAACGGCGTTCTGGCCCGTAGTTGCGTCAAGGACGAGAAGGGTTTCCCTTGAAGCGTCAGGAAGCTCGCGGTCAATAACGCGGCTGATTTTATTAAGCTCGTCCATAAGGTTTTTCTTATTGTGAAGCCTTCCTGCGGTATCAATAATAATAACGTCGCTTCCCCTTGCCTTGCCTGCCTGAATAGTATCGTAAACAACGGCGGCAGGATCGCTTCCCTCGCCGTGCTTGATAAGCGGAACGTCGGCTCTGTCTGCCCAAACCTGAAGCTGTTCTATAGCCGCGGCGCGGAAGGTATCCGCTGCGCCGAGAATTACGCTTCTTCCCATATTCTTAAGGCGAAGCGCAAGCTTGCCTATCGTTGTTGTTTTGCCTACGCCGTTAACGCCGATAACAAGAATAATCGACGGCTTCGTTCTGATTTTAAGATAGGAACCGCCCCAAACAACGCCGGCAACAATATCCTTCATCGTTTCCCTGACCTCGGAAACGGAGGTGATTTTATCGTTTTCAATCTTGGCTTTAAGGTCACCGATAATTCTTTCGGCAGTAGGCATACCTACGTCGCCCATAATAAGTATTTCTTCAAGCTCGTCAAAAAGCTCGTCGGTTATTTCCTCATAGCTTTCAATAACCTCGTCCATCTGGGCGGTAATGCCCTCATCGCGGGTTTTCTTTAAGCCTTTTCTGAATTTATCAAATAATCCCATTGGTTAATCCTTTCGGTAAATATTATTCAAGCCCCATCTTTTCGGCAAGCTCTGCGCTCTGGAGCTCAAGCAGCTTTGATACGCCCTTTTCCTGCATTGTTACGCCGTAAAGAACGTCCGCTTCCTCCATAGTGCCGCGTCTGTGGGTGATAGAGATAAACTGCGTTTTATCGGTCATCTTACGCATATATTTTGCAAAGCGTTCAACATTGACGTCGTCAAGCGCCGCCTCAACCTCGTCATAGATACAAAACGGCGACGGGGTGACCTTTAACACGCTGAACAGCAGCGCCATAGCCGCAAGCGATTTTTCACCGCCCGAGAAAAGATTGATGTTCTGAACCGATTTTCCGGGAGGCTGAATTTTAATTTCAATCGGGCATTCAAGGCAGTCGTCGGGGTCCTCAAGAATAAGCTCGCCGCGTCCGCCGCCGAAGAAATCCGCAAAGGAAATTTTAAACTGCTCGTTAATTTTCTTAAACTGGGTAAGGAATTTTTCGCTCATTGAGGCGGTTAAATCCGAAATAATGCTTTGAAGCTCAGACTTGGAGGCTTCAATATCACCGATTTGCTCCTTGAGAAATTCATATCTTTCGGAAACCTCTTTATATTCCTCAATAGCGGCAACGTTGATTGAGCCGAGCTTGCGGATTGACGCCTTGATTTCATTAAGCCTGCGCTTTGCTTCGGTCATATCTTCAATTACGATATTCAGCTCCTCCGCCTGCGCCCTGGTTAATTCGTACTGCTCGAAAAGAAGGTTGATAAGCTCCTCATATTCGCGCTTCATACCGTTTCTGCGTTCCTCAAGCCTTACCTTTTCCGAGGAAAGCTTTTCGCGGTCGGTTGTCTTTTCCTTTTCGGCGGCATTCATTTCGTTAATACTTTTTTCAAGCTCGTTTCTTATATCGATAAGCGACTTGATATTAACGTTTGTTGAAGCGGATTTTTCGCGGAGGGATTCAGCCTCCGCCTTTGCTTCCTCAATCCTTTTAAGAAGCTCCCCGTTTTGCGCATTAAGCTGAACAATTTCATCGTTAATAGTTCTTACTCTGTCGCTCTGGGTGTTCTGTCTTAATCTGATTTCCTCTATTGAACGGCGTGCCGCCTCTGCGTCCTTGCCGAGGGTTACAAGCTCAAGATTAATCTCCTGGCTTCTGAGCCTTATCTGTTCGCGTTGTTCGGTCAGCTCTGCCGCGCCCTGAGTTATTGAATCAAGCTCTTTTTCGTTAACGTCGATTTCGCCTTGAATTTCCTGCTCCTCAACGTTTGCGCGGCGGTGCGCCTCTTCAAACAGCGCTATTCTTCCGTCGGCATTTTCCTTTTCAAAGAGCATTGAATCCTTCTGTTCGGTAAGGGATTTAATTTTATCGGCAACAATTCTGTCGTCGCCCTCGGCACGGATAAGCTCTTCCCTTGCATTTCTTAAATCCGCGTCAATACCCTGAAGGTCAGCCTTTGCTTTATTCAAATCCTCAACTGCAGCCTTGAATGAAGCGTTAGCCTCCTCAGCCTGAGCCTCAAGCTTTTCAGCCTCGGCGTTAAGCTCTTCAATCATATTTGCGCGCGAAAGAATGCCTGCGCCCTTTGTTTTTGAGCCGCCGGTCATTGAACCGCCCGGGTTCATAACCTGGCCGTCAAGGGTTACGATTTTATATCTGTTTTTATATCTTTTTGCAATGCCGATTGCACAGTCTATATCCTCAACAATCATAACTCTTCCGAGGAGGTTTGAAATAATATCGCGGTATTTTTCATCGCATTCAACGAGGTTTGCCGCAATATCAACAAAGCCGAAGTTATCGTCAAGGTCCTTTTCTTCCATATATCTCGGCCTGATGGATGAAATCGGAAGGAAGGTTGCCCTGCCCTGATTATTCTGCTTAAGGAAGAGCATTGCTCTTTTAGCATCGCTTTCGGTATTTGTTACAATATTCTGCATTGCCGCTCCGAGAGCTATTTCAAGCGCAACGGAATATTCGTTATCAACGCTTATAAGCTGTGAAAGCGTTCCGTGAATTCCGGGAAGGGCGTTAGCCTGCGACTGCTTCATAACAGCCTTAACGGCGCCCGAAAAACCGTCCATACTCTTTTCAAGGTCCGAGAGCATTTTGGCCCTTGAACGTCTTTCCTCTGCGCCTCGGGTAAGCCTGTCAAGCTCGTCGCGAAGCTTTTCGGCCTTATCGTTTTTAGTTGTAACTTTAAGGCTGTAGCCCTCCATCGAATTTTCGTATTCGGCTATACGCTCTTTAATGAATGCGAGATTTTTTTCGCTTTCCTCTTTTTGGGCAAAAGCGGTTTTAAGGTCGCCGTCAATCTGTTCAACGCCTTCGTCAACCGTCTGCATTCTTCCCTTGATTTCTTCAATAGAGGTTAAAGCCTGCGACGCCTTCACCCTTGCGTCCGAAAGCTTAAGCGTAAGCTCCGAAAGCCTGCGCGAAAGCTCAACGCTCTTCTTTGAGTTTTCCTCATCGCTGAGCCTAACGCCTTCAAGCTCGCCCGTTACGGCAAGAAGCTCCGCTCTTTTGGCTTCAATTGCCGCTTCGCTTTCGGATATTAAGGTTTTCTTTTCCTCAATCTGCTCGTCAAAGCTTTTGCCCATACTGTCGGAATCGGTTATGTCGTTTTTAAGGCGTTCAACGGTGTCGTTATTATGGCCTATCTGCGCATTTAATACGCTTATTTCGCTGTCCTTATGAAGGGCTGCTTCGTCAAAGCCTACGGCGTTAAGGCGAAGCTCTTCGATTTTTATATTTGAATCCGCAATGCTCTGATTTACTCTTTCAATTTCCTCTTCAAGCTTTGTAATTTCGTTATTACAAATATCGTACGAAACATCTGCGGCTTCGATTTTATGTTCCTGCTCACGCAGGTCATTAGTAAAGCGATTGATTTTATTCAGCCATACACCGATTTCAAGCGTTTTCTTTTCCTCGGCAAGCTCAAGGTATTTTTTAGCCTTTTCGCTCTGCGTTTTAAGGGGGCCTACACGGCTTTCAAGCTCGCCTAAAATATCAAGCAGCCTGACAAGATTTTCCTGAGCCGCTTCAAGCCTTCTTTCGGCGTCGCGCCTTTTATGGCGGAAGCGTGAAATGCCAGCCGCTTCCTCAAACAGCTCGCGCCTGTCCTCGTTTTTGGCTGAGATTATGGAATCTATTTTACCCTGGCCTACCATTGAATAACCGTCCGCGCCGAGGCCGGTATCCATAAACAGCTCGTGAACGTCGCGGCGGCGCACCTGCTCGCCGTCAATTTTATATTCGCTTTCGCCCGAGCGGTAGTAGCGGCGTGAAACCGTAACGATATCGCCCTTATCCTTAAGCGAGGAATCGGAATTATCAAGGGTTAAAACAACCTGCGCGAAGCCGAGCGGCTTACGGCTTGAGGTTCCGCCAAAGATGACGTCCTCCATCTTGGAGCCGCGAAGCGACTTAGTGCTTGTTTCTCCGAGAACCCAGCGCACTGCGTCGGAAATATTACTTTTTCCCGAGCCGTTAGGGCCGACTACAGCGGTTATGCCCTTGCCGAAGTTTAATTCTGTTTTATCAGGGAAGGATTTAAAGCCCTGCATTTCAAGTGTTCTTAAAAGCATAATTATCTTCTCACTATTTTCAAATCGTCAACCGCAACCTTTTCGCTTACGGTAAACTTTATATTGTAGCCCATTTCAATTAAGAAATAGACGTTTCTTTTCTGATTTCCCTTAAGCTTTGAAACGCTTTTGGGGTTAACAAAAATCTCGTAATCATCGGGCGGATATTCAAGCACCTTATTAAGCATAAAGCGCGATTGAACTATTTCGCCGAAGGCAGGGTGAAACGCCCCTGCAACCATATTCTTTTTTATATCCTCGGAGGAATGAAGCCCGAGGCGAATTACTTTGATTTGCGCTTCTTCAAAAAGCGGAAGAAGCCTCGTACACAGCGCCGCAGCGTCGTCCACAGTAGGCGGTCGATATATTTTCTCATCATAAAGCTCCTGTAAATAAGTTCCCTTAAGCACAACGGTTGGGTAAATTCTTACCGTTTCAGGCTTAAGCCCGATTATTTTTTTTGCAGTTTCTATCGCCTTTTCGTCGGTATCCTTATAAAGCCCGGTCATCATCTGAAGTCCGAGTTCAAAGCCGTAGTCTTTAATAAGCTTTGAAGCGTTAACTACGTCCTCGGCGGTGTGACCGCGAAGATTTGCGCTTAAGACTTCATCGTCCATACTTTGTGCGCCGAGCTCTATAGCGCTCACGCCCTTATCCTTCAGCAGGGTTAATATTTCACCGTCAATATAATCGGGACGGGTTGAAATTCTTATCCCCTTAACGCTTCCGTTTTTTACATACGGCTCCGCCGCATTGAGAAGCTCAAGCATATAATCACGGCTGATAGCGGTAAACGAGCCGCCGAAGAACGCTATCTCGTATTCATAGCCTTTTTTCTTAAGCGCGGTTTCAACGGCGTTTTTAACGTCCTGCGCCGTTGGCTGATACGCCTGGCCGGTAATGGTTTTCTGGTTACAAAACGAGCATTGCTGCGGGCAACCGTTAAAGGGAACGAAAATGCTTATATTGCCCTTTTTCATAGCTCTACTCCCATAAGCTCAAGCGCCTGACGTGCGGCTTCCTGCTCCGCGCCCTTCTTGCTTGAAGCCGTTCCTCTTCCGACTACGTTTGAATTGACGTAAAGTTCAACAACGTAACGCTTATCGTGGTCCGGCCCGATTTCATCAACAAGCTTATACTGAAAGCGCTCATCGGGGTTTTGCTGAACGATAATCTGAAATCGGGATTTGTAATCCCTGAAGGTGGATTTATGAATAACCACCTCTGACTTCAAAAACGGAAGAACAAATTCCTTTGCCTTTTCCATTCCGCCGTCAAGATAAATCGCGGCAATAAGCGCTTCAAAGGCATTTTCAAGAACGGTGGGCTTGTCCTCATCATGGCGTTGAGAAGCGCCCTTGCCCATAATGAGATAATCGCTGAGGTTTATGTATTTTGCATACTCATACAACGCCTCCGTATTTACGAGCGAGGAACGGATTTTAGTCAGCGTTCCCTCGTCCGAATCGGGATAGGTTGTATAAAGATATTCCGCGGTTATAATTGACAGCACGGCGTCGCCGAGAAATTCCATACGCTCGTTACAGCGGCGGCTTCGCTTTCCCTCATGGGCATAGCTTGAATGGGTAAGCGCCTCGGTTAAAAGCGATTTGTTAGCGAAAGTATATTTAATTTTGGCTTCAAGTAAAGTGTAATCTGCCATAATTATCCCAACACTGATTTTAATTTTTCAAGCGCTCTGTTTGCAAGAGCGGCGTATCTTTCTTTTTTATCTCTTATCTTAGGTTCAATTGAAGGAAGAATGCCGAAGTTTGCGCCCATAGGCTGAAAGTTTTCAACGCTTTCATCGCTGATATAGCCTGAAAGCGAACCAATCATCGTTTCAACGGGAAGGGCGATAAGCTCCTTGCCCTCGGCAAGGCGCAGCGCGTTTATGCCTGCCATAATTCCCGAAGCGGCGCTTTCCATATATCCTTCAACGCCCGTAATCTGACCTGCAAAAAATATGTTTTCATTGCTTTTCAAATTAAAATAAGGCGTTAAAAGCTTCGGTGAATTAATAAATGAATTACGGTGCATAACGCCGTAACGTACGAATTCGGCTTCCTTAAGCCCGGGTATCATTGAAAATACCCTTTTCTGCTCGCCGAACTTAAGATTGGTCTGAAAGCCTACGAGGTTGAACATCGTTCCCTCGCTGTTTTCCCTTCTTAGCTGAACGCAAGCCCATGGCCTATGCCCCGTTCTCGGGTCAACAAGACCTACGGGCTTCATAGGGCCGAAGCGCGGTGCGTCAAGCCCTCTTTTAGCAAGCTTTTCAATCGGCATACAGCCCTCGTAAACGTCAAAATCGTGAACTACTGCGCCCTCGGCGTTTACAAGCTCATTTATAAAGGCTTCGTATTCCGCTTTGTTAAACGGGCAGTTAAGGTAATCCGCCTCGCCTCCCCTTTCATAACGGGAGGCGCCGAATACAGTTTTCATATCAATACTGTCGGCCGTAACAATCGGAGCCGCGGCGTCATAAAACGAAAGATAATCGCCGCAAAGCCTTTTAATTTCTTCTGCAAGCTCGCCGTCGGTAAGGGGACCCGTTGCTATAATTATTATATCGTCAGGCCCGGCCTCAATTCTATCGTACACCCTGTTTTCAACGGTAATATTAGGGTGGTTTTTAATTTTTTCGGTTACGGCGTTGCTGAATAGCTCTCTGTCAACCGCAAGCGCACCGCCTGCGGGAACGGAGAATTCCTTTGCAACGGGAACGGTAAGCGAGCCGAGCGCCTCCATCTCCGCCTTAAGGAGCCCTGCCGCGCTTTCAACGCGTAGCGCCTTTAAGGAATTTGAGCATACAAGCTCTGCAAAGGAGGTGTTTTTATGCGCCGGGCTGAAGCGAAGCGGCTTCATTTCAACGAGCGTTACCCTGTTTCCCGACTGCGCTATCTGCCACGCCGCCTCAACGCCCGCAAGACCTGCGCCGACAACTGTAAACTTTTTCATATTACTTCTTACGCGGTGCCGGCTTTGTGAAGCCGCAGCCCTCTTTATCGGGGCAGTAAAGCACGTTTCCTTTTCTGCGGAAAAGCGATTTTCCGCACTTTGGGCAAGCCTCGTCGCTCGGGAAATCCCAGGTCATAAAATTACACTTGGGATAATTTGAGCAGCCAAAAAATGAGGTTCCCTTTCTTGTTTTCTTTTCTATAATATCTCCGCCGCATTCCGGGCACTTAGCCTTGGTTTTATGAATAAGCGGCTTTGTGTTTTTACATTCGGGATAACCCGGGCAAGCAAGGAATTTACCGAAGCGGCCAACCTTAACGACCATATTTCTTCCGCATTTATCGCATACAACGTCGGTTTCTTCCTCGGTAAGCTTGATTTTTACGCCCTGCATTTCAGCCTTTGCCTTTTCAAGCGGAGCCTCAAAATCATTATAATAAAGGCGAATCATTTCAATATAATCCGTATTTCCGGAATCTATTTTATCAAGGTCGTCCTCCATTTTAGAGGTATACTTAACGTTAACGATATTCGGAAGCTTATCCTTAAGAAGCTTTGTTACCGCCTCGCCGAGCTCGGTAGGAACGAACTGCTTGCCTTCGCGGACTACATACTCCTTTGAAAGGATAGTTGTTGTTATCGTTACATAGGTTGACGGTCTGCCTACACCGTTTTCCTCAAGTGCCTTAATAAGCGAAGCTTCGGTGTAGCGTGCAGGCGGCTGGGTGAAGTGCTGATTGCCGAGAATTGACCTTAAGCGAAGCACGTCGCCCTCTTTCATCGGAGGCAGCGGAGCCTCAGCGGCGGTTTTTTCGGCGTCGTCGGTTTTTTCCTCATAGAGGGCGGTAAAGCCGTCGAATTTAACGGTATAACCCGTTGCGTTGAAAAGATAGCCGTTGGCTTCAATTTCGATTTTCATCGTTTCCTGCTGGCAGCTCTCCATAAGCGAAGCTATAAAACGTTCCCATACAAGCTTATAAATCTTATACTGGTCGGAGGTAAGGGAAGCCTTAACGCTTTCGGGAGTTAAGGAAGGCATTGAAGGACGAATAGCCTCGTGGCCGTCCTGCGCGTTACCGCTTGTTCTGAAATATCTCGGCTTTGCGGGAAGATATTTTTCACCGTATGTTTTACGGATATAATCGTTACCTGCCGCACGCGCCTCTTCCGATATACGAAGAGAGTCGGTTCTCATATAGGTGATAAGACCCATTGTTCCCATACCCTGAACGTCAACGCCCTCGTAGAGCTCCTGCGCAGCTTTCATAGTTCTTCTTGCCTGGAAGGACAGACGGCGCGAAGCCTCCTGCTGGAGGGTTGAGGTAATGAACGGCGGAGTCGGGCTCTTTTTTCTTGAGCCCTTCTTAACGGATTTTACCGTATATTCCGCGCCCTCAAGCTCCGCAAGAATACGGTCGCTCATCTCTTTATTATCAATATTCTTTTTACCGAGCTTAAGCTTATTTCCCTCAGGGTCCTCAACAAGGGTTGCGGAGAACACCTTTCTTTCCGGGGGATTTGTAAACTTTGCGTCGATTGACCAATACTCCTCGGGTACGAAAGCCCTTATTTCCTCCTCACGGTCAACAACAAGGCGAAGCGCAACGGACTGTACCCTGCCGGCTGACAGGCCTCGCCTTATTTTCTGGCTGACAAACGGGGAGAGCTTATAGCCGATAAGCCTGTCAAGAATTCTTCTTGCCTGCTGCGCGTTTACAAGGTCAATGTCAATCGCTCTCGGTGAGGCCATACCCTTTTGTACGCCCGATTTTGTTATTTCATTAAAGGTTACCCTGTTTTTATCCGTAAGCTTAAGGTCAAGAATATTGGCAAGATGCCACGAAATCGCTTCTCCCTCGCGGTCAGGGTCAGTTGCGAGGTAAACGTATTCAGCCTTATCGGCCTTTTTCTTTAAATCGCTTACAAAATTTTCTTTACCCTTGATGATGGCATACTTCGGTTCAAAGTTGTTTTCAATGTCCACGGAAAGCCTTGCCGCGGGAAGGTCGCGTACGTGGCCCATAGACGCAACTACATCATATCCCTTTCCGAGATAGCCCTTAATATTTTTTGCCTTTGCAGGCGACTCTACAATTACCAGTTTTGACATTATATATAATTCCTTTCGGTTGTTATTTCAGTTTATATCGCTTGCCCGAAGCGCTTTCGGTAAGCCCTTTCATTTCAAGCACCGTTAGCGCGGCAAGCGCCTTGGGGGCCGCAAGCCCTGTTTTTTCAAGAATTTCTTCTATAGTTGTAAGCTCATCGTCAAGCGCTGAATAAACCTTTTTTTCGTCACCCTCAAGAAGGAAAGCTTTTTCCTCCTTCTGAAGCCTTTCGGCTCTGTTTTTGCGGATGTTATCAAAGGTTACCTGTTCCCTTACGGGAGAATCGCTTTCAAGCTTACCCTCGGCAAGCTCGCGAAGAGTTTGCATTTTTGAAAGGTCAAGCGTGCTGTAGTATTCAGCGTACCTTTCTATAAGAACAAGCGGAGAGGTTGCAGGCGTTGCGCCGTCCTCTATAAGCTTATTCGTTCCGTAAAAGTTATAATCAAGAATTGAAGCGGGAAGCGCAAAAACATCTCGGTTTTGCTCAAGTGCGTGATGTGCGGTAATAAGAGAGCCGCTTTTTACGCCTGCTTCAACAACGAGCAACCCGTCCGAAAGGCCGCTGATTATTCTGTTCCTAAGCGGAAAGGTATTTTTAGTTGCCTTGACAAACGGAGGAAATTCGGTTATCAGCGCGCCGCTGTTTTTAATTCTGTTTCTCAGCTCGCTGTTGGCTTTAAGATAGCTTGTTCCGAAGCCGCTTCCGAGCACGGCATAGGTTTTTGCGTTTGCGTCAAGAGCTCCCGTATGCGCCGCGCTGTCAACGCCGAGCGCGCCGCCGCTGATAACTACCGCTCCGCAAATCGAAATCCCCTTTGCGGTAAGCTTTGCCGCCTTCATAGCATAAGGCGAAGCCTTTCTTGTTCCGACTATGCCTATCGTTGCAAAGGCGTCAAGATTAATCAGCTCGCCGTCAACATATAGCACCGCAGGCGGATTTGTTATGTTTTTAAGCTTTTCGGGATACATCCCGTCATCGTAACAAACTATTTTCCAGCCGTTATTTTCGCAATCAATAATTACCCGCTCAGCGTCCCTGAGGCTGAATTTAGTCAGCCTTTCCACTTGTGCCGGCGAGAGCGCGGGGCTCATTTTCCAATCTATTATATTTTGGGAATACAGCTTTTCAACCGAGCCGAATTCTTCAATTATAGGCTTGAAGTGAGCTCCTTCGCCGAGACAGAGCTGAAGCCAGACCCAATATCTTACATCCATCGGCTACCTCATCATTTCCCACATAGTTATTGCCGCCGCTACGGAAGCGTTAAGGCTTTCGGCGTTTCCCATCATCGGAATTGTAATAAGCCCGTCGGACGCCGCCTTAACCTCATCGCTTACGCCGTTAGCCTCATTGCCGATAACGCAAACGCAGGGGTCGGAAAAATCAAGTTCCGTTATAGGCTTTGCGCCGGAATCGGGAACGGTTGAATATATTTTATGGCTTGCTTTAAGCCCCTCAAGAGTTTTAACAAGGTCTGCGCTTTTAACGGGGGTAAGCCTCAGCACGCCGCCCATTGAGGCGCGAAGCGTTTTAGGGTTATAAATATCACAGCAATTATAAATAACTATTCCGTCAATCCCGAGCGCTTCAGCCGTTCGAAAAATTGCGCCCATATTTGCAGGGTCCTGAACCGAATCGAGAGCGATTATCTTATCTCCTAAAAGATTTTTTTCTTCGGGCATAGCGCACACGGCAAAAACGCCTTGGGTATTCTTTGTTTCGCCGAGCTTTTCGGCAAGCTCAGCGGTTATTAAAAACGATTTTTCGCTTTTTTCTTCAAGCTTAGCGGCTTCATAAGAATACCTGGCATACGCCTCATCGGTTATAAGGAAGTATTTTACCCCATACACAGAATTAAGGACATCAAAACAAAGCCTTGCGCCCTCAAGAACGAAGAGACGCTTTTCGGCTCTCTCCTTTGACGACGTTATAAGCCTTTTGATATCCTTAACAAGTTGATTGGTTTTGCTTGTGATTCTTTCCATACACATCTCCGTTGTGCTAAATTTTGAGCCGCTGCTCTGTTTCGTTTAAAACAATCACAGTTTTATTAATTTATATTATTATACATTATATTGAAAATATTTCAATAGTTTATTTTATAAAAATTCGGTAACAAAAAATAAAATGTTCTGTCAAAAATGACAGAACATTTTATTTACGCCTTATCCTTTTTGCCGACCATTAAAACACATACCGCAAGAGCAATAGCGTAAAGCGCGAGCGTTGCGATTAAAATGTAATCGTAGGTACGGTTTGTTGCCTTAAGAATAAGCTCGCTCATATTGTTGCCCGTAATTCCGGCAACCGCCCAGGCAGAGAGCGAAAGACCGTGAATTTTGCTTATTTTATCCATTCCGAAGCGCGAGGAAAGAAGCGCGGGAAGGGTTGAAAAGCCGCCGCCGTAGCCGAGGTTAACAAGGCAGAGAAGAATAATAACAATTCCGCCGAGGATTAATGAAGTGCTTCCCTTTGAAATTGCAAACGGAATAAGCGCCGCGGCAGTAATTGCAATACAGCTTATGAAGATTATTTTATATACGGTATTTCTGTCCTTCATCTTATCGGAAACCGTTGAATAGCCGATTCGTCCGAGGGCGTTAAACGCCGCCGTAACCGAAGGAACAACGCTTATTATAACAGCAAGCGCGGCTGTACCTGCAAAGGCAACGCCGAGAATTTGCTTTTCATATGTAATAAGCGCAAGTCCGCAATGAATGTTGATAAAAAACATAAGCCAGATACCTACAAAGGTTTTGTTTTTAAACATTGAAAGCGCCTTGAAGCTGCCTTTTTTGTCCTCGGGCTCAACCCAGCCGTCGGGCTTTTTAAGAAGAAAATGGCCAAGCAGCATCATAACAAAATACACGCCTCCGAGAATATAAAACATAGCGGAAATGCCGAGGCTTGCCTGGATTTTTTCCATAATCGGGGTTGCTATAGCCTTTGCAAGCCCGAAGCCCATAATCGATATGCCCGTTGCAAGGCCCTTTTGCTCGGAAAACCAGAGCATCAGCGTTTTAACGGGGGTTAAATAGCCTATGCCGAGGCCTATGCCCATTATGCATCCATAGCATACAAACACGCCGATAAGCGCCGTTACGCCGGATGTAAACTGAATAAACGCCCCCGTTCCGAGCATACCTGCCGTAAAGCAAAGGCATGAAATAAGCGAGGATTTATGAATATCGCGCTCAACCATTCTTCCTGCAAAGGCGGCGGACATACCGAGAAAAAATATTGCAAGGGAAAATGCCCAGCCTACCGAAAAGGTGCTCATACCGATTTTGTTTGCAACAGCCTCTTTAAAGGTTGACCAGCAGTAAACCGTTCCTATAGAGCAGTGGATTAACAGCGCAGGAACGGCGGAGCGCATCCATTTATTGTTTATTGCCTTCATATTTTCTCCTCTCATATAACTAAAAAACCGCGGAATTCACCGCGGTTTGCTTGATTATAAAGCAGCCTTTGCTGCGTCTGTTAAAGCTGTAAATGCAACAGGGTCTGAAATAGCGATTTCGGAAAGCATTTTTCTGTTAAGGTCAATGCCTGCCTTCTTAAGGCCGTTCATAAATGTTGAATAATTCATGCCGTTAGCCTTGCAACCTGCTGAAATACGGGTAATCCAAAGGCGTCTGAAATCTCTTTTCTTCTGCTTTCTTCCGATATATGCATACTGGCCGCTCTTCATAACAGCCTGCTTTGCTGTTTTGAAAAGAATGTGCTTTGAGCCGTAGTAGCCCTTAGCTGCCTTTAATACCTTTTTTCTTCTTTTGCGCGTCATCATTGCGCCCTTAATTCTTGCCATAATTATTTACCTCACTTTCTGTATTTGCGAAATCCTTAATTATTTATAAGGAACAAGTCTCTTTAACTGCTTCTGGTTTGTTACGTCGGCAACAACCTGCTTGCGAAGATTTCTCTTACGCTTGGTGGATTTCTTTGTAAGAATGTGAGAGGTATAAGCATGTGATCTTTTTACCTGGCCGCTCTTTGTCGTCTTAAAACGCTTTTTAGCGCCGCTGTGTGTTTTAATTTTTGGCATAGTTTATTTCCTCCGTTAATTAATTACTGTTTTGAAACCTTCGGGCTGAGGAACATAAGTACCTGCCTGCCCTCAAGCTTTGGCTTTTTATCAACGTTTGCTTCCTCGGTAAGTTCCTCGGCGAAACGCATACAGTTGTTTTCCGCAAGGTCTGCATGGGCCATTTCCCTTCCGCGAAGGCGGATTGAAACCTTAACCTTGTCGCCCTTTGAAAGGAACTTGCGCGCCTGGTTAACCTTGGTGTTAAAATCGCCGATATCAATGTTAATTGAAAGGCGGATTTCTTTTGTTTCAACAATTTTTTGTTTTTTACGGTTTTCCTTTTCGCGCTTGGACTGCTCATAGCGGAATTTGGAATAGTCCATAATTTTAACAACAGGCGGCTTAGCCTGAGGCGCAATTTTAACAAGGTCTACGCCCTTGGCGTCAGCGAGCTTCTGAGCGTCCTTTGCGCTCATAATACCAAGCTGCTCACCTGTATCGGAAATAACACGAACTTCTTTATCCCTGATTTCGCCGTTAAGCTGCGGAGCATCTTTACTGATAAAAAACACCTTCCTTAATTTAAATAAAATAAGTACGAACGCAGACCGCCCGTACTTAATCAGATAACAATTGAAAAAGTATTGCCCTTTTTACTTGCGCTTAAGGGGAGAACGGGAGCGTTCTGCTTTGTTGTGGGAATATATTACCACAAAGGTAATCAATTGTCAAGAAAAAGTTTTAACATAATTAAAGGGGAGGTTTCCCTCCCCTGATAAGTTGTTATTATGCCTCTGCAGGAGCCTCGCCCTCTGCAGGTTTCTTTTCTTTGAGAAGAACAAATTTTTCCATCGGGAAAAGAACAACCATCTGAACAAAGCCTGCCGCAAGGCCTGCGATAGTTCTTGCAAGGCGGTTGAGCCATGCCCACGGAGCCTTAGCGATAACGCCTACAAGCCAGCCCTGGAACCAGGTTGAGAAGAGGATAAGCGCAATCATAAGTACAATATAAATTGCGAAATTATACCACGGCGCGTCAGACTTAAAGGTTGTCTTTTTATTCTGATAGAAGCCGTAAATATTAGCAATGAGGTTTGAAAGGAAGAAGGGGAGAAGATAACCCCAGGTTACTACGCCTTCAACAACGTACTTTGCTATCTGCTCCTTACCTGCGTCGGTTGAACCGTCAAAGATAAGCGCCGGATTAAATATTCCCTGTAAAAATCCGGGAATGGTAGCCGTAACGCTGTCAAAGATAAGC
Source organism: uncultured Eubacteriales bacterium (assembly GCA_900316345.1). Taxonomy (GTDB): domain Bacteria; phylum Bacillota; class Clostridia; order Oscillospirales; family Acutalibacteraceae; genus Eubacterium_R. The sequence continues at coordinate 704 of ONCR01000034.1, read as the reverse complement.
GGAAGAACGTTTGCAAGAACAAGCTGGATAATTGTTACAAGACCCGAAACAACGAGGAACTTAACAAGCTGCCAAATTGTTTTCATAAACGAGCCTTTTTCCTCTGCAGCGCTGTCAATACCGCCGAGAGAAAATTTTTTCTTTTCATCTGCCATAATTATTACTCCTTATAAATTATGAAAAATTTGCAATTTCATTATACCAATAATTTAAAACAATTGCAACAGTAAATTTAGAATAAGCCCTTAAGATAGATAATAAGCAAGACGATGAGGGCAATTAACCCTGCCGCTATTGCAAGAAGCGCAAGAACAACAAGTATTATGCAAAGAAGGATGAACGGACCTTTTTTGCTCGGCTTAACCGGGTCGTCAAACTTCTTTTCCTCAAACATTTCGGGAGGCGCAGGGTTATCGTCATCAAATACGGGATAAAGCGGAAGCGTTCCCTCCGCGTCGCAATAACCGCTGTTCCAAAGCAAGGGCTCAACGAGAGAACGAACGCTCTTTGCGCCCTTAAGGAACTTGCCGATAGGCATATGTATTGTATTAAGGAAGCTGTCAATTACATTGAGGAAGCCGCAGGTGAGCTTATACTCCCTTGTATCGGGGCCGTAGGGCGAATCGCCGCAGTATAAATTCTGAACAAGCTCAAGAATAAAATCAACAACCTTGTTATTTGCAATATCGGCTATATCGGCTTTT
>ONCR01000101.1 GCA_900316345.1 uncultured Eubacteriales bacterium | reverse complement strand
ATATACGGCTTAATGTCATAAATCGGCGTGGAATCTATAAGGTCCGCGCCGCTGACCGTTAATGAAAGGCATCCGTTTTTAAATTGCGTTTTAATAAGCTTAACGCTTGAAAGGCCGAGGTTGTTAGGCCTGAAAGGGGAGCGCGTAGCAAAAACGCCGACCCTTTTATTTCCGCCGAGGCGCGGCGGCCTTACCGTAAGGGAGTGGCTTTCCCTTATGTTTTCGCTGAAACCCCAAATCAGCCATAAATGCGAAAAGCCGTCAAGCCCTCTTACCGCGTTTTCATCGCAATATTCCTTTTCAAAAATTATTTCGGATTCTATATTTGCAATTCCGCTTTGGCGCGGCACTGCAAACTTGCTTTTAAAATCGTTTTTTATATAGGCAATCGGCTTAATTTCCATGGCTTTAACCTCGTAAAATCGGGAATTTTTTTATATTATAGCATATATTTAATGATTTTTGAAAAAAATTGTTGAATTTATTAAAGTTTTAATGTATTATATAGTGGTAAAGGCGTAATTGCGCCCATTTTATTAACCGTGTAAGGAGTAGTAAATTATGGCAAAGATGAAACCGCGTACAAAACTCGGAAAGCTTAACAGATTTTTGTCCCGACTTTTTATAATCCTTTTAATTGTAACCGTTGCTATTGTTGTATTCTCTGCACCGAAGGTAGCTCCCGTTGAGGATACCGTTGCTACATCTGAGGACGTTGCAAAGATTGACGAGTTTAAACCGGGCACCTACGGCGGAGTTAAGTTTGATACACCGGAGGATGTTGTTAAGTTTTATGTTGAGGCGTTTGATTATACAAAAACCTTAACCGCAACATATAAAGAAGGCGGCGAAACTAAAACTTATTATAAGCTCCTCGGCGATGAAAACCTTGCTGTTGAAAACCTTCTTATTGAAGGTAAGTCAAACGGTATGATTGATAAGCTTGTTCCCGGAATCCTCGGCGGTATTTTCAAGGGTTCGCCCAAGGGCCTTCCTCCTGCCGATAACAGAGACCCGAAGCTTGATACAAGAGATGACGGTAAAATTGACGAAACTCATTCTCATCTTACAGCTGAAGACGTTCTTGCCTGCAACGTAACCGATGCCGGCAACGGAAATATTAAAATTCAGATTCAGCCGAAGCAGGCTACTCTTTCAATGCCTGATGCGGACCCTCAGGGACGTTTCTTCAACGTTCTCGGCGATATTTCAAGCACTGTAAATTCTATCTCGGTTCTTTCCTTCTCAGAGGGTACTATTGATGAAAACTTCGTAGTAACCTATAAGGGCGGCGTAGGTACGGTAACAATCAACGCTTCAACAAAGGAAATCGTTGAAGCAGATTACGAAATGGACGTACATATTAACGTTCAGCACGCTAACGTAACCGTTATTCACGATAAGAAAGCTTCGCTTGATATTATCTATAAAAACCATTTCCCGGCGTCTGATGAATTCCTTAAAACTTCAAAAGATATAACAAGAAGCTAAATTAAATATTTGGGGGGTGTCTTTTGGGGCACCCTTTAATTATTAAGTATATGAAAAACTTTTTCTCAAAAACATACGGGTTGTGGCTGACTGCGGGGCTATGCTGTTTTTTATGGGGCTCTGCCTTTCCTGCTATTAGAATAGGTTATAAGCTTTTTAATATAGAAGCTGAAAACACAGCGTCAATTATTCTTTTCGCAGGTATAAGATTTATGCTTGCAGGTATAGTCGCTCTGCTGATTTTCAGCCTCGCTTCAAAAAAACTGTTAAAACCGAATAAGGGCTCGCTTAAAAGAATCGGCGTGCTTTCACTTTTTCAGACTGTATTTCAGTATGTATTCTTTTACCTCGGGCTGGCCTATACAACGGGCTCAAGGGGCTCGGTTATCAACGCGTCGGGCGTATTTTTTGCATTGCTTATCTCGTCGCTTATTTTCAAGCTTGAAAAGCTTAAGCTTAATAAGCTTATCGGCAGTGCAATAGGATTTGCCGGCGTTGTTCTTATCAGCCTTGACGCCTTTAAAAGCGGTAACGGAAAAATAATCGGCGAGGCGTTTATTATTCTTTCAAGCATATCCTACGCTTTTTCTTCCGTTTTTATCAAACGCTATTCGGAATATGACAGCCCCGCAATGCTTTCCGCATATCAGTTTATGCTCGGCGGCGCAGTTATGCTTACGGGCGCGCTTGCCTTCGGCGGCAGGCTTGAAACTGTCAGCCTTAAAGGCCTTGCTTTACTTATATATCTTGCGCTTGTTTCGGCTGTTGCCTATTCGCTGTGGAGCCTGCTTCTTAAGTATAACGAGGTTTCAAAGGTTGCCGTTTGCGGGTTTATGACTCCGATTTTCGGCTTCTTCCTGTCCGCCCTTGTTGAAAAAAATGTCGGCGCAATCGGGCCTTTAAGTCTCCTTGCGCTTTTGCTTGCGGTTATCGGAATAATAACCGTTAACTATAATAAAAAGTTGAATAAAGCCTGATTGGCTGATATAATTATTATTGAGGTGATTACTGTGTTTAAAGAGATTAAAGCTACCGATATTAAAGAAAATCCCGTTGACCTTATCAAAAATCAATGGGGGCTGTTAACTGCGGGTAATGAAAGCGGGTTTAATACAATGACCGTTTCCTGGGGCTCAATCGGCGAGCTCTGGGGATTCGATATGCTTACGGTTTACGTCCGTCCGCAGCGCTATACAAAGGAATTTATTGATAGCGAAGAGTATTTTACCCTTTCCTTTTATCCCAAGGAGCTTAAGGGCATCCACGCCGTTTGCGGCTCTAAAAGCGGAAGAGATGTTGATAAAGCCGCGGAATGCTCATTAACTCCTGCTTTTACTGAGAAGGCACCTTATTTTGACGAAGCAAAGCTTGTTATTGTTTGTAAAAAGGTTGCCGTTGGTAAATTTGAAAGCGAGCAGTTTGTTGATAAAAGTATAATTGACAGTTGTTATCCCGACGGTGATTATCACATAGTTTATTACGGCAAAATAGAAAAGGTATTAATTAATGAATAGCATTTATGAAGGCTTCGGCGAAGCCGCCGAATACGTTTTAAAACACACTGTATCTGAAATAGAAAAATATAATAACAGCGTCTATGTTAATACGGGCCATCATATTTACGAGCATCTTTCTTACAGAATAAAAACCGAGGAAAGTATGCTTGCAAAATGTAAGCGTAAGGGCTTTGAGCCCAACGCCTATTCCGCTCTTTACCGTATTAATGACGCAGTAGGAGTAAGAATTGTAACCCGTTTTGTTAACGATGTGTTCAGCCTTGTTGAATATTTCAGGGCAAGCCCCGATTTCGAGGTTGTAAGGGAAAAGGATTATATAAATAATCCAAAGCCCAACGGCTACAGAAGCTATCATCTTATTCTTATTGTAAAAGCTCCGTTTGAGGATGTTAACGGCAATAATCCTGGAAGCTTTTACGTTGAGGTTCAGCTTAGAACTATCGCTATGGATATGTGGGCGAGCCTTGAGCATGAGATGAAGTATAAGCAAACCGTTCCCAACAAGGCGGTTGTTGAAAGCGAGCTTAAGCGCTGTGCAGACGAGCTTGCTTCCTGCGATATTACTATGCAAACCATTAAGGATTTAATCAGAACCGAGGATATATAAATGATTAAAATATTACTTGCTGAGGATGAATTTGAGCTTTCAAGGGCTGTAACAGCCGTACTTACGGCGCAGGGCTTTGACGTTACCCCCGTATATGACGGCGAGGCGGCTGTTCTTGAAGCAAAAAGCAATGCCTTTGACTGTATGGTATTCGATATAATGATGCCTAAAAAAACGGGCATTGAGGCGTTAAAGGAAATAAGAAGCTACGGGGATATTACCCCCGTAATTATGCTAACCGCCAAAGCCGCGGTTGACGACAGGGTTGAAGGCCTTGACGCCGGGGCGGACGATTATTTAACCAAGCCCTTTTCAATGAAGGAGCTTCTTGCAAGAATAAGGTCGCAGACAAGAAGGTTTAATTCTTTCAATTCGGGCAAGCTTACCGTTGGGAACATTACGCTTAATACCGAAGAGCAGGAGCTTACCGGTGCAAGCACAATTCGCCTTGCAAGAAAAGAAACTCAGCTTCTTGAGCTGTTAATTCTTAACAAGGATAAAGCGCTCGAAACTGAGGAAATATTTAATAAGGTCTGGTTTGGAGAGGATTACGGCAACTCTTCAATCGTATGGGTTTACATATCTTATTTAAGGCAAAAGCTTTCCGCCGTGAAGGCAAATCTTGAAATAAAAGGAGAAAGGGAAGCAAGCTATACTTTAACGGAGAGGTAAAATAATGATAAGGAAGCTACAGTTAAGATTTATTATAATTGCAACGGCAGCAATGCTGTTTGTTTTAGCTGCGCTTACCGGGCTTGTTAACAGCTCAAATTACCAGAATGCCGTCCGTAACGTTTATCAGTATTGTGATTTTATCGCCAAAAACGGCGGCGTTCTTCCCAGGGAAGCCAATGAGAATTCCTCAGGCAGCGAGGAACCTGATTTCACAGCCGAGGATACCTACAGATTAAGGTATTTTACCGTTTTTCTTGATGATAACGGTAATGTTCTAAAAACAAATCTTAAGCGTATCGCCGCGGTTAAGGAAAGCGATATTTCATCTTTTGTTAATAACGCGCTGAGGCGTAATAACGAAAACGGCCATTTTTCATATAAGAATTCGGAATATGCTTTTTCAGCCCCGGGCGCGGATAAAGGCGTGCCTAAGCTCATTGTGTTTATGGATTGTACAAATGAAATTCTTTACGCCGCTAATTTCAGGGTTAATTCACTGTTCTTCGGACTTACGCTGCTTTTATTTTTCGTTGTTGTTGTTTCGTTCTATTCAAAACGGGCAATGCAGCCGATTATCAAAAATATGGAAAGTCAGAAGCAGTTTATTACTAACGCTTCTCACGAGCTTAAAACTCCACTTGCCGTTATTTCAGCCAATGCAGAGGTGCTTGAAATGACAAACGGCGAAAGCGAATGGACCAAGAGCATACGAAACCAGGTTAACCGCCTTAATTCGCTTATAGCTAACCTTATAACGCTTTCAAAACTCGGCGAAACCGATAAAAAAGATTTGTACGATGTTGACGTAAGCTCCGTCATAAAAGCCTGCTGTGAAGATTATAAAACCGTTTTTGAGCAAAAGGGCTTAAGCTTTGATTATTCGGTAAGCGAAAACATTCACGCGCTTGCTACAAAGGAGGGCGTCGGCGAGATTGCCAATATCCTTCTTGATAATGCGTCTAAGTATTGCGACGACGGCGGAAGGGTATCGCTCAGGCTCAGCCATAAAAGCTCGTCGAAGGGCGTAAGACTATCGGTTTCAAACACCTATAAAGACGGTAAGGATACCGATTATACAAGGTTTTTCGAACGGTTTTACCGTGAGGATACCTCCCATAACAGCGAAAACGCAGGCTACGGAATAGGGCTTTCAATGGCGCAGGGAATTGTTCAGGATTACCGCGGAAGAATTTCAGTATCATTTAAGGATGAGGAGATCATCTTTACGGTAACTCTGCCATAATTAAAAAAACTATTGATTTTAAAATAATAATATAGTATAATATTTGCGAAAAGAGTGCTTTTGCGCCTTTTATGTAGCGTATGGGCCCTGTGCGACGGGATGCTACGAACCTTGTCAGGCGGGGAACCGAGCAGCAATAAGTGGATTATTCTGTGTGCCTCAGACAAGTCTGTACGTTACATAAACATTTTTATTAATGACGAAGGGAGCGTTAATATGTATCAAGTGCTTTACAGAAAATATCGTCCGCGCGTTTTCAGCGACGTATACGGCCAGGACCACGTAACCTCAACGCTCCGTAACGAAATCAAAAACGGGCGAATTGCTCACGCTTACCTTTTTACCGGTTCAAGGGGTACGGGAAAAACCACCTGTGCAAAAATTCTTGCAAAGGCGGTTAACTGTGAAAACCCCGTTAACGGCGAGCCTTGCAACGAATGCGAGGTGTGCCGAGGCCTCGATAGCGGAGCAATCTACGACGTAGTTGAAATTGACGCCGCTTCCAACAATGGCGTTGACAATATCCGCGATTTACGCGAGGAAGCAAATTATACCCCTACAAGGGGCAAGTACCGCGTTTATATTATCGACGAAGTGCATATGCTTTCAACGGGCGCGTTCAACGCTCTTCTTAAAACGCTTGAGGAACCGCCTGCCCACGTTATATTCATTCTTGCAACTACCGAGGTGCATAAACTTCCGGCAACAATTCTTTCGCGCTGTCAGCGTTTTGATTTTAAACGAATTCAACCGGATACAATGTCGGTTCGCCTTAAAGAGGTTGCCGAAAAAGAGGGCTTAAGCCTTGACGGTGACGCCGCCGTTCTTATTGCAAGAATTGCCGACGGAGCTTTAAGGGACGGGCTTTCAATCCTCGACCAATGCGCAGGCAGAGGGCAGGTAATTGATACAGCTCTTGTAAGCGACGTTGCCGGTCTTGCAGGCAGGGAAGCGCTTTACCGCCTTTCTTCCTGTATTGCCGAAAAAAAGAGCAGCTCCGCTATTTCCGAAATCAGTGAGCTTTATCAGAACAGTTATGATATGGAGCGCCTGTGCAACGAAATGATTAATCATTTCAGAAATCTTCTTATAGTTAAAACCGTTAAGAACAGCAGAGAGCTGATTATCTGTACTGACGATGAGTATAACAGCATTGTAAACGCTGCCGCGCAATTTACGCTTGAGGGAATAATAAATGCCCTTGATTTGTTCCAAAATACGCTTGTAACTATCAAAAACGGCGCTAATGCAAGAATTGAAATGGAAATGAGCTTTGTAAGGCTTTGCGAGCCAAAGCTTAATACCGATATTACTTCTGTTCTCGATAGGCTTTCGGTTGTTGAAAGGGCGGTTAAAAGCGGAAAAATAACCGTAACTGCCGAAACAAAGCCCGAAGAAAAGCCCGAAATAACGACGCCTAAACCTAATGAGGAGAAGGCAAAGGAAAATAAAACGGAAGTTCCGCTTCCGCCTTCGTTCGTTAAAGAGGAGCCCGTTTTGCCAAGCGAGCCGCCTCTCCCCGAAGAGCCTCAGGCTCCGCCGACAGAAGAAAAGCCCGTTCAGGCTGAGGAGGCATTACCTTTATCACCTGAGACAATGCAGGCTCCCGTTACTGAGCCTGAAAGCAACGAGGTTGTTGAATTCGGCGCCTGGGGCGAGCTTATGGATATGCTTCGTAAAAATGAGATAACGCTTTACAGCATACTTGTAGGCTCGCGCGGACTTATAAGGGGGGATATGTTCCTTATTGACAGTCCCAACCCGACTATTGCCGATTTTATAAAAAAGAATAATTATGCACGAACAATAAAAACCGCGCTGTTTGATATAACGGGCAAAAAGCTGAGGCTCGGCCTTTATAAGCGCGAATCGGGCGAAGCGCCGCAAAAGCACGACCCGCTTGACGATTTGATATTAAGAGCACAAACTAAAATTGATGTTGATTTAAAATAAAGGAGAAAATTATGAAAGCAAGACTTCCTAAGGGCATGGGCGGCGGACCGGCAAATATGCAGTCTATGATTAAGCAGGCCCAAAAAATGCAGGAACAGATTGAAGCCAAAAAGGCAGAGCTTGAAGCTAAGGAATATGTAGTTTCCTCGGGCGGCGGTATGGTTGAGGTAACCGTAACCGGCAAGCACGAGGTTAAGGCTATCGGCATTAATCCCGAGGTTGTTGACCCCGAGGACGTTGAAATGCTTGAAGATATGCTCGTTGCCGCTCTTAACGAAGCTGCCCGTCAGATTGAAGAGGAGCAGGAAAGAGAGATGGACAGCGCAACGGGCGGGCTTAATATTCCCGGACTTTAATAGATATACGAGGACTGATTATGGCTTATAATCTTGCACCGCTTCAAAATTTAATAGAGCAGTTTGAGCGTATGCAGGGAATAGGGCATAAAACC
>ONCR01000037.1:1494-17739 GCA_900316345.1 uncultured Eubacteriales bacterium | reverse complement strand
TAAGCGGCGCCGTAACGCGGTCAAGGTTCAGCGCCTTTGACAGCTTAAGCTGAAACGTATCCTTAACAGTTTTTATTGCATACTGCGTTTCTCTTTGAGCTAATTTACTTTTGTAGCCTTCGGGGTAAAGCACAAAATCATCTCCTTAATAATTCTTTAATTCTCTCTGCGGCAATCCTTGTATCTTCCGAATCGCCGAAGGTTGTAAAGCGAAAATAGCCTTCTCCGTTATCGCCAAAACCAACGCCCGGCGTTCCAACAACCTGTATGTTTTCAAGCAGATAGTCAAAAAATTCCCAGCTTGACATACCGTCGGGGCATTTAAGCCAGACGTACGGCGCATTTTTACCGCCGCAATACGAAATGCCGATTTCATCAAGCGCGCCCGTTAACACCGCGGCGTTGCTTTTATATACGTTAATATTTTCCTTAATCTGCCTTTGCCCCTCGTCGGTAAACACTGCCGCGGCGCCCTTTTGAATAATATATGAAACGCCGTTTGTTTTGGTGGTTCGGTTTCTTACCCACATTTCGTTAAGGCTCATTCCGTTTCGCAAAAGCGCTTTAGGAATAACCGTATAGCCGAGGCGCGTTCCCGTAAAGCCTGCAGTTTTAGAAAGCGAGCAGATTTCAATCGCACAGGTTTTTGCACCATCTATTTCAAATATACTGTGAGGGATATCTTCATCTTCAATAAACGCCTCATACGCGGCGTCAAAAAGGATTACCGAGCCGTTTTTATTAGCAAAATCAACCCAGCTTTTAAGCTTATCCCTTGTAAAAACCGCGCCCGTAGGGTTGTTGGGCGAACAGATATAGATTATATCCGCCGTTTTGCTTTTGTCGGGGTAAGGCGCAAAGCCCTCGTTTTGAGATGACTGGAGGCGGAATATCTTTCTTCCTGCAATAATATTAGCGTCTACATACGCAGGATAGGCAGGCTCTATTACAAGGGCCGAGTTTGCCTTATCAAATAAATCAAGAATATCGCCGAGCTCGTCGCTCGCGCCGCTTGAAACAAAAACCTCCTCGCGTTCAAGCTCAATTCCGCGTTTTAAGTAATGCTCAGCTATCGCCTTTCGTAAAAAAGGAGCGCCGCATTCGTCAACGTAGCCGTGAAAGGTTTCCTTTTCGGCCATTTCGTCTACCGCACCGTGCAGCGCCGAAATAACAGCGCTGCACAGGGGTAAAGAGACATCGCCTATACCGAGCTTATAAATGTGTTTGAACGAGTACATTTTTGAATAGGCGGATATCTTTTTATCAATGTTGTAAAATAAATATGAATCCTTAAGATTTGAGTAATTCATATTGGGTTTAAGCATTTTATTTCTCCTTTAACGAAGCCCTTATAAAGCCTATAAAAAGCGGGTGGGGCTTATTGGGCCTGCTTTTGAATTCGGGGTGAAACTGAACGCCTATATAAAACTCCCTGTCGGAAAGCTCAACGGTTTCAACAAGCCTTGAATCGGGCGAAAGCCCGCCGAGCGTTAAGCCCTTTTCGCATAGCAGCTCACGGTATTCGTTATTGAATTCATAGCGGTGGCGGTGGCGTTCGCTTATTAAATCCTCTTTGTAAAGCGAGCGGATAACCGTGTTATTTTGAAGCACGCAGGGATATGCGCCGAGACGGAGCGTTCCGCCCTTATCAATATCCTCATACTGTCCGGGCATAAAATCAATAACCTTGTGTTTACAAAGCTCGTCAAATTCGCCCGAATTTGCGTTTTCAAGCCCGGCGGCATTGCGCGCAAATTCAATAACGGCAATCTGCATGCCGAGGCAAATCCCGAAATACGGAATATTATTAATTCTTGCATATTCCGCAGCGGTAATCATACCCTCAATTCCCCTGCTGCCAAAGCCGCCGGGGACGATAATTCCGTCGGTGTTTTCAAAAACCGTTTTGCAGTTTTCCCTTGTCAGCGTTTCGGAATCAATCCAGCTTATTTTTACGCTTGCGCCGTTATAATAACCTGCGTGGCGAAGCGCCTCCGCAACCGAAAGGTACGCGTCGTGAAGCTCGACGTACTTTCCTACAAGCGCAATATTAACCGTTTTTCGCTCTGATTTTATCTTTTCAACAAGCGCTGTCCAATCCGCCAAATCGGGCTTCGGCGCGTTCAGCTTAAGCTCGCGGCAAACAATTTCGGAAAACGCCGATTTTTCAAGCATAAGCGGCGCCTCATAAAGATTTGAAAGGGTTATATTTTCAATAACACAGTCGCGCTTTACATTACAGAAAAGCGAGATTTTATCAAATATACCCTCCTCAAGCGGCTTATCGCACCTTAAAACGATAATATCCGGCTTAACGCCCATACCCTGAAGCTCCTTAACCGAATGCTGGGCAGGCTTTGATTTATGCTCCTCGGAACCGCTTAAATACGGAACAAGGCAAACGTGAATAAAAAGGCTGTTTTCCTTGCCGACCTCAAGCGAAATCTGGCGAACGGCTTCAATAAAGGGCTGGCTCTCAATATCGCCGATTGTTCCGCCGATTTCGGTAATAACAACGTCCGCGTCCGTCTTTCTTCCTACGGAATAAACAAATTCCTTAATTTCATTCGTTATATGCGGTATTACCTGAACCGTTGAGCCGAGATATTCGCCCCTTCGCTCTTTATTCAGAACGTTCCAGTAAACCTTGCCCGTAGTAAGGTTTGAATACTTATTAAGATTTTCGTCAATAAAACGCTCGTAGTGGCCGAGGTCAAGGTCGGTTTCCGCCCCGTCCTCGGTAACGTAAACCTCCCCGTGCTGAAAGGGGCTCATCGTTCCCGGGTCAACGTTAATATAAGGGTCAAGCTTTTGAGCGGCGACCTTAAGCCCCCGTGATTTTAAAAGTCTTCCGAGCGAAGCGGCGGTTATCCCCTTTCCGAGGCCCGAAACGACGCCACCGGTAACAAAAATATACTTTGTCATATCATCAGTCCCAAGCCGTTGTATTAAGGCAGTATTCGCATTCTCTGTCCAAATCCGGATTGTAATACGAATTATCGTTCTTCTTTTCGTTTTTTTCTGTGATGATTTCCTGAATGATAATCATTCTGGCAATCGTAGGAATTTCCTTTGTCATCGTTTTTCCTCCCGAAAAGGGACAAAGGCATCCCGGATTTCTCCAAGACGCCTTCGCCCTTTTTATATAAAAGTTTGTTATAGGTTCGTTTGCGACCGCTGCCGGTGGCAGATAAAGGGAGCAATAAGAACTGCCGAACGGTCAAAATTTTAAGGCTGCCGTATCGGGCGCCGCAAAAATTTTGGGCACCGTTGGTCGTTATTCTTTAAGCGACCGCTGCCGGCGGCAATCCATTCCGAATTCGATATTCCGAATTCCGAATTTCTAATCAAACCACGCCCTGGGCAATCATAGCGTCCGCAACCTTTTCAAAGCCCGCAATGTTTGCGCCTGCTACGTAATCGCCTTCAAGGCCGTATTTCTTTGAAGCCTCGTCAATATTGTGGTAAATGTTAACCATAATGTCCTGAAGCTTATGGTCAACCTTTTCAAAGCTCCAGTAAACGCGCTCGGAGTTCTGGCTCATTTCAAGGGCCGAGGTTGCAACGCCGCCTGCGTTTGCAGCCTTACCGGGAAGGAAGAGAATTCCGTTTTCCTTAAGATATTCCGTAGCGTCGCGCGTGGTAGGCATATTTGCGCCTTCACATACTGCGATTACGCCGTTTTCAACAAGCTTTTCGGCATCCTCAAGATGAAGCTCGTTCTGGGTTGCGCAGGGAAGCGCAATATCGCATTTTATGCCCCAAACGCCCTTGCCCTCGTGGTATTCGGCAGAAGGCCTTGCGGCTGCATATTCGGTAAGTCTTGCTCTTTTAACCTCTTTAATCTCTTTAAGAAGCGCAACGTCAATTCCCTCGGGGTCATAAATCCAGCCTGAGGAATCCGAAACGGTTACAACCTTTGCGCCGAGCTGTTCAGCCTTTTCAACGGCATAAATTGCAACGTTACCCGAGCCTGAAACGACAACGGTTTTGCCGGCAATATCCATACCATGGCACTTAAGCATTTCTTCGGTGATATAAAGAAGACCGTAGCCCGTTGCCTCGGTTCTTGTAAGCGAGCCGCCGTATGAAAGGCCCTTACCTGTTAAAACGCCTTCATATCTTTTCTGAATTCTTTTATACTGGCCGAACATATAGCCGATTTCCCTTGCGCCCGTGCCGATATCTCCGGCGGGGACGTCGGTATTTTCACCGATAACCTTACAAAGCTCGGTCATAAAGCTCTGGCAGAACATCATAATTTCACGGTCGCTTTTACCCTTCGGGTCAAAATCGGAGCCGCCCTTGCCGCCGCCTATCGGAAGGCCTGTAAGCGAATTCTTAAAAATCTGCTCAAAACCGAGGAATTTGATAACCGAAAGGGTTACGCTCGGATGAAGCCTTAAGCCGCCCTTGTATGGGCCGATAGCCGAGTTAAACTGAACGCGGTATGCGCGGTTAACGTGAACCTGCCCGTTATCGTCAATCCACGGAACGCGGAAACGGAAAATTCTTTCGGGCTCAACAAGCCTTTCAAGCAGAGCGAGCTTTCTGTATCTTTCCTCGTTAGCCTCAATTACGGGGCGAAGAGAGGTAAAAACCTCATCAACCGCCTGAAGAAATTCGGGCTCGTTACCGTCGCGGCGCTTTAAAAAATCCATTACTTCATCAACATAAGACATAACATTTTCCTCCTAAAAAGTAAGAAAGGCCCCTTCAATGTATAAATACATTAAAGACGCCTTTGCCTGTTTACCGTTATTCATTTAATAAAAAAAAACAGGGTCTTTGAGCACACACTCAAAGACCCCATTGCCTTTACACAGAAATATTACACCCTTCAAAAGCGTTTGTCAAGCCCCTTTTTTCAAATTTTCTTGACAAAGCCGAAGCGGTAATATAAAATACTAATATGAGCAAAGGCGTTCATTAATACTTGGGTAAACCCCGTTTATTAATGAGCGCAATTTTTATAAAACGCTAAATTAAGGTGGTAATTATGAAGTACACTAAAGAGGAAGTTATTCAGTTTACTGTTGAGGAGGACGTTAAATTTGTTCGCCTCGCCTTTTGCGACGTTTACGGAAGGCAGAAGAATATTTCCATTATGGCCGACGAGCTTGAGCGCGCATTTGATTACGGAATTGCGCTTGACGGCTCGGCTATTGCAGGCTTCGGCGACGAGGTTCATTCCGATTTGCTTTTACATCCCGACGCCGACACCTTAACCATTCTTCCCTGGCGCCCCGAGCAGGGCAAGGTTGTAAGAATGTTTTGCAGTATTACTTATCCGAACGGACATCCGTTTGAATGCGATACAAGAACGCTTCTTAAAAACGCGGTTGAATACGCCAATCATAAAGGATATAAATTCCATTTCGGCGCGGAGCAGGAATTCTATCTGTTTAAGCTTGACGAAAATAACGAACCGACTAAAATCCCGTACGACAACGCAGGCTATATGGACCTTGCGCCCGAGGATAAGGGCGAAAACATTCGCCGCGAAATCTGCTTAACGCTTGAACAGATGGGAATAAGCCCCGAAAGCTCCCACCACGAGGAGGGCCCCGGCCAAAACGAAATTGACTTCCGCTATTCCGACCCCGTTACCGCCGCCGATAACATTATGACGCTTCAGACGATTGTTAAAACGGTTGCAAACAGCAACGGCCTTGCGGCTGATTTTTCGCCCAAGCCGCTTAAAAACTGCCCCGGCAACGGCTTTCATATCAATTTTTCAATCAAGGCAAACGACGGCAGAGAAAACATTATGCCCTATATGATAGCAGGCGTGCTTGATAAGGCGATTGAAATGACCGCCTTCCTTAACCCGAGCGAAAAATCCTATGACCGTCTCGGCAACAACAAGGCGCCGAGATATATTTCCTGGTCAAGCGAAAACCGCTCGCAGCTTGTAAGAATCCCCGCTGCTATAGGCGAATACAAGCGCGCGGAGCTTCGCTCGCCTGACCCGTCGGTTAACCCTTACATCGCCTTTGCGCTTATTATCTATTCCGCAATTTACGGCATTGATAACGGATTGGAGCTTCCCTACGTTGCAGACTTCAATCTTTATACTGCGGATTTTGAAACGCTTTCAAAATACAAAACGCTTCCAAAGACGCTTGACGAGGCGAAGGCTGTTTCGCTTAAAAGCGAGTTTATTAAGAAATATATTCCCGAAAGAATTGCAGAGCTTTACTGCGCTGACTGATTAGATTAAAAACCGCCGAAAGGAGGGAGCCTATGAGCCTTAAGGAACAGGTTTACAGCGTTCTTTTGGTTTCATCCGCAGAAAAATTTAATACGGATATGGCGCGCTTCCTTCCCGAGGCGGAGTATTCCCCCGTTGTTAAGGCAGGCAGCATAAGCGCCGCCCAAAGAGCCGTAGCCGAAAGGAGCTATGATTTTATAATCATCAACGCTCCCCTCTCGGACGATTTGGGCGTAAGGTTTGCTATTGACAGCAGCGTTTCTTCGGGGGCGTGCGTTCTTCTTCTTGTCAGAGCAGAGCTTTATTCCGACATCTGCGACAAAGCCTCGCGCCACGGGGTTTTCACCCTGCCTAAGCCGATAACCAAGCAGGCTATGGAAACCGCGCTGAGATGGCTTGCCGCAAGCCGCGAAAAGGTAAAAAGATTTGAAAAGAAAAGCGTTTCGGTTGAAGATAAGATGAAGGAAATCAGGACCGTTAACAAAGCCAAGTGGCTTCTTATCAGCAACGAGGGTATGGAGGAACCCGAGGCTCACCGCTATCTTGAAAAGGAAGCGATGAACCGCTGTATCTCAAAGCTTCAGCTTGCAGATGAAATAATCAAAAAATATTCATAGGAGTTCAGAATTGAAAAGTACAAAGTTTACGGTTAATTCTTTATTGATTGTTATAATAATTATCAGCGCTATCGGCTTTTTTGTTACGGTTACAATGACAAGAATGGCGGACCGAACGGCGATAAATGAAATAGTTGAAATTGAAGGCACTGACCTTTCGGTAAGATATTCAAACCTTGAAAAAAACGGAATATATAAGGGCGACGAAAACACGGGAAGCCTTATGCTTGAGGGCGATTTCGGCAGCGGCTGGGCGCTTGAAAGGCAAAACGGGCGTATTTTTACTAACGAATATTCTTCCTCAAGCCTCGGCCTTATGTTTTCGGATTTGGTTATGATTGATGAGGAAACGTTTGATAAAAAGGTTGTATTAAAAAATGCCGTAATGATAGGAAAATGCAAGTCCGGCGAGCTTGTTTGCCTTACCGACTGTATGATTGAATCCAACCATCCTAAAACGAATTCGCTTTGCTCGCTTTACTGTATGAGCATTGCCGCTACAAACCCTAAATCCGACAGCGCGTCAATAGTATTTATTGACCCTAAAACCGAAAAAGAGGTTTATTCCGTCAAAGATGAAAACGCGCTTAAAAGCTTTGAGGATAAATATCTTCACCGTACTCTTGCGGAGGTGAAGGGATGAAAAAATTTAAAGCATTACTCAACAAAAAAAGCGGCGCAGAGCTTTATATAAAAGGCTTTCAGCTTTGCTCAATCCTTCCGATAATCTATGTTTTCACCGTTTCGGGCTATCCGGGACTGCTCACAAAGGGCTCTCCACTTTCGTTTTTGTTTGAACTTGGAATTAACTCCTTTACAAGAGCGCAGGCGCTTTTGCTTTCGCTGATTTACCGAAAAACGGCAAGCGAGGTTGCTGTTTCATTTTCCATTCTGTTTTTTGCTCTGTTCTTCGGCATTGCCGCCGAAAAGCTTTTCAAGCGGTTTTTCAAGGCTTCAAGAATAGCTGCGGCAGTAATAATTTTTGCCGATATAGCTTTAAGGCTTATTCCCATCTCAATTAACACGGGCTTCGGCAAAGCCGCTGTAATAATCGGACTTTTAATAAGGCTTTTATTCCTGGCTCTTATCATTTATGATTTAATATATAAAAAAAATAACGCTTAATTTTATATGTTGACTGAACGGCTCAACTTTGTTATAATATTAACAAGTAGGCTGAATGTCAGCTAAGTAAAAAGGAGAAGTTATATGAAAAACTATTTTGATTTAAAAGGTCAGGTTGCCCTTGTAACAGGCTGCTCGGGCGGTCTCGGCGTTCAGATGGCTAAGGCTCTCGCTAACCAGGGCTGCAACATCGTTGCTATTGCCCGCAGGCAGGACAAGCTTGACGAGGTTTGCGCTGAAATCAAGGCTGAATACGGCGTTGACGCTCTTGCTCTTAAGTGTGATATTACGGATACCGCAAACGTTGACGAAACAGTTGCAAAGGCTCTTGAGCACTTCGGAAGAATTGATATTTTAATCAACAACGCAGGTACCGGCGCCGTTGCTCCTGCTGAGGATATTACGGACGAGCAGTTCGGTAACGAATGCAATATTGACCTTTTCGGTTCATTCAGAGTTGCAAGAGCAGTTGCAAAGCAGGCTATGATTCCCGCAAAATACGGAAGAATTATCAACATCGCTTCAATGTATGGCCTTGTTGGTAACAAGATTGCAGGCTCCGCTCCTTACCATGCTGCAAAGGGCGGCGTTGTTAACCTTACAAGAGCTCTCGCGGCTGAATGGGGTAAATACGGCATTACCGTTAATTCAATCTGCCCGGGTTATTTCTACACCGATTTAACAAGGGAAACCCTTAACAGCGACTTCTTCCAGCAGAACGCTAAAACAATGATTCCGATGGAAAGATACGGCGACGAAGGCGAGCTTGATACAGCTACTCTTTTCTTCGCTTCCGCAGCTTCAAGCTACGTTACGGGAACAAACCTCGCTATTGACGGCGGTTACACCTGTATGTAATTTAAACTGAAAAACGGCTGATTATCAAACGATAATCAGCCGTTATTTTTATTAAAAATATTACGGATTTGACTGCGCTTCGGTTGCAGGGGCCGTTGTGGTCTGAACCTCGCCGTAAACCTGAAGAATAACCTCCTCGCCTACGGCAACAACCGTGCCTGCGGCAGGGGCAATCCCGTTAGTCGATTTAACGGTATTCGGGGTATGGCTTCCGTCGTTATAAATTTCAACCGTTGAAACCTTAAATCCGAGCGCCTCGAGGTCCTTGGTAGCGTCCTCAACGGTAAGGTTTCCTACGTCGGGAATCTCCTGAGTCTGGATTCCCTTGCTGACGGTAAGAACGATTTCCGTTCCCTCGCTTACCGTTTCGCCCGGTTCAATGTTCTGCTTAAAGATTATGCCCTCCTCAACGTCGGTGGAATAATCCGCATTGAAGGTGAACTTGAACTGCTGGTTCCATGCGCCGTTATTCTCTATATCGCTTTGGGTATAGCCGTTATTGGCAAAGTTGGGAACCTTAAAGCTTTGAAGCTGCTGTGTTACCTGCGCCGTAGTTTCCTCCTGCGGATTTAAAAGGTCGGTAAACTTAACAACGTAAATTCCTGCGGCAATAGCAAGAACAATTAAAACCGAAAGAATAATTATAACTATTCTCGAGCCCTTGTTGTTCTTTTCCGGCTCAGCAAGTTTTGCATAATCGTATTTCGGGGTATCTTCCGCCTTTTGCTGTGAGGGGCCGGTTGCCTGTGCTCTTACCGAGGGCGCGGCGTCAAGGTATTCCCTGAAATCAGAGATGTTTTTAATTCGCTTTTCGGGATAAATCTGAAGCCCGTTTCCCATAGCCTTGATAACGTGAATCGGAATAGTTTCCGCTATTGAATTGGGAATCATAAGCTTATCGTTGGTTTCCCTTGCCGTTGCGGCAGGCGGATTTGTTCCGACAAGCGCCCTGTATATGCAGGCCGTGAAGCCGTAAATATCGGTTGCAGGGCATATTTTGTGGTTATTATTATACTGTTCAAGTGCGGTATATCCGTCGTTTGAAACAAATTCAAGCTCGCTTGACATATCCGCGCTGTCCTGAATACAGAAGGGCTTAAGCCTTACCTTGCCGTCGCGGCAAAGAACAAGATTATCGGGAGTGATTGAGCCGTGAACAATACCGTTATTATGAAGCGCTTCTATCGTTGTTAAAACCGGCATAAACATAAGCCTTGCCGTGTCCCAGAGAATGAAGCCCTCCTCGTTTCTTAAAAGGTATTCGCGAAGCGGAATCTGCTCCATATATTCAATAACGGCGTAAACGGTTGAATTGTCCTCAAAAACGTCGTAAACGGGAGTTACCGCCGAAAGAGAATGCATTTTCTCAAGCGTGGTCCAAAGATTCAAGAACTCTTTTTTATACTTATCAATAACGCCTATATACTTCTGGCGAACGTGAATTTCGCTGCTGCCCTCAAGGCGGCTTACCATTCCCTTGGGGAAAAATTCCCTGATGATAATTCGCTTATCAAGCTGTTTATCGTAACCCGAATAGCTTACGCTGTCGCTTTCAACGCCCGAAACGGCGCCTACAACGTATTTATCCTGAAGAACGGTTTTAGGCGAAAGATAGATAAAGTCGGTTGCGCTGTCGTTATCATATCCGCACTGCGCGCAAACAGCGCCCTCCGTCAGCTCCTCAAAGCAGTTGACGCAAAGATTATCTAAATCTTTCATTCTCATCACTCCAAATTTAAAATCTAATTAATAATATCAATATCTTATTCCGTTGTCAAGAAATTATGTGTAAACAATATATATAAAAGTATTATATAACAATATGAAAATTTGTCAAATAAATAAACAATAAAAAATAGGGCTTGAATGTTAACTTTAAATTTATTATAATATACGCGGTATAAAGAATATCATAACTACTATGGAAGGAGTTAAAAAAATGGTTTATTCACATGAAGTTGAAATGATGTGTCCCGTAGCACAGGGCGTTGCTCACGGTGCCGCTCCGATTCCCGAAGAGGCAAAGTGGGTTAAGGCAAAGGAAATCAAGGATATTTCCGGCTTTACGCACGGCATCGGCTGGTGCGCTCCTCAGCAGGGCACCTGCAAGCTCACCCTTAACGTTAAAGAGGGCGTTATTCAGGAGGCGCTTGTTGAAACAATCGGCTGCTCGGGCATGACCCATTCGGCTGCTATGGCTTCCGAAATTCTTCCCGGAAGAACAATTCTTGAAGCGCTCAATACCGACCTTGTTTGCGACGCTATTAATACAGCTATGAGAGAGCTTTTCCTTCAGATAGTTTACGGCCGTACACAGTCCGCATTCTCAGAGGGCGGCCTTGTTGTAGGCGCAGGTCTTGAGGACCTCGGTAAGGGCCTTCGTTCACAGGTCGGCACCCTTTACGGTACTCTTGCAAAGGGCCCGCGTTACCTTGAAATGACAGACGGCTATATCACAGGCATCGCTCTTAACGAGGATGACGAAATCATCGGCTATAAATTCGTTAACTTCGGCAAGATGATGGATTTCATTAAAGCAGGCGACGACGCTAACACGGCTTTTGAAAAAGCACAGGGCCAGTACGGCAGAGTTGACGACGCAGTTCGCGTTATCGACCCGAGAAAAGAATAAGAGAGGGAGGATTTGACAATGGCTTTATTTGAATCATATGAGAGAAGAGAGAAGCAAATCCTTGCTGTTCTCGAAAAATACGATATTAAATCAATCGAAGAATGCAGAGAAATCTGTAAGGCTAAGGGCTTTGACCCTTACAAAATTGTTGAAGGCATTCAGCCTATCTGCTTTGAAAACGCAAAGTGGGCTTACACCGTAGGCTGCGCTATCGCTATCAAAAAAGGCTGCACAAGAGCTGCTGACGCTGCCGCCGCAATCGGCGAAGGCCTCCAGAGCTTCTGTATCCCCGGCTCTGTTGCCGACCAGAGAAAGGTTGGCCTCGGCCACGGTAACCTCGGCAAGATGCTTCTTGAAGAGGAAACAGAGTGCTTCGCATTCCTTGCAGGCCACGAAAGCTTTGCCGCTGCAGAAGGCGCAATCGGTATTGCCGAAAAGGCTAACAAGGTTAGAAAGCAGCCGCTTCGCGTTATTCTTAACGGCCTCGGCAAAGACGCCGCTCAGATTATTGCAAGAGTTAACGGCTTCACCTATGTTGAAACCGAAATGGATTATTACACGGGCGAGGTTAAGGAAGTATTCCGCAAGGCTTATTCAACAGGCCTTCGTTCAAAGGTTAACTGCTACGGCGCAAACGACGTAACAGAGGGCGTTGCAATTATGTGGAAGGAAGGCGTTGACGTTTCAATTACAGGTAACTCAACTAACCCGACAAGATTCCAGCACCCCGTTGCAGGAACGTATAAGAAGGAATGCGTTGAAAAGGGCAAGAAGTATTTCTCAGTTGCATCAGGCGGCGGCACCGGAAGAACCCTTCATCCGGATAATATGGCTGCAGGCCCGGCTTCCTACGGTATGACGGATACAATGGGAAGAATGCACTCCGACGCTCAGTTCGCAGGTTCCTCATCAGTTCCCGCTCACGTTGAGATGATGGGCCTCATCGGTATGGGTAACAACCCGATGGTTGGCGCTACGGTTGCCTGCGCCGTTGCGGTTGAAGAGAGCCAGAAGTAAGAAAACGGCGTGGTCAGTGGCTTGTAGATGTATAGGAATGCACAGAAATGCTGCTCACTCCTACACTAATCCTACATTACTCCTACACCGACATTCCTACACAATAACAAATGACTATCCCATTAATTTGAGATAGTCATTTTCATTTAAAGTTGGTTCTCAATATCACGCCGTGCATAGATAACACGCATAATAGTAACAGTTTTATTTTGTTCATCTACCGTGTAAAACATCAAATAGTTTTTTACAATAATTCTTCTATATTCATACTCCAAATGTTTTATAGGCATATACACATTATTAGAGTAAGGGAATTCACAAATGTGCTGGGCAGATGAGATAAACTCATCAGCAAGATTTTGTGCTGCAACAGGATTTTTTAATTCGTTAGCAATATACTTAACGATTTCAATCATATCGTTTTTTGCAATCGGTAAAAACTCTAACTTATACATTGACGGCACCTTTAAGCTCGTTTAAAACATCTTTTGCTGAAAATCTTGTATCCGTGAGTTTTGCTTCTTTTTCTGCTTCTTTCAATTTAACATAAATTTCGCTTTCAAGTTGCAAATTCTCATATGCCTCCATACTGAGCACTACCATGTCTCCAAAACCGTTTTTGGTAAGGAATACAGGTTTTCCTGTCTCGTGAACAACTTTAGAAATGTCTGCAAAATTGTTTCTTAAATCAGAAACCGGTCTTATAGCATTATTCATAATTATCACCTCACCACTATTTTAGCATAATTACGCTAAAATATCAAGTGCGTTTTGACTTTAGACACGCAATCGTATTCCGGTGTTGTCTGCAAAGGCAAATAAACGTAGTTTATTTCTACATTATTCCTACACTCAACAGCTAAAAACGGCTTTAATACTGTGTTTTAAGTTTCGGTTGAAGAGGCTTCAAAATAAGTCATAGCAACGGTTTTCAGACTTCGTCATAGTTTGAGTTAAAAATCAAATAATCAAAAAATCTCCTTTCAGCGCCTTACGGTGCTCTAAGGAGATTTTTCGTTTTATTCAGTATTCTATAATATCATTATTCCCAAACGCATCTTCAACCTCCAAATGCGTAACTTCCGATTATTTAATGCGGAAGGTAAATCCGATTTGCAATGCCGTACAATCTTTAAAAGCACAATTATTATCACAGTTGATTAATTGAACGTTATTTGATATAATAACCACAAACAAGGCGCTGAGCAAAAACGGCCTGCCGGTTTCCCTTTTAAAAGAGTTTCCTGACGGAAATTACATTGGCCCTCACAAAAGAAACGGTTAAACGGATTGCGGACAGCATTAAGGTTGATTTCATTATGAGCCGATATGAAGCGCTTTGATAATAATCAGGCTTAGCTCCGTTTAACGGTACGGGCAAAGGAGCATAATACACGGGCGAGGTAAAAGAAAAATGAAAAAAAGAATTATTGCAATTTTTGGCGTTATTGTTCTTATTTGCGGCATTGCTCTTACCGCCTGTTCAAAGGGCACACAGGAAACGCCTACCGAAGCGACAAAGGCGCCGCAGGAAAAAATACTTGTTGCGTATTTTTCGGCAACGGGCAATACAAAGGCGGTTGCGTTACAGATTTCCGAAAACACGAACGCAGACCTTTTTGAAATTGTTCCCAAAGAGCCCTACACAGAGGTACAGCTTGGCTACGACGACCCCGAGCAGAGGGTTACAAAAGAGCAATCGGACGAAAAATGCAGGGTTGAAATTCAGGGCAAGATTGAGGCCTTTGAACAGTATAAAACGATATATATCGGCTACCCCATATGGTACGGCAAGGCGCCGAGAATTATTCTTACCTTCCTTGAAAGCTATAATTTTGAAGGAAAAACGGTAATTCCCTTCTGCACCTCGGATAACGACGGAATTGAGGCGGGGCTTGATGAAATAAAAGCTGCTGCGCCGAAGGCTGAATGGCTTGAGGGAATGCGCTTTGACGGCGGAAAGCTTAAAGCGGCTGTTGACGAAAACGGAACCGTAACCGACGAAGCCGTAAAGAAAGAGATTAAAAGCTTTTCGGATAAGGTAACGGTTCGGGTTAACAAAAGCGGCGATGAAACAGCCGGGGCGGCCTCGAAAGAAGAAAGCGGCAAGACGGAAGCCTCGAATGAAAGTACGGCTTCAACCACGAAGAAAAACGATAAAACAACCTCTACAACAAAGCAAAACACAACGGCGCAGACAACTAAGCAGACAACCGAAAACAAAACCGAAAAGCCTACGGAAACGACCACGCAGGCACCTACGGAAACAACTACGCTCGGCGAACACGATACGCCGTTCATCCCGATTCCGTAAGCATAATAATCAACGCACCTTTTTTAACGTTTATTTTAAAAGCCTTGGAAACGACGTTCCCAAGGCTTTTTTTACTGCAATTCCGGATTAAGCGGAGGCTTTTTTTTGAAAAACAGGGGTATAATAAGATAATAGATTAACAGGGTAAAAGCCGAAATAATAACAAGCTTAAAAACGGTAATAGGAATATTGACTAACAATACTCCGACAAGCGTGCTGTTTATATTCGGAACAAGGGAGGCAAGCGCCCCGGGAAGATATGTTCTTAAGTTGCCGGTAACAATATTATAATTGTAAAGCAGAGCTGCTTTTGAATACGCCTCGGGAAAACTACCGGCGAGCATAGGATAAAGGAATACGTTTGTTACCGCAAACTGAACAACGCTCTGCGCCAGGATTGCCGTTAACGACGCGAGCGTTTTATTCTTAACCCGCTTTGATTTAGTTAAACGCCCCTTGTATTTAACCGCAGCAGCATCGCTGAGCCTTGACGAACACAGCCCTGCAACAAGAAGAAAAACGGTTTCGCTTATCAGGTTTGCAACGTCGGGAATAACGGTGTTCCCCATTATAACCGAATGAATTACGTTTTTAATAACGCAAACGGCTACTCCGTAAAAAGGACCGTACGTAAAGGTTAAAAGCAATTCGGGAAATTCCGAAAACTCAATTGAAAATATCCTCGGAACTAACGGCAAACGTATATGAACAAAGTAAAGCAAAATAGAGGCAACGCTTAAAAGCAGAATGATTATTCGTCTTCTGATAACCATTCTGTACATAAAGCGGTCAAAGTTTTCCTGAGCAGTTATTGTTTTATTCTTCATAATTTTTAAAATATCGGCGGTACAATCTCGCCGCCCCAATCGTCATTAAGATAGTGAGCGTAAATATAGGCGTAATCTTTTGCGTTAACAACTCCGTCGGCAACGACGTCAAGCGGGGGATAACTCCTCTCGTTAAGGTGCGCCGAAAAGGTTGTTGTAATTCTGTTATTACATTTATCGCACATCAGTATGATGTCGCCGTTTCTTTCAAGAGTAACTATTTTATAATCGTGCTCACAGGCTGCGGTCAAAGCGTTATTTTGATCGGCAAAAGCAATAACAGAACCGCCCGAAAGAGCGTTTTCCGGCCCGGATTCGGTGCTGACGTTCGTTTTTGCAAAAGCCGCGCTTAAAAAAACAAACGTGCAAATCAGCATTGCAGCAGCTACCGGATACGAGATAATCATTTTTATATTGCGGTGTTTCATACCTTGTTCCTCTTTTTCGCGTTCAATTTATAACAACATATCGTCGATAACAAAAATGTAACGTGAATACCGAGATAAAAAATTTTAATTCTATATATTATATAACATAAAACACATAAAAAATCCATTGTAAAATTAATTATTTTAAAACGTTAGGCTGATTTCAAGAGCTTTTTCGGATTTTTTGTTACGGTTTTTATTCAGGCCTTGGAG
>ONCR01000037.1:0-1473 GCA_900316345.1 uncultured Eubacteriales bacterium | reverse complement strand
AGCTGTTGACTTTTTTTTGAAGGTTTGATATACTTTTAAAAAAATAAAAGGAATGATTTTATGAAGATAAAAGACGGCTTTGCAAAAAGGAATATCGCCGGCAGCGATATTGCAGTTCCTATAGGCAAAAAAGCAAAGGAATTTAACGGAATGATAACGCTTAACGGCACGGGCGCCTTCCTTTGGGATTGCTTTACAAAGGATATAACCACAAACGAAGCGGTAAAAATGCTTCTTGACGAATATGAGGTTGACGAAATAACGGCAAAGCGTGACGTTGAGGCCTTTGCAAAAATGCTTAAGGATAACGGAATAGCCGAATAAAAGAATAACAAATATAAAACGATGCGGATGAGGATTGACCTCATCCGCATTGTTATATTAATTCAGAATTAACGGCAAAGCCTGCCGATTACTCGAACGAATAGCTTCCGCTGTGGTTTGATGAGCCGTAGCCGATGTAGGTTTTGCCTACGTTGAGCTTAACCTCATTACCCTTTGAATCCTTCATAACAAGCTTGCCCTTTTCAACGGACCAGTTAATTTCTACGCAGGTTCCGTTTGAAGCAACAAGGCCCTTGCCGCCGTCAAGATTATAATTACAGTAGGTTTCGCTGTTGCCGCTTCCCTTGTAATTCTGCTTAACGATATACTCGGTTGTATCAAGAAGAAGAACAATATTTTCAAATTCAACGTCAGCCGTTCCGTAGCTGCTGTCAAAATCGGTTGTTGTATATTTACCCTTTTCGGAATCATAATAGAAGGAAGCCTTCTTCGGGCAGTGGTCGGACCACTTAAAGTTAACGGTTGAAGCCTTATCGCTTCCAACGTCCTCAACCTTTTCGTTAAAGCTGAAATGCGTATATTTTTCAGCCTTTGCGTCGGTTCTGAACTTATACTTTTCTATAAGCTTCGGGGCGTTGTTACCCTTGAAATATCCCGTATGCTCGATTGTGCTCGTTCTGCTTTTATCTCTTGAGAAGTATTCCGTTCCTTCTGAAAGAAGGTTAACGTGGTCAATGTTTTCGTTTTTAAAAACATCGTCTGCGCCTTCGTAATCATCCTTTGAATGCGAAAGGCCTGCGTGAATAAAGATACTGTCAAAGAGCTGTGAAAAGCGGATAAACGGCGGCCTTGCCGAACGGGCGGAGCCAATCTGCTCGGGAAGAGCGGTATAATCTGCCCAGAAGAAAAGCATTCTTGTTGAATATTCGGTTTCGCCCTCCATAATCATATCGGCTTTATCAATACCCCACTGAGGTCTGACAGATGAAACGCCGTATTCGTTTTCAACTACAACCGCAATGGGACGCTTGCCGATGGCAGCCTTATTAAAATCAGCCTCGCCGGTAAGCGGATTAACGTCAGAAACGGGGGCAACGGGCTCTGCCGTTGTTGATTCGGTTAACGCTTCGGTTGTCGGAACAGCGGTTGTGGGCTCATCGTCCTTCTTATTAAAGAAAGCGAAATATG
>ONCR01000023.1 GCA_900316345.1 uncultured Eubacteriales bacterium | reverse complement strand
ACGGTCAAGGTGAGTGGAAACGATTACCTGAAACCTGTCTCCCCACATTTCCTTTGCAAGCTGCACACCAATTCTGTGACATTGCTCGGGAGTTACCTCGCCCGGTAAGAAGCTTTGATAACCGTGCCAAGCGATGTATCCCTTCGTCTTGCGAAACTGCTTCTTTGTTACAATCATTTGCTGCAGTGCAATTTCCTTCAAACAGTTGATAGCGGTAACATATTGCTTGTCAGCTGTCTTGTCATCTCTGGTTACATACCAAAAGAGATTAGAAAGGTCTTTCGGATCATCTTTCACCTCAATCGTCTTATCAGGATTTTCAACGTACTTGATTAAATCGTTAAGACTTCCTTCAATGTGCCATAGTGAAGTTGTCGCCATTATGCCACCTCCCAAGGTACCGTATTATCCGTCTGGAATTTCAGTATCCATTGCTCCAAATCTTTACAGGTAGCAAGCACTGCTTCATTAGCGTCAGCATTATCCTTAATTCTGTTATGAATTTCATACAGTTCTTCCATACGCTTCCAAAGCATTTTATCAGGCATATTGTGAGGGACAATAAAGTGGAGAAGCATACGGATATATTCAGACTTGTTTCCACCCGTAAGCTTTGCTCCTCTTTCAAGCTCGGCAATATCTTTATCATAAAGCGACACTGTTATCTTTTTTCTTTTCTCATTTTCTTCCATAATTTTCACTCCAATCTTCAAAGGGTTTTAGGGACTTCTCCCTAACTTGTGGATTTGTCCGTACAAATCCGATGCTCGATACAGTCTGTAACAGACTTTTTCAGCCTGTAAAACATAGCTAACTTTTCCTCGGCAGGTGGTTATCTTGGGTAGCGTTTCGGGATAACATTTGCCTTCGTTTTTCGCTGTAAGGTGCAGTTAAGCGGAAGCAAAATTAGGCATTAGGGTGTTAAGCCGAGTAAGCCTTAAACGAAATATTTCACGCCCCTTTTGCCGCTTTTTGTCTTGACATACGGAAGTATGCCTGCGTCAAAAATCAACAAAATGAACGCAAACTATTTCATTTAAGGTGCTTCACAGTTTTGTCCTGTTCATTTTTTTGCAAAGACAAGGCAAAGCAACGAAGCAAGGCTTTCGCCTTGCAAGGCGGTTTAACGAAGTATTTGTGAAAAAGGAACGGCCAAAACCTTGCTGGGCTTAACACCCTAATGCCCACCTTGTTAATCTCAAATTCGAGCATACCGTTACCCGAATCATCCACCAACTTGCACTCGTTAGGGTGCTCCTTTGAGAACTTAGTCAACCTATTTTTAAGGTCGGTATTGTAGGTCCTGATATTGATTACAGGGTTATCTTCATCAAAAAATATCTCTGTAATTTTGTCCTTTTTCTTCATTCCGGTTACCATAAATATCACTCCTTTGCATTTTTATTTGCCCTATTAACAGGGTATGGTTGGGTATGTAGGAGGGGTGTTTGGAATTGTCCTCCCACTAAGCTATTGCCCAACTTTTTCCATTTTGATAGAATAATTTATTCAATCCCCTCACTATGCTATTAGCGACTTTTTTCCGATTTGATTAAATAATTTTTTCAAAACACCCTCCACTTATTTGCTCACTTACGGGCGAAAAGTATACCCTTAAGAACAGAAAAAGGCACCGATAATTTTTATTATCGATGCCTTCATTGCGCTATTCAGTTTGTGTAATAGGGTAAAAGAAAACACCATACCTGCGTATGATGTTCGCTAATATTATTCATTTATTAATACCTAAAAAGGGTATAGTATGCCCATTACAGCGTAATGATTTTTCTGTTCGTCATCTAAAAATTATCTGTAAATTATCATTATATACGAGCCTATATTCAATATTATCATAACAATAATCTGGCTCGTTTAGGCACACTATTCGTCCTCGACACCCGTGTGAAGCTCACTAATGTGAACAGGGAATTCACCAACCTGCAAGCTGCTCACTTGCATACCACGGGAGTTTCACCCACCAAGGTTCGCTGTTACTTGGTCGCACATAGTACGGATAATTCGCCGCGGCTGTCATCGCCTACGCAGGTTGCAATCCTACTCTCTATATAACCTATCTCGCTCCTTACTCCTCACAAGAAGTCTATCTTGGCGTGGTTATAGTCAGGGCTTGTGCTCTCGCACACCGCTTTGAATCAGTTGATGAACTGGTATTCAGTTTTCGTATCTACCATATTAACAGATACAATATCATTTGTCAAGACTAAATTAGAATATTTGTTCGCACAAAAAAATAAGTAGTTTTAGTTAGAGCTCAACTGACAATAGCGTCGCCATTTTTAACAATTATTCTCTGTATATTAGGACAGTAAAAAGAGGGTTATAAACCTTTTCTCATAATTTGTTTTAATAACTATTTATAGATTCGATGGCGCCTAAGCTTAACGCCATATCATTATCAGAAGAGTAAGACAAATTATTATCTTTATATTTGTCCCAAGCATTATTATATTTAGATTCACTAACTATCCTATCGTTTATCCTATACTCGGGAGCCATTCCCTCGGGTGTAGCTCCTTCATTTGAGAATAAAGAAATAACCTTCTTGCAAATATTTTTGTCTACACTATAAATTGTTGTCTCACTATTACCATTATAGGTAACATCTGAATATATTAAGCCTTTTCTTTCAACATAACCAACAATACCATATGTACCGCTTAAATCAGCAACTAATTCAATCACGTTTGAATCAATACACGTATAAACAGAGGCTGAAGACACATGAGCGTCACCTTCACGTATTATAAGTTCAGGAGTGTCATCGTTATCTATATATACAAGACTGAATCCGCAATCATTAGGGCTGTCAACTTCATTCATATACTTTTTCAGATAATCCATATATGCCTGTCGCCAATTTCCTGCATCTTCAATCTGATTATCCCTTCCGTTCTTATTTTCAATTTCATTGATTTTCTTTTGAACACATCTTGCATAAGCTTCTGTACCATCTTTGTTTGGATGCATTGAGTATGCACTAAAATTACTTGCTACAGTTTTTAATGGATTATTAATATCAAATTCAGATAGATCATATTTCTGTGTTGGCATAATTGCATTGATGTATGAATCTTTAAAAGCATATGCTTCATGCCCTTTAAATTCTTCTTCTACAGATACAAAATGAATTTTATCGTCTGATAGACCGTTTATAATATTCTCAAGTTCATTATTGAATTTAGAAACTGAATGATTAATTATCTTGGCTTCATATGCTGTAAACGACTTATTTTGCACAGGCAAATCTGCAACCAGTCTTGGATAACCGGCAACAATAATATTTGTTTCCTTTCCCGCTGCATTTCTAACATCATTGTAGGCTTGCCTTATATTTTCCTTAATACCCTCATGGTAGAAACGGTGCCATGCTTTATTAAGTTTATCAGCAAGTAAAGTCGGACACAAATACGGTATATTGCCTTCAACACAAGCCATGGCAATGATATCAGTAAACCCAACATCGTTTCCTCCAATAGTCAGAGTAACATAATCGGCAGAAAGACCTTGTTCTTTTAAATCCTTGAATATCGTAAGTTGTGCATCAAGGTACTTGGATTTATCAACGCCGTCGCGTTTATAGGTCTTTTTTTGACCAATCATTCTGGTATGGCTTTTGTTTGCTTTCCCTTTGAAATGTTTAGTTTCAGCGCCTGAAGAAGCTACAAAAAACCAATTTTTATCTTTTTGCTCGCTTAAAGATTGATTATTCAACTTCAATTTTCCAGGCCAACTATATTTAGACCTGTGTGCAAGAAAGTCCTCACTCTCATAAAATTCACCACTTCTTGAACCCATAGATTCTGTTCCATAAAAAGGTTCAACTCCTTCACCTGATGAATACGAATCACCCATAGACACCACTATTCTTTCGCTGGTGCTTGTTGCTGCAAAGGCAGACAATGAAAGCATTGGAAATGTCATACATAGTGCCAATATCACTGATATCATTTTTACAGTTGTTCTGTGTTTCATAGTCTCTCTATATCTCCTACTGTTAAACCATCAATTGTTGTAGCATCAATTTTGCTAACTGTTTTAATCGTTATACTATCCTCTTTTGGTTTGGTGATGAAAAATCTGTTTCCCACACTATCATAACTGGTTATGTTTTCATTATCTGCAATAAGAACGGAAGTTGTTGATTCTGATTGTAGCTGATATGAAACCGGAGTTGCAATAAACTGACTATTTATGATGTTAATTGTCCAATAATCTCCATTTGGTGTTATGTATTGTATCGTATACACAGGGTGTTTCTCATTGCTTTCTTCGCTTATTTTGTCAGATTCAAGATACTCACCGTTAATTGTGTATTCAGCAGTTACTTCAACATCTTTAAAACCACAATACTTTAATTCTTCAATTACTTCTTTTTCTGATAGAACATCTTTGGATTCCTTTACAGGTATAACGGATATAATTTCTGCTTTCTCATCAAAATACTTGTCTATATTCGGATACTTAACATAAGTTGTTTGGTTATCTTTTGGAGTATCTACATTGGGAGTTGGCATTTTATTTTTACGCATTAATACCAACGCCATTAATGCAAATAATATAGCAATAATTATTATAATAACTTTTTTCTTTTTATTCATCACAAATCTCCAGTTGTATTATTGTATTTTTATCCTGACTTAAGATCCATTGATTTTCAGAATACTATTTTCAGTGTTTCTTACTATTACAAACGGCGAAACCGACATAGTTTCGCCGTTTAAATTGTATGCTATTTATCGTAAACAATATTAATTATTTCCTTATCGCCATATTTTGACAATACCATATCGTAGATATATTCTCTTGAACGTTCCATACCATTTGCATCAAACCAAGTGGGTTTATCCGAACCATTCAAATATAGCTGTTGATAAATTAAGCTGCCATTGCTATCGTAGTAATTACTGTCTAAATTAGTATTTTCATCGTAATACATAATAACCGATCCATCAGTATCTACATAATAATACATATCATCATGGCTAACTGCTTGACCATCTACCATTTGATATTTACCATCAAACCAAACTTTACACCCAATAAATTCTGCGTCTCCGTTTATCAGATTGTCTTCTCTTCCACGATAAATTGAAGCACAGTAAAAATCATCACATTGATATCCGATAGAAATATATTCATCTCTATACTTATCAGAAATTCCTGTCCATATACCTCTAAAACCGCTGTTGCTAAATCCCTCTATTCTTGGAAGCTTAATTGTAATCTCATATGTAGTATCATTGAATTCTAAATCGCCTGAAGCATCCACAATTTCAAATTTTTTAACAAAATCATTTGTAGTGTTGGGGTATTCTTCAGCAGGTGCGTCCCCGTCATCAATTGACGGAGTCTCAGCTTTAGTAACTATAGGTGTATTTACTGGACTTTTATTTTTCTTATTATTTTTGCCTTTACCTAACGAAGCAATAAGCACTATTGCCAAAAAAACTGAAACGATTATTATAACAACCTTTTTCTTTTTGCTCATCAAAAATCTCCTTAATTCTTTTCATCCTGATTTGATTTTACTTCATTTTCAATTTGCTGACGAACGGCTTGCATTAATTCGTCATTTTTAGCATATTTTAATGACATAATATCATCATAAAGTATCTTATTTTTATCTCCGCTTACTAAATTGAATTTTCCATTGTTAGAGCAGTTGTTAATTGCCGTTCTTTCGCATCCGCCACCGCATACTCCGCCTACATAGCAAAGCACGGAATTATTCTCTTCGTTTTCATTATCAGCAGAAGTGGTTTTTTCAGTACTGATTAATGTAATATCAAAATTACCATTATTAATACAATCCTTTATGGTAACAATTTCTTCGCCAACTGAATCGGAAGCTCCGCAAACACCGCCAAGAAAGCTGAAAGAGTTTGCATTCATAACTGCCTTAAAATCGCCATTATTTGTGCATTTGTTAAAGCTTATTGAATCTCCCGTTATGCCTTGAAGATTAAGGAATCCAACTATTCCGCCTGTTCCATAACCAACAGTGTTAAAATCAAAATCAGTATCATTAATACAATCTTCAATACTAATATTAACGCCAGTTGTATCTCTACCTGAGGACAGTAACGAAACAGTACCGAAAATACCTCCCGCGCTTGATGGATTATCGCCGAATGCTCCGCTGTTTGAGCAAGATGCTACACTTGTTGTTCCCGAATCGTTGTTTATACCGTTAGTTTGAATACCTACAATTCCTCCAACAGTAGAACCTGATACAACACAATCCTCATTATTATTGTTTTCAATGTTGATTTTTGCCTGATATTCGGTTGAAATATGACCGCAAATACCGCCGGCATTACCGTTGTCGGCATTAATGTTTCCGGTATTTATACACTCCTTGACAGTTGCCAAACCCTGATTGGTTTTTCCGTCGCTTCTGCCGACAGAGTTCTTAGAAGAAATTACACTTCCTGCAATTCCGCCGATTTCGGTTTTTCCTTTGATTACACCGGAGTTTTCACATTTATTTAATTCAATTTCTGAATTACCTGATGAAATCCTTGCACTTATACCTGCTGCTCCTGCCAATGGAGCACTAATTGTTCCGTTGTTTTTACAATTAATTACAGTAGTTTTACCTACACAGATTATTTTTGCATCATTATCTGTCTCTGGTGCACTATCCGATAACAGACCGCAAATGCCACTTGCCGTACCGTACTGATTAACAATTTCTGCATCATTTATACAGTTTTCTATCGTACCATCATTAACGCTAGCGGCAATTCCCGCGATTTCTTGTGAATTACTGCTTTCAACCTTGCCACTTGCAGTACAGTTCGAGATATTAACATTAGAAATTGAGTGACCAAGAATTTGAGCAGCTTCAGCTGATGTTGCATAGCAATATGTATCTTTTGTATGACAGTTATCAATTGTTGAGCAATATGCCTGTCCCACAACAGCTGCCAGTGAATCTATTCCGTTATATGAATAAAAATATGAATTTGATAGAGTTAAATCTTTTATTTCTGCATTATTAATTTTTGAGAACATTCCAATGAACGCTCTGCTGTCATCCATTCCGTGATATGCGCTAATTACATAAAGGCCAGTAATTGTTTTATCGTTGCCGTCAAAATGTCCTTTAAATTCAGAGCCCTTATCGTCGTCCTTTTGACCTATCGGAACCCAAGCATATGAAGGCGCTTTTTCATCGGCTTTTTCCATATCCGCTACGGAATTGAATTCAATGTCATTATTTAAAATATAATATGCTTCCGCATAATTTAAATCATCGCCAAGTTTCTGATTATTAACAACATCACTGAACAGTTGTAATTCTGCGGGCGTAGAAATTTGATAAGGATTGTTTTCGCTTCCGTCACCACCTGCGAAATGTTCGGCAGGCTGCATACTACCAGCTAACCGTTCCTGTGGCACCTCTTTAACAATCTCATAGTTAGGGGTAATCACCGCCTTGTTTTCTTCTT
Organism: uncultured Eubacteriales bacterium; assembly: GCA_900316345.1. GTDB lineage: Bacteria > Bacillota > Clostridia > Oscillospirales > Acutalibacteraceae > Eubacterium_R. Next base: position 21,674 of record ONCR01000023.1, on the reverse strand, counting down.
TATGTTCCTTTGAACATGCCGCAAACAGACTTATCGTTAAAATCAGCGACAAAACAATACTTACTAATTTTTTCATAAAATTCTCCTTTACAATAAAAAATGCGCAGCCGTGAGGCTACGCAATAAAATACATAGCTCAATGCTGCGAAACATTAAATTACAAATACATATCAAAACATATAGGAATTCTGAGCCGGTATTTTTGGCAATATGATTCCTGTATATTTTGATATTACATAAAACTTTTGTGTTCAATTGAAATTTGAAGTTTCGCATTCTTATAAAACATTAATAAAAATGTTACCCACACCAACTCAGAACACAGGCATTATCTGCTAACCTTACTATGTTCTAAATTAATCTTATAAAACCATACCCAAAAAATCAATAAAGAGGTGACGAAAAGCGAGTTTTAATGACAAACGACTTGCTTTTCAAAAACTAAATATGCTACAATATTCGTATTAAAAAGGAGATATTTAATCATGATTCATATTGTGATTTGTGACGACGATGACAATTACGGAATAGTCCTCTCAAAAAAGATAGAAAAATATATGCAACATAATATCGACGACGAATACGACGTGATTTGCGTTAATAGTCTCGATGCCTTGAATGAACTATATTCCGCCGTTTGTATAGATATTCTTTTCCTCGATATTATGCTGGGAGAACAAAATTCAATTGATACTTTGATTCGAGATTTCATAGGTTATGATTTTCAGCTTATTCTTATGACGGGTTATCCTGAAGAAGCATACAACCTTTCGGAAACAAACTGTTGTTATTATCTTGTTAAATCACGAATGACTAACGAGCAACTTGATAAGGCACTGGCACTCGCTCTAAAAAGCCGAACGAATAATGAATCGACTTTAATTATGATACGCAATAAACGCAAGGCGCTTACAGTAGATACTGAAAATCTTATTTATGTTGAATCCTTTAGAAACAGTGTTTGCCTTCATTATGTAAACGGTGAGGTCGTTACAGTATATCAAACGCTAAAGCACCTTTGTGAAAAACTGCCGCTATGCTTTTTGAAATGTCATAAAAGTTATATCATCAATATGAATTACGTCAAAAGCTATAAACCGTATCTCTTTCAAACCAGTGACGGTACGAATGTTCCGATAGCACACAAAAAGTTTGCTTCGGTAACCGCATCTTACAGAAAATATATCAGACAAATCGGAGGCAGATAAATGCAAACACTTGATATGACGGACTTTTTCCATTATGTATGGATTATTCATCTTGTAAGAGGTCTTATCACTTTTAGTATATTTCAGGTTTTACTGAAAAGTAAAAAGAATTTCTTTGTCAGTTTTTTATCATTAGTCCTTCCGCTTTTCGTGTATTCGGGCGCCGCCGTTATTCTGACGGGGCAAGCCTCCAAAACAGTCAATGTAGGAACCGAGATTGGAATAATGGCGGTCTATTACATACTTGCCTATGCTCTGAGTTTCATTGCATATGAGGGAAGTTGGCCTTCACGTTTGATGACAACAGCATTTTCCGTTATAGCCTATATCGTTCCCAACATATTAGCGAACACAATCATTTCAGTCGCCTTTTCAAGCGTTTATACAGGGCTTCAATACAAAATCACATTGAGTGAATTTTTATCTAATACGCTTATCACCTATGCCGCTTCTTTTATTTTCACTCTAATTATTCATCTTGTAAAAAACAGAAAAAACAAAGAAACGGAAATGCAGAATAAATATCTGTTTTATCTCCTTTTTCCTCTCACCCACATTATTGCGGTTTTGTTTATTTACTATGTTATACAGAAATGCAGTGTTGAAACAGGGTACTATTTTTTATCAGGCAAGAATGAGATCATTATATTTTTTGTCTATTCTCTCTGCTTTATTTCCGATTTCTTCATATTTTCAGCTGTGGAACACTCGGAAAAAATTGCTATGGAAAACATTGAGTATCGCCGGCTTGCCACAAAAAACCTTATTGAATACGAGCAAATGCGTACAATGAAAAAGGAAAAAGCGGAATTCAGAAAGGTGCAGCATGACCTTTCAAATATTCTTACAACCGTGAAAGCACTGGTTGAAATCAATGAATTCGAACGGGCGGCAAAACTTCTGGACAATATGACTGAAGATATTTCCATGCTTTCCGATATTCGCTTCTGCTCAAACGAGACCGTCAATAGTATTATATCAATTAAAAAGCATTACGCCGAGGAAAATGGCTGCCGGCTTAACGTCACTATTGAGGAAGAAAATATTATAAAAATCAAGGACTATGATATTTGCCGTTTGCTCAGTAATATTCTCGATAACGCAATAAACGCCGCAACTGACGCCGAAGATAAATCAATAGATTTCCATATGTTTATAAAAAAGGATACCGTATCAGTAAGTTGCAGCAACTGCTATGTTGAAAATAAAAGAGAACGCAAGAATGATATACGGCACGGTAACGGTTTAAAAATCATTAACGAAACCGTAAAGTCCTATGCAGGAAAAATGCATAAGAAAAAACAAAACGGTATATTCAATCTAACCGTAGAAATGAATAATGCAGTATAAAAGAAAATAATAAAAAACAGGCAAATAGAACCGTTGTTATTCCTTGCTTTCTAATGCTTATAGATGTTAACTTGTATTCATTTAGAATGTTGGGGATGTTTTATTTAAAATTTTACTCTTGTTAAAAATAAGCCATATTAACACTATTTTTACTGCTCAAGAGCAGAGAAAAACGCAAATTGTTCCATAAGATTGCTTCTTGAATATCCTTCATTGTTTTAATAGTTGGTTTTTGCTGTAATTCGTTTTTTACTGTTCAAGACGCAATATAATATGTATAGAATAAGGCGAGGATTTCTCCTCGCCTCGTATTATGTATATGCTTCTATTGTTAATCTTGCACCTAATTTGAAACCGACCTTAAAGCAATCAAGCTCAATAAGGTTTGAAAATTCTTCACTCGCCGCAAGTAGCTTTTCTAACAACTCATTTTGCTCGTCTGTTAGCGTTGCTTTCAAACTTTCCTGATTCTGATTGACTAACCTTAGTGCTTCATTGTAATTGTCATTATTCTCAATGCGACTGTATTCTGTCGGAGTAATATTACCATACCAAAATTCTTCAAGAATATCCATAACGTCACCTCGTATAAATCACTTCGTTATAGACAATCTCTCTTGCCTGATTGGTAATATTATTCATCGCCTGCACCCATGCCATCATATAATCGGATTTGAGCTGTTCAGTAATGCCTTGCTGCTCTTTAAGTTGCTTCACAAGACGGTCATACATTTCATTTGCTCTGACATCAACCTCGTGCAAATATGAGTTCAATTTGCATTGTACCATAAGCGATGTACAGAACGCAGGGCGATGCTCTTTAATATAATCATAATGCCTCATACCCCAAACGCCAATTTTATAATGCGTTTCAGTTGATACAAGATTTGGCAGATACACGCCGTTTACAAGTGTATAGTCCAGCCCGTTTTTCTCATCAGTAATTTGCTTTTTCATAATATAATCCTCCGTATGTTTATTGATTGTGTTTTTCAATTCCTACAACCAAACATCGGCTGATAAAAAACTGAAGGCATCCACCCTCCTTATGGAGTGGACGCCTTATGGTGATTTTTAATGAAGTTATGGCGTAAAAGATGCCATTTTTGGGCTGACATTCTTTATGACGGACGCCCCTTGAGGGCTGTTTTTATAACAATTTACATAAATGTTACAAAATTTACAAAAAAACTACAGCAAAAGACTTGCATATATTACTAATTTGTTATATTATATAAGAAGTGTGGGTTCAGCCCATTAGGCATAATTCTAAAGGATTGGAGAAAAAGCCGTGATTGAATTTAAAGATGTTACGAAGGTATACGAAAGCAACGGCACAAAAGCGCTTGATAACGTCAATATTAAAATTGACGACGGCGAATTCGTTTTCGTTGTTGGCTCCTCGGGAGCGGGTAAAAGTACCTTCTTAAAATTAATAATGCATGAGGAAAAGCCCACCGAAGGCGAGGTTATCGTTAACGGATATTCCTCATTAAAGCTTAAAAAAAGAAAAATCCCTTATTACAGAAGAACTATGGGTATAGTTTTTCAGGATTTCAGAATAATCCCTAAAATGACGGTTTACGATAACGTTGCGTTTGCAATGCGCGTTATCGGCGCAAAGGAAAAGGATATAAGAAAAAGAGTTCCTTATATTTTAACGCTTGTAGGCCTTTCAAAGAAAGCGCGTTCAATGCCTAACGAGCTTTCGGGCGGCGAGCAGCAGAGGGTTTCGCTTGCAAGAGCGCTTGTTAACAACCCCGAACTTATAATTGCGGACGAGCCTACGGGTAACGTTGACCCCGAAATGAGCCACGAAATTGTTGACCTTTTAACAAAAATCAACAACAGCGGAACAACCGTAGTTATGGTTACCCACGAGCACGAGCTTGTTCGTTCCTTCCAAAGAAGGGTAATCGTTATTCAAAACGGACAGGTTGTTTCAGACACACCGGACCCGACCTACGCTCAGTTTAAAACCGAGAAGCAGGAAGAGGTAACCGATATGTATTATTTTGAGGAAAGCGTTAAGCAGGACCAGGTTACCGACGTTTTTGAAAATATCGTTGTTCCCGCCGCCGAGGAAGCGGCTGAGGAAAAGGAGCTTACCGAAAACGAAAATACTGCGCCGCCTGCCGAAGATAAAGAAGAAAACGGAGGTGAGCAGTAATGACAGCATCAAGCTTAAGATACCTTATTAAAGAGGGCTTTAAAAATACATGGACAAACCGTATGATGTCCTTCGCTTCAATTGCGGTTCTGCTTTGTTGCCTTGTTCTTATCGGCTCAGCCTCTATGATATTTCTTAATATCAATTCGGTTATAGACAGAATTGAGGATGAAAACGTAATTATGGTTTTCATTGAGGATAATACAACCGACGCCGAAATTGAGGAAATGGGCGCAAAGCTCAGCGCCGTTTCAAACGTTGAAAAGGTTGAATTCGTTCCCAAAGAGGAAGCGTGGGAAAAGCAGCTTAACACTATGGACGAAGCACAGGCGCGCTTCTTTACCGAAATAAGCACGGATAACCCGCTTCCCGACGCTTATAAGGTAACCGTTGACGATTTAACAAAATTCTCTAAAACAGTTGAAGAAATCACTTCGTTTGACCATATTGAAACTATCCGTAAAAATACTGACCTTGCAAAAAGGCTTGATACCATCAGCCGCGGAATCAGCGTAATAGCGGTAATCATCATTGCGGTATTATTTGCAATTTCGCTTTTCATTATTTCAAATACAATCAAGCTTACCGTTTATTCGCGCAGGCTTGAAATAAGCATTATGAAATCCGTCGGCGCAACAAATTCGTTCGTAAGGCTTCCGTTTGTTGTTGAAGGCTGCCTTATAGGCGTAATTTCGGGCGCGGCGTCGCTCGGCGTGGTCTGGGGCGTGTATAACCTCGCTGTTAAGCAGTTTGCTGACGTATTTAAGGCAATTCAAATTGTTCCCCTAAGCTTCCCGAGCTATGCTTGGCAAATGCTCGGAGTATTCATCGCTATCGGCATCGTAAGCGGTGTAGGCGGTTCGCTTATAACTATGAGAAGATATTTAAATAAGGAAGGCAGTGAGATTAGTGCTATCTAAATTTATTAAAAGAGCATTCGTATTGTTTTTAGCGGCCTGTCTTGCCTTTTGCGCTTCAACCTCCGCTTATGCAACCGAAATAAGCGACCTTGAGGCGAAGAAAAAGAAAATTGAGACAGAAATTGAAAACGCTCAGGAAAAAATAGACGAGCTTGCCGAAAAGAAGCAGGCAACGCAGGATACCATTACCGCGCTTGATAAAAAAATCTCCCTTCTTCAGGATAAGCTTGACGTCCTCCAAAGCGAAGCGGCGGACCTTCAAAGCCAGATTGAGGACATTGAGGCGGATATTGCTAAAACCGAGCAGGATATTAAGGATACCCAGGCAGAAATTGACCGCCTTCAGGCCGAGTTTGATAAGGATTTTGAGGAATATTGCCAGCGCCTTCGCGCTATGTATATTTCGGGCAACGCAAATAACCTTGAGGTGCTTATGACGAGCAGCGATATAAGCTCAATCCTCGTTCGCTCCGAAATGATTAAATCCGTATCAGACCAGGACAGTGCTATCCTCAACGGCCTTATGGAAAATATGAGCAAAATCGAAAAGGCCAAGGCTGACCTTGAGGCTAAAATTAATAAGCTGAGCGAAGATAAAACCAAGCTTCAAGCCGATAAGCAAGAGCTTGAGAATAAAATATCAACTATTGAATCCTCAAAGGCGGAGCTTGATTCGGAGGTTGCAACGGCTAACGCGCTTATTAAAAAGCTTTCGTCCGAAACCGCTGAGTATCAGGAAACTATCAGCGATAATGAGGAACAGAAAAAACAGGTTGAAAGCGATATTCAGGCGGCGTACGCAAGGGCTTCCCACAGCGGAGGCACGGGCAGCATAGGCGGCTCCTACGGCGACGGCTCCCACAGCGGCCAGCTCGGTTATCCAACGGCTTACCGTTCAATTTCCGCAGGTTATCCCAATTATTCAAGCGGAAGATACCACGGCGGCGTTGATTTCCCGTGCCCAACGGGAACGGCGGTTTGCGCGGCGGAATCGGGAACGGTTATTCTTGCCAAAAAGCTTTATTACAGCTACGGCCACTATATTATTATTGACCACGGCAACGGCCTTTCAACGCTCTATGCGCATAACTCCGTGCTTTACGTCGGCGTCGGCGACCATGTTTCAAAGGGTCAGCAAATTGCCGCGAGCGGCTCAACCGGTAACTCAACGGGCCCGCATTGCCACTTTGAGGTCCGCGTTAACGGAACAAGAGTTAATCCGATGAATTATCTGTAATACATAAAAAGCCGCTGCATTGCAGCGGCTTTTTAATTTGAACTTTGTTGGGATAAATAACAAAAAACTGTAGGGGGCGACGACCTCGGCGCCCCTTTTTCCCCTCATCCACCGCAAGCGTTATACTAAAAATCACTCCATATGTTTTTCCTCTCAGCGACGGTACAAGTATCCGTCGCTGTAATATACCGGTCACAGGTTCGAGCCTAATAATGCCAAAAAAAAGACACCGTAAGGGGTGTCCGTCATAAAGAAAGTTGCTGAGCATAATTGCTCAGCAACTTTCTTTTATTCTTTCGGTAAATTAAAATAGTTTTTTGATCACTTGTTTATCATTTTTTTAATTAACGGCATATTATCTTCGTCAAATTCTAAAACAATATCTTGTTTTTCGTTTTCTCTATCTATGTATACTTTATTGTCAACGATTTCATATACACTACTAATATCAAATTTCAACTGAATATTTTTGATGGTGCCATTATTTCCGAGTTGTTTATAAAAATAATCGTTAATAAAGTGTTCCATTTTAATTGAGTTTCCTTCGCGCCAAATATGGTAATAACCATAGAGTAATCCATCTTGTATGCTTTTTTTAAGATATACCTCTTTGCTGTTTTCTGGAACTTTATATAGCTTATTCAGCAGCGGCTCTATTGTACTTTTCCCTTGCGTTTTGTTAACTTGATCTTTTACTGCCACACCAGCACCGACAACAGAATACATAATCAGTTTTCCAACAATCACAAATAACAATACTGACACTATAATTATTATAATTGCTCCCATATACTTTTCTCCTTAAAGAATTTCTGTCCATTTAGAATAATTTTTACAACATTTATCGCAATTCCTTGCCGCATCAATAAACCTGCTGTTTTGATTTTCACATTGACCTATTCGGTCATATATATCAATTTTTGGAATACCATGTGAATCAAAAACAGGGTCTCTCTTCCCAGTCCAGAATTGACAAGTTCCGCATATCATTCTATTAGTTTTACTTCTCATAATATCAGCTCCTAATTGGTGTTGCACTTATATAGGTGCAATATAACTATAACATAGGGTTACAATAATGTCAACAATTATTGCACTCAATTAGGTGCAGAAAGGTTGATGTTATGAATGCAGAGTATGAAAAAAGATTCGGGAACAACATTCGAAAAATCAGAGAAAATTCAGGAATGACTCAAGAACTATTATCGGCTAAATTGCAATTATGTGGATGCGATATCACCCGTTCAGCTGTTGCAAAAATCGAGGTGGGACAAAGGCACGTTTATCCCGATGAAATTAAACTTATTAAAGAAATACTCGACGCTTCTTATGATGATTTATTCAATTTATAATCAATAACGCTGTAATATACAATCACACAACAAGTTTTTGAATGTCGCCTAAATCGGTTATCATTTTTTCTTATTTTATTTTTTCTGTCCTAGTATTAATGTATTATTAAACAAATGAGATTAGGAATGTCATAGGTTATGGCGAGCATAGGATTTGTAATGACAAATCCCGAAAAAGAAAAGGCTTCCCCTTGAGGGGAAGCTGTTGAGCAAAGCGAAACTGATGAGGTGGAAATAATCAAGAAAAATTAATGTTTGCACCTCATCCGTCTTGCCTTCGGCAATCCACCTTCCCCTCAAGGGGAAGGCTCATTTTTTGTATTAACTTCTTTATGACGGGTGCCCCAAAGGTGTCCTTTTTTGGTGGGAACAACAGGGCTCTCTTCTCAGCTATCGAAAGCTCCACCGGAGCTTTCTCCCAATCGCGGCACATACTGCGCCGCTCTTGGAGTTCGTTTCTCGCCCTGCCACAAAAAAAGACACCCTATGGGTGTCCTTTTTTGGTGGGAACAACAGGGCTCGAACCTGTGACCCCCTGCTTGTAAGGCAGGTGCTCTCCCAGCTGAGCTATGCTCCCGTCAGCGTTTTTTATTATATCACAAGAATTTTATTTGTCAAGTGAAATATTTTATAATAGTATTTTATTATTAATTACATTTATGTTATAATAGGCTTGGCACAATCTTTCGATTTTAAAAAAATCAATGCTATGAGGTGAGCTTATGAAAGAAAAATCACTTAAAAAAAGAATTCTTAAGGGTATCGGCGTCTTTTTTTGCTGTATTCTTATTCTCGTAATCTGCTTCGGCGCGGCGAACTTCGTTTATTACCCGCATTATAAAAGCGCACGGGAAACCTTTGATATTACCGCAGCCGAAAAAGGGGATAACATAACAGTAATGAGCACTAACGTAAGAACCTGGTCGCCTACGGATTTAGGTAAAAAAAGCTGGTTCTACCGTGCGGACCTTCTTGTTAAAAACATAGCCTCCGTCAAGCCTGATATTATCGGCTTTCAGGAGGTTACTCCCATGCATTATTCATATTTAACCGAAACGCTTAAGGGCTACGATAACGTTATCGAATACCGCGATAACAGCCCATTACACGAGGCCTGCCCCGTATTCTTTAATACAGAGCGCTTCACGCTTGAGGATAAGGGCTCCTTCTGGCTTTCCGAAACTCCCGAAAAAATGAGCAAGGACTGGGGCGCGGCGTGCTACAGAATATGCTCATATACTATACTTAAGGATAAGGAAAGCAAAAAAACTCTTGTTGTTTTTAATACACATCTTGACCATGTAAGCGACGAAGCAAGAATTAACGGTATTAACGTTGTTCTTGATAAAATCAAGCAGTTCGGCGGCCTTCCGAGCATAATTATGGGTGATTTTAACGCCGATGAAAAAAGCTCAACCTACAAAGCGGCAACCGAGCTTTTCCTCGACGCTAAATATCAAACCGAAAACACTATGAGCGGCGCAACCTACCAGAATTGGGGCAAGGCGCTTGACAGGGAAAATATAGATTATTTTATGATTTCCAAAACGGGCATAACCGTTGATGAATATAAGATTATTGATACAACTTATGACGGCGTTTACCCGAGCGACCATTTTCCGATTATGATTAAAATTAAGCTTTCTTAAGGCTATCTTATCTCGTCAAGGTCAAGGCGAAGGCGAATTCTGTCGGCAAGCATTGCGATGAATTCCGAATTAGTCGGCTTGCCCTTCTGGGCGTTAACCGTATAGCCGAAGTATGACGAAAGAACGTCAACGTCGCCCCTGCTCCATGCAACCTCAACGGCGTGCCTGATTGCGCGTTCAACGCGGCTTGCCGTAGTTTTAAACTGCTTTGCAACCATCGGGTAAAGCAGCTTTGTAACCGCGCTGAGCAGTTCGGGGTCGTCAATACAAAGCTTGATTGAAGCCCTTGCGTAGTGGTAGCCCTTGATGTGGGCGGGAACGCCTATCTGGCAAAGCGTGTCGGATATAATAACGTCTAAATTATTGCGCTTTATGTATCCCTTTCTTTTGCCCTTTTCCGCCTGCCAGTTCAAAAGGCCTTCAATACGCTTAACAACGGTTTCTGCCTCAACCGGCTTGATGAAGTAATAATCCGCGCCTGCGCCTATAAGGTGCTCTTCAAATTCTGAGGAATTAACGGCTGAAAGCAAAACGGCAATAGGCCTTTTGATAAGAAGATTATTCATCTTTTCAAGCACTTCAATTCCGTCCGCTCCGGGCATAAATACGTCCATAATAACAGCGTCATATCCCGTTGCCTCAAGCTCCTCAAGTACGGCGATTCCGTTCTTTTTACAAAGCGTAACCCCGTATCCGAGCTGTTTTAACTGCCTTTCACAGCTTTCGGCAAATTCTCCCTTTTCATCGGCAATTAATACTTTAATGTTGTTATTCATAGTATTACCTCCTGTTTTATCCACATATTAGCACAGAGCTTTTGAAAATGCAATAGTTTTTCGTAAAATTATGTGAAAAATATTCATATCGACAAATACCGACGAAATAGTAGAATTTTCGTTTTTAACATAAAAGTAATTTTGTGTTGAAAAATTCATTCAAAGTGATATAATAAAGTTTAATAGTTTTAACTAATCTATAACAATCTTAAGGAGATGCTTAAAATGGAAAAGAAAAACATTGACTGGGGCTCGCTCGGCTTTGGCTATATGCCAACCGATTATCGCTTTGTTGCCAACTTCAAAGACGGCAAGTGGGATGACGGTGAGCTTACAACTGACGCTACCATTACGATGACCGAATGTGCCGGCGTTCTTCAGTATTCACAAAGCTGCTTTGAGGGCCTTAAGGCATATACAACAGCCGACGGAAGAATCGTTTGCTTCCGTCCCGACCTCAACGCTTCAAGAATGGCTGACAGCTGCCGCGTTCTTGAAATGCCCGTTTTCCCCGAGGAAAAGTTTATTGAGGCTGTTAAGGAAGTTGTTAAGGCAAACGCTGCATGGGTTCCCCCATACGGCAGCGGCGCAACGCTTTATATCAGGCCGTTTATGTTCGGTTCAAACGCTGTTATCGGCGTTAAGCCTGCGGATGAATATCAGTTCAGAATGTTCTGTACTCCCGTTGGCCCTTATTTCAAGGGCGGCGCAAAGCCTATTACAATCCGCGTTTCACATCTTGACAGAGCTGCACCCAGAGGCACGGGCCATATCAAAGCAGGCCTTAACTACGCAATGAGCCTTCATAACATCGTTGACGCACATAATAACGGCTTTGACGAAAATATGTATCTTGACCCTGCAACAAGAACCAAGGTTGAGGAAACCGGCGGCGCAAACTTCCTTTTTGTAACTAAGGACGGCAAGGTTGTAACCCCGAAATCGGATTCTATCCTTCCTTCAATTACAAGACGTTCGCTTTGCATAGTTGCCGAAAAATATCTCGGCTTAACCGTAGAGCACCGCGAGGTTACTCTTGAAGAGGTTAAGGATTTCGCAGAATGCGGCCTTTGCGGAACGGCGGCAGTTATTTCGCCCGTAGGCAAGATTGTTAACGACGGCGAAGAAATCTGCTTCCCTTCGGGTATGGAGGAAATGGGCCCGATTACCAAGAAGCTTTATGAAACCCTTACCGGTATTCAGATGGGAACTATTGAAGCTCCCGAGGGCTGGGTAGTTGAGATTAAATAATTTTTATGTAACTTCGGCTTCTCAAAAAAAGAGAAGCCCTTGTTTTTGAATAACGTAAACGGAGGGGAAAATATGAAACCGTGGGAAACGGTAACGCTTGTTGAATATTCCGAAAGGGAGGAGCTTCTGAATTCCGTTACGCACGCTCTCGGGCTTTTTATCAGCGGGGGTATTGCTGCGTTATGCCTTGTTCCGTCGCTGAAAAGCGGTGATATGCTTCGTATTATCTGCGCCTCGCTTTATCTTTTCGGAACAACGGTTATGTTTATAACCTCCGTTCTTTACCATTCGTCAAAAAACGAAAAACGCAAGAAGGTGCTTCGTCTGCTTGACCACTGTATGATTTTCTTTTCCGTTGCAGGCACGGCGACGGGATGCGTCCCTGCGGTTTACGATACCGTAGGCAAAACCGAGGCCGTCGCAATGACTGTGTGCGCGTGGCTCGGCGCTTTCGGCGGACTGTTTTTTACCTTCTTTTCGTTTGATAAAACAAAGGCGCTTCAAATGTGCCTTTATATCGGAACGGCGCTCGTTTGTGCAATTGCAGGCGGCAAGGCCTATAAAATTCTTCCTAAGGACGCGTTTTATTCCTTCCTTTCGGGAAGCTCCGCCTTGCTGTTTGGCGTGGCGCTTTACGGCATAGGAAAAAAGAAACCGTATTTCCATACGGTTTTCCATATTTTTATTGATTTAGGGCTTTTGATTTACTTTCTCGGAATACAAAAGCATTGCTATTAATTTTCGTTAGCGACCTTTCATATGAAAGGTCGCTTAATTAATCTAAGAACAAACCTTGCCGCGGCACGATGTGGGTAACTCCCCTGTTAGGGGAGATGCCTGAAGGGCAGAGGGGTCTGCCGCCTCTGCAAGAGGTCGTGCCCTACAATTGGCACGGGCAACGCCCAAAACTCTTCACTCTTCACTTCGCCGATACATTTATCTTGTTAAGCTGTAATTCTTTGCAAAATCCTTTTCCCATCTGTTTTCAATTTTGCTTCGCCATTCAAGCGCTTTTACCCTCAGCCTTTCGCAAAGCTCGGGGTAATCTTCGGCGATATTGTGGCTTTCGCCGGGGTCCGTACTTAAGTCGGAAAGCCAGATTTCTGCTCTCTGCTCCTCGTCTTCGGTCAGCCTTCCGTTAAGAACAAGCTTATATTTTCCGTACCTTACGGCTGTCTGCCCCTCCATTTCCCAGAACAGATATTCGTGGGGGAGTTCCTCGCCGTTTTTTATCAGCGGAAGAAGGCTTTTTCCGTCAAGCTCATAATCCGACGGGTTTCCGCCGCAGGCTTCAAGCACGGTGGGGAATATATCCGTAGCAATATACGGAGCTTCAACGGTTTTCGGCGTTATGCTTTTACCCCACGAAAGAAGAGCGGGAACGCGTATTCCGCCCTCAAAAAGGCTGAACTTATGCCCCGAAAATTTTCCGGTGGTTCCGCCGTAGTAAGCGTCCTCGGTTCCGTCAAGGAAGTTTCTGCTTTCGCGCGAGGGACCGTTATCGCTCTGAAAATATATAATCGTGTTGTCAAAAACACCGGTTTCTTTTAATGCGGCCGTAATTTCGCCGACTCCGTCGTCAACCGCGCTGAGCATAGCCGCCATAATCTGCCTGTCCCACGGTAAATCGGGGAAGCGCTCAAGGTATTTTTCGGGCGCGTGCATTGGGTAATGCGGCGCATTGTATGCAACGAATAAAAAGAATGGCTCGTCTTTATGTCTTTTAATAAAATCAACGCTCTTTCTTGTTATGCGCTCCGTAAGATATTCGCCGTTTGAATAAACCTCGTTTTCGTTTTCCCATAAATCGTGGGTTGGGTTTGAACCGCCGTCCGCCATTCCGTAATAGAAGATATGGGAATAATAGTCAAGGCAGCCTGCAAGAAAACCGCTGAATTCGTCAAAGCCGTTTGAATTCGGGCGGCATTCCTCCTTAAGGCCCAAATGCCATTTTCCGCAGAGGCCGGTTTTGTAGCCCTCCTTTTTCAGCGCGGTTGCAAGCGTAGGAACCTTCGGCGTAAGTCCGCTCGCCTTGCGGTGGCCCGCAAGAATTGCTCTTACGCCTGCGTTGCCCGGGTATCTTCCCGTAAGAAGCCCCGCCCTTGAAGGGGAGCATACGGGCGAAGCGGAATACATTGAGGTGAATTTTATTCCGTTTTCGGCAAGCTCGTCAATAAAAGGAGTTTTAAGCTCCTTTGAGCCCATACAGCCTAAATCGCCGTAACCCTGGTCATCGGTCAGAATAATAACAACATTCGGCTTTTTCATAATAATTCCTCACATTTACGAATTGCATTATCTGTATGATTATATTATACTAAAAGAGAAAACTAAGTCAACAGGAATAACGCTATGAAAAATCTTACGCTTCTGATTAAGCCTGCGTCGGGGCTTTGCAATATGGATTGCGCATATTGCTTTTATAAACCCGCAAGCAAGTGCAGGGAAAACAGAATAATGACAAAAGAAACGGCGAACAGGCTTACGGAAAAGCTTAAGGAATTTCAGCCCTCGTCGCTCTCTTTGATATTTCAGGGCGGCGAACCGACGCTCGCAGGGCTTGATTTTTTTGAAAGCTTTGTAAGCTCCGTAAAGGAAACCGTCAAAGCCCCCGTAAGCTTCGCTTTACAGACTAACGGTATGCTGATTGACGGAAGCTTTGCGCAATTTTTTAAAAAGAACAATTTTTTAATCGGCATATCGCTTGACGGTAATAAAAAAACCAACGACCGTTATCGCCATGACAAAGAGGGCAACAGCGTGTTTTCAACTACGCTTAACGCCTGCTCGGTATTGGAAAAATACGGCGTTGATTATAACATTCTTTCGGTTATTGATAATAAAAATGCAGGCGATATTGAAGAAACCTTTAGTTTTTTTAAAAAGCAGGGCTTCGGGTATTTACAGTTTATTCCCTTTATTGACGGTGAAAGCGGCATTGAGCTTTCGCCTGAAGTTTATGAAGCCTTCCTTAAAAAATCCTTTGATTTATGGTACGGCGAATGGGAAAAGGGGAATTACGTTTCCCTTCGTCATATTGATAATTACATTAATATCCTTCTTGGCAATCCGCCCGAAAGCTGCGCTATGTGCGGCGTTTGCGCAGGATATTATGTTGTTGAGGCAAACGGTGATTTATACCCCTGCGATTTTTATTGCACCGACGATTACCGCCTCGGGAGCATTTATGATGAAAAGCCGTTTGAATTAAGCGAAAAACAGAAAGCCTTTATTGAGCAGTCGTATATTATTCACAGCGAATGCAAGGGATGTAAATACTATGTTCTTTGCCGCGGCGGCTGCAGAAGGGACAGAACGGACGGCTTAACAAAAAACAAATACTGCTCTGCTTATAAAGGCTTTTTTGATTATGCCGCCGAAAGGATGGCGCTTATTGCAAGGGGGCTGAATGATGACTGATATAATTTACATACTCGTTATTCTTTTTGCAACGACTCTCGGCGCGCTTGCAGGCATCGGCGGAGGGGTGCTTTTTAAGCCCGTTTTTGATGCCTTCGGCGAGTATTCCGCCGCTCAGGTTTCGGTTATTTCGTCAAGCGCGGTTTTTGCAATGTCGCTTGTTTCGGTAATTATTAGCTATAAACAGATTAAAAATCAGAGCCAAAACCTGAAAACCCTGCTTACGCTTGCCGCAGGCGCGGCGTTCGGCGGATGGCTTGGGGAGCTGCTTTTTTCAAGGCTTACCGGCGGTGATTCGCAGATAAGGATTATTCAGAATATTATTCTTCTTATACTGATAATTTTTGTTATTATCTATATGAAAAACGAGAACAAGAAGAGCCTTAACAAAAGCGGAATACCGACAGGGGCCGTAACGGGTGTTGCGCTCGGCTGTGTTTCGGCCTTTCTCGGTATCGGCGGCGGTCCGATTAACGTTGCGGTAATAACTCTCGTTTTCGGGCTTGATATTAAAGCGACGGTTATCGCAAGCCTTATGACGATTCTTTTTGCCCAGGGAACGAAGCTGCTGGCCGTTGCGGTTAAAAGCCCTTCTGCTTTTAACATAAAGCTTCTTCCGTTTGTAATAGCCGCAGGGGTTTGCGGCGCGCTTATCGGAAGAATGCTGAATAAAAAAGCCGGCAACAAAACAGTAAACAACTGTTTTATTGCCGTACAGTTTATGATAATTGTTCTTTGCGTTTTTAATATTATTAAATACGCTTTAAATTAGCTTTATTTTTCGGAGGGAAGAAGCTTAAAGCCTCTTACTATTTTTGAAAGCAGCTCCTCATAATCGCTTTTTTCCTTTTGAATTTCTTTTGTAACAAGGCCTGCAAAGCTTGACGCTATACAGGTAACAAAGAAATCGTAATCGCTGTTGTTTGATATTTTCTTGCCCTTTTCTTCAAAATAAGTGTTTATGTAGCTGTAAAAGCTGTCGAAAAGTAGATTGTAAACAAATATAAATTTGTCTGATTTTGACGCGTTTCTTAAAAGATTATCATATCTGTTAAGAAAAGTAATATAATTAGCCGCGCTTTCCTTCCATGTAAGCTCCTTTTTTGATTTACAGATTGTTTCAGTTTCGTTTTTGAATGCCCAGATAAGCATTGCGTCCAAATCGTCGAAATGATAATAGAAGGTCTGACGGCTGATAGAACACCTTTCAACAAGTTTAGTTACGGTTATTTTTTCAAAACTCTCCTCTTCAACCAGCTTTAAAAACGCGTTTACAAGAGCGATTTTTGCTTTGCTTGCCATTTGTTATTTACCACCTTGATTTTTTTAGCATTGACAATATAACATAAATAGACAAAAAATGCAACCTAAATCTATTAAGAAAAAATAAAAATTTGTATAATTTTTGGCTGTATATATTAAAATTACCACGATAATTATTAAGAATAAGTAAAAATTAATTTTTGTTGTTGCAGTATTATTTTTTGCGTTGTATAATACTATATTATGATTATTATTGCTGATTTCAGGAGATAGATATAATGTCAAAATCAAAAATTATTATTGCCGGAATGGTGTTAATCGTTCTTATAATCTTTGCTTCATTTTCGGCTATGTCAATCGTTCAGGCAAGAACGGTAGGCGACGTTGAAAAATCCTCGGTTGAAGAGGTTAAGGAAAACAGCGCAACGCTTAAATGGAGAAGGGTTTCTGCTGCTGACGGCTATTATGTTTATAAAAGCGCAGCCGGCGAAAATGAATTTGAAAAGGCGGCAACCGTGAAGGGCGAAAGAAACGTTACCTTCACCGTTGAGAAGCTTGACCAGGCAAGCGCCTATGACTTTTACATAACCGCTTATAAGGATACTAAAAGCAAAAGCTATGACGTTGAAAGCAAGGAGCATGAGGTTATAACCGTATGCACCCCGCCGTCACAGCAAAAGATAACCGTTCTCTCTTCGGAAGAGGAGGGCATAATGAACGTTGAATGGGAGATAAATCCCAACGCCGCAGGCTATCAGCTTCAGTATGTAAAGGGCGACGGCAAGAGCTTTGAAGCCGCCGTAAGTCAGGATATAACCGATAAAGCAAAGGCTAACTTTACCGCAGAGGGGCTTGAGCCAAAGGCGAAATATGCGGTAAGAAGCCGTTCTTATATCGAATATAAAGGCAAAAGACTGAACGGAGCGTGGAGCAAGGTTGCAACAGTTGAAATAGCCGAAAAGCTTGAGGTTTCAACTAACGTTGACCCGTCAAAGCCGATGATTGCCCTTACCTTTGACGACGGCCCGGGCTATAATAAGGCGTCCGATAAAATCCTTGACGTGCTTGAAGAATACAAGGCGCGCGCAACCTTCTTTATGGTTGGTCAGAATGCTAAGGACCATCCTAAAAACCTTAAGCGCAAGGTTGAGCTCGGCTGTGAGCTCGGAAATCATACCTGGGACCATAACCATTACGGAAGCAATGTAACAAAAGAGGATATTAAGAAGTGCAGTAATGCAATTAACGAGGTAACCGGGCAGTATCCTACCGCCTTCCGTTCGCCCGGCGGCAATACCACCGAGCTTATAAGGAACGAGTGTAAGGACGAAAAAATGGCGCTCTATTACTGGTCGCTTGATACTCAGGACTGGAAATACAGAAATGCCGACCACGTCTATAACGCTGTAATGAAAAACGTTAAGGACGGCGATATCATCCTTATGCATGAGATTTATGACAGCACCGCAGAGGCAGTTGCCAAAATGATTCCCGAGCTTATAAAGCAGGGCTATCAGCTTGTTACCTGCCAGGAGCTTATCTATGCAAAAACGGGTAAAATGCCCGAAGCGGGAACGCAGTATCTTAACGCAACAACAATCAAAAACGAAACATCGTGATAACTGATTTACGGGAGGATTGTTCCTCCCGTTTGTTTAAGGAGAAAATATGAAAAGAACCTTAACCCTTTTATTAAGTCTTGTAATGCTCGCCGGCATATGCTTCGCTCTTCCTGCCGCGGCTAAAGCGGAGGTATCCGTGCCGAAAACCGAAATAACCTCGCTTACCCCCTGCGTTGAAGCGATTAAGGTAAGGTGGACTTCAAAGCTCTGCGACGGTTACCAGATTTTTTACAGCAGGCACAGCGATTTCGGTAAAAGAAAAAATACGCTTATAAAAAACGGAAAAAGGGAATATAAGAAGTTTAAAAAGCTTCACCCTAACCAGACCTATTATATCAAAATCAGACCCTATGTTCTTGTAGGCGGAAAAAGAAAATACGGCGAATGGAGCAAGGTTAAAACCGCAAAGCCCAAGGCTTATCCTAAAATGATTGCCCTTACCTTTGACGACGGCCCGGGTTATAACGACGTTTCCGAAAGAATACTTGACGTGCTTGAGGAAAACGGCGCCCGCGCAACCTTCTTTATGGTAGGTAAAAACGCCGCCGACCACCCGAAGAATCTTAAAAGAAAGCTTTCTCTCGGCTGTGAGCTCGCAAATCACACCTGGAATCATGAGCATTACGGAAGTAAGGTTACAAGGGACGATATTAAAAAATGCACCAATGCCATTAAAAACGCCTGCGGAAAAATGCCGACCGCCTTCCGCTCGCCCGGCGGAAGCACAACCTCGCTTATCAGAGATGAGTGTAAAGAGGAGGGCTTGCCCCTGTATTTCTGGTCAATAGATACGCTTGACTGGAAATACAGAAACGCCGACCGCGTTTATAACGCCGTTATAGATAACGTTAAGGACGGCGATATTATACTTATGCACGAGCTGTATTCGTCAACTGCCGACGCGGTTGAAAGAATGGTTCCAAAGCTTAAAAAAATGGGATACCGTCTTGTAACCTGCAGGGAGCTCATTCTCGCAAAAACGGGTAAGCTTCCCGAGCCCGGCGTTCAGTACGTCAGCGCGTATAAATCAAATTAAACGAAAAGCTTACGGAGGTAAAAATGAGCAAAAGAATCGTACAGACCGCAGGAAGAGAACAGCTCGGCGATTTTGCGCCCGATTTTGCACATCTTAACGACGACGTTTTATTCGGAGAGGTATGGAACGAGCCTGTGCTTGATACAAAAACAAAATGCATAATCACCGTTGTTTCGCTTATGGCAAGCGGAATTACCGACAGCTCGCTTAAATACCATCTTATCAATGCAAAAAACAACGGAGTAACAAAAGAGGAAATCGCCGCAATTATTACCCATTGCACTATGTATACGGGTTGGCCGAAGGGCTGGGCTGTGTTCCGCCTTGCAAAAGAGGTGTGGAACGAAGAAGTCGGGGCCTTAAGTGAAAAGGACCGCTTCCAAAATGAGATTATGTTCCCTATAGGCGAGCCTAATCCCTATGGTGAATTCTTTGTAGGCCAAAGCTATCTTGCCCCTGTTTCATCAAAGCAAATTCCGATTTTTAACGTTACCTTTGAGCCGGGTTGCCGTAACAACTGGCATATTCACCACGCAAAAAGCGGCGGCGGCCAAATGCTTATCTGCGTCGGAGGGCGCGGATACTATCAGGAATGGGGAAAGCCTGCCGTTGAAATGACGGAGGGCACGGTTATCAACATCCCTGCCGAGGTTAAGCACTGGCACGGCGCGGCGCCCGATTCATGGTTCTCTCACCTTGCAATAGAAATCGGCGGTGAAGAAACAAGTAATGAATGGCTTGAGGCGGTTGATAAGAACGAATACGAAAAGCTGAAATAGCGTAGCTTCGGGAGAATTAAAATGAAGATAAATCCTTTAAATATGGAGTGGACCAGAAAGCCGAAGAAGTTTTGCGTTGATGACAGCAGGGTTGAAATAATAACCGAGCCTTTTACGGATTTGTGGCAGCGTACCTATTATCATTTCAGAAACGATAACGCGCCTCTGCTTCAAATGAAAACAGATGAACAATTCTTTTCGTTTACGGTTAAAACCTCTTTTGATACAAAGGTGCGCTATGACCAGAGCGGAATAGTTCTTTATATTGACAGCGACAACTGGCTTAAAGCCTCAATTGAATATGAAAACGGCAAAATCCAGCGCCTCGGCAGCGTTGTTACCAACAACGGATATTCCGATTGGTCCTCGGTTGATATTGACGCTTCCATAAAAGAGGTATGGTTTCGCCTGAGCAGAAGGGAAAACGACTTTTGCATTGAAAACTCCTTTGACGGAATAAATTTTAATCAGATGCGTATTTGCCATATGTTTAACGTAAGCGACGAAATCCCGTTCGGGATTTATGCCTGCAGCGCGGAAAATTCCTCCTTTAAGGCTGAGTTTACGGAAGCGGAGCTAACCGAATGCCTGTGGAAGGCGCACGACGGTCAGGCACCCGATAACGACTGATACTGCAGCTTTTGGATTATAAAGAAAAGGGATTACTATGAAAAATTCGGACATAAATATTCGCGACCCGTTCGTTATTTTTGAAAACGGAAAATATTATATGTACGGAACAAGAGCCGCTTCCTTCGGTATAAAAACGGGCGGCTTTGACGTTTACGTTTCACAGGATATGAAAAACTGGAACGAGCCCGAGGAATGCTTTAATTCCGCAAAGTACGGTATGAACGGCGGCGTTAACTGGGCGCCCGAGGTGCATTTATATAACGGCTTATACTATATGTTCGCAACCTTTACTAAGGATAACGGCCTCCGCGGAACCTATATTCTTAAAGCGGATAACCCCATGGGCCCGTTTAATCCGCACAGCAAGGGCGCGGTAACCCCGTATGAATGGGAGTGCCTTGACGGTACGCTGTATGTTGAAAACGGCGAGCCTTATCTCGTTTTCTGCCACGAGCATACCCAGATTATTGACGGTACAATATGCTTTTTGAGGCTGAACGACGCTCTTACAGAGGCCGAGGGAGAGCCGGTTACTCTTTTTTCCGCCTCCTCTCCCAGCTATATTGAACAAAAGCCCGAGGGCGAGCATTATGTGACCGACGGGCCGTTTATGTATAAAACAAAAAACGAAACACTGCTTATGCTATGGTCAACCTTTATTGACGGTCAGTATGCAGAATGCCTTGTTCGCTTCAAGGGCGCAAGCATAAAGAGCGGGTACGAGCATCTTGAACCTCTTATTGATAACGACGGCGGCCACGGTATGATTTTCAAAGCCGGAAGCGGACTGTTTTTAACCTTCCATAAGCCTAATCAGACCGATTATGAGCGCCCTCATTTTGTTGAGCTTGAGGATTGCGGCGACACTTTGAAGCTCGCCGTTAAATAAAAGATAAAAAATACACCTCTCTTGGGGCGTCCGTCATAAAGAAGGTTAGGTTTTGGCTTTATCCTTTTGCCCCTAACAACATAAAAAACCGTCTGAATACGCAAGTATGCAGACGGTTT
>ONCR01000045.1 GCA_900316345.1 uncultured Eubacteriales bacterium | reverse complement strand
TACCAACTGAGCTACAGAAGCACAAATGGCGACCCGGAACGGGCTCGAACCGTCGACCTCCAGCGTGACAGGCTGGCGTTCTAACCAACTGAACTACCGGGCCATTTGAACTTTGCAGCTCGGGGCAGTATTTCTGCCCCGAACTATGGTGGGAACAACAGGGCTCGAACCTGTGACCCCCTGCTTGTAAGGCAGGTGCTCTCCCAGCTGAGCTATGCTCCCATACGCCGCACATCGGCGACGGGTTATATAATACAATATAATTTTATAAAAGTCAACAGTTTTTTAAATTTTTTTGGTATAAATTTGCTGTAAAATCAAAGTGACTTTTTAATAAGCTTTTCAATCTCAGAAGGAGTAAATACATATTTTTTATCGCAGAAATGGCATTCTACCTGCGTGTTTTCGGTATCGTTTGCCATTTCCTTTAAATTCTCAATTCCGGTGCTGAGCAACGCTCGCTCAACCCTGTCCTTTGAGCAATTACATTTATACTGCATTACACTTTCGTCAAGCTTGTCAAGCTCTATTCCCTGCATTGCTTTAACAGCTATTTCATCTGCGGTCATACCATCGGAAAGCATTGTTGTAACCGCAGGCAGAGTTGAAATGTTTTTCTCTATTATATCAATAATGCTGTCCTCGCAACCGGGAAGAAGCTGAATTATAAATCCGCCCGCGTGCTTAACGGTTAAATCGGGATTAACAAGCACGCCGAGTGCGCAAACGGAGGGAGTTTGCTCTGAGGTTGCAAAATAGTTAGTAATATCCTCAGCTATTTCACCCGTAATAATCGGAGTTTGCCCGACGTACGGCTCCTTCATACCGAAATCTTTAATAACATATAGCTGACCTTCAGTGCCTACAGCACCGCTTACATCAAGCTTACCGTTACTTTTAAGCGGTATTTCAACAATTTTATTTTCTACGTAAGCCCTTGCGTTGCCGTCTGAATCGGAAACTGCTATTAAATCGCCCGCCGGACCGCCGCCGTTTAATCGCAGAGTTATACTGTCATCCTTGCCCTTAAGCAAATCGCCCATCATAGAAGCTGCAGTAATAAGCCTTCCGAGAGCTGCAGTAACGGTTGCAGAGGTTTTATGTATTCTTTCCATTTCGGCAACCATATCCGTTGAATCGCATGCAATTATAAACGCACTGCCGTCAACAGCAATATATCTAACAATTTTTCCCATAATTATTTCCTTTTACAAACAAAATAAATTCTTTCGCTGTCCGCCTTTTCAGCACTGTTGCTTAAATCATCATATATTCCATCAATAATAAAATATTCCTTAAGCATTTCGGATATTTCATCAGTAGGAATTGCAAGCTCGTCAAACTGCTCGGAATGCCTGTCATAGTTCTTGCCGTTAAATATAAAGAAATCAAGAAAAATCCGAACCTTGTTTTCATCAGTTAATTCATTATCCCAGGCGAGGAAAAAATCCTCTTCATCAAAAATAAAGGAATTATCGGCAAGAACAAAGTTATGCTTAAATACCGTATTGACGTCAAAAACAAAAACACCATCCTTACTAAGGCTTTTATAGACGCTTTCAAAACAGCTTTTCCAGTCGTTTTTATCGGTAAGATGATTTAGGCTGTCAAGGCAGCATATACAAAAATCAAAACTATTACCGAAATCAAACGAACGCATATCACCTAAAAGAAACTCTGCATCGGGGACCTTTTCTTTAGCAACGGTAAGCATATCGGAGGATAAATCCATCCCGGTTACGTTAAAACCTTTACCTTTAAAATATTTGGTGAACTCCCCTGTTCCGCACGCCAAATCAAGAAGCTTCGGTTCATTTTTATTTTCCGCATTAAAGAAGTCAGAAATGTAATCACTTCTGACTTCATAATCTACATTTTCACATAAAGAATCGTAAAACCTTGCAAAAACGCCGTAATTATTCATCTTCATACTCTTTAATTCTTTCAAAGATTTTATCGTAACCGTCACAGCCGTATTGAAGCGAACGGTTAACCCTGCTTATTGTTGCAGTTGAAGCACCGGTTTCGTTAACAATATCGGTATATACTGCCTTTTCGGAAAGCTTTTTAGCAACAACAAGGCGCTGAGCAAGAGTTTTAAGCTCCTGAACAGTACATAAATCCTCAAAAAAATCATAGCATTCTTCGCGTGTTTCGAGCGCTAAAATTGCTTTAAAGAGAAAGTCAATATTACTATTAACAATCTTATCGTTCATAGTATGAACCTCCATAATAAACTTTAACTATAGTTTAACACATTAAAGTGTGATTGTAAAGAAGAATTTATTATTCCTTAATTAACTCATCATAAAAGTCAAAGCAATCAAAAGTTGAAAAATAGTCCTTCGGTGTCTCGGCACGGCGGATAAGCTGATAGCTTCCGTCCTCTTTTAAAAGAATTTCAGCGCTCTTAAGCTTACCGTTATAATTATAGCCCATTGAAAAGCCGTGCGCGCCGGCATCGTGGATGAAAAGAATATCGCCCATTTCAATTTTCGGGAGTATTCTGTCAATAGCGAACTTATCATTATTTTCGCACAGAGAGCCCGTAACGTCGTATTTATGAACGGCAAGCTCATCTTCCTTGCCGAGAACCGAAATATGGTGATAAGCGCCGTAAATAGCAGGACGCATAAGGTTAACCGCGCAAGCGTCAACGCCTATGTATTCTTTATGAGTATGCTTTTCATTTATTGCAGTAGTAACAAGCGCACCGTAAGGGCCGAGCATATATCTGCCAAGCTCAGTACAGATTGAAACCTCCATTCCTGCGGGAGTAAGAATGTTTTCATACGCTTCTTTTACTCCGTTAGAAATAGCGTAAATATCGTTCGGATCCTGATAAGGATAATAAGGAATACCGATACCGCCGGAAAGATTTACAAACGAAATCTCAACGCCGCAACGCTCCTTAATCTTAACTATAAGCTTAAAAAGAATTTTTGCAAGCTTCGGATAATAGTCGTTAGTAACCGTGTTTGAAGCGAGAAAAGCGTGAATGCCGAATTTTTTAACACCTTTAGCCTTAAGAATTCTGTAAGCCTCATAAATCTGTTCGCTTGTCATACCGTATTTTGCTTCGGCAGGAGTATCCATAATCTGGTTACTGATATTGAAAACACCACCCGGGTTAAAGCGGCAGCTCATAGTTTCGGGAAGCTTTCCGAGAACGTTTTCAACCTTGCTGATTTGAGTAATATCGTCAAGGTTAATAATGCCGCCGAGGCTGTTACAGTAAACGAATTCATCAACGGGAGTATCATTTGACGAAAACATTATTTCGCTACCCGTAATGCCGAGAGTTTTGGCAATCATAAGCTCTGTTTTTGAAGAGCAGTCACAGCCGCAGCCGTGTTCGTGAAGTAGATTTACAAGAAACGGGTTAGGCGTTGCCTTGACCGCGAAATATTCCTTATAGCCCTTATTCCATGAAAAAGCGTCCTTAAGAGCCTCTACGTTTTCAATAATACCCTTTTCGTCGTAAACATAAAACGGAGTAGGATATTCCTTTGCGATTTCCCTTGCTTTTTCAAGAGTAATAAACGGAACTTTTTCTAAATACCTGTCGTCGTTATACATTAGTGATTGCCTCCTCTATAAGCTGTTTAATTTCGTCAGCGCCGAGCCCCGTTTGCGATGAAAACGGAATAAGCTTAACATCGCCTGCCGCAGAGAGCTCTTCTGCTGAATCTTTTAATCTTTTTTTAAAATCGTTTACCTTAAGCTTATCTGCCTTAGTCATTGCAATTATAAACGGCAGATTAGTCTGCTTAAGGAATTCAATCATACCTAAATCATCGGCTGACGGGGTATGACGCATATCAACAAGCTGAACTACTAACTTTATGTTTCGGTGCTGACTAAAATAGCCCTCCATAAGTTCAGAAAAGCGTTCCTTTTCCTGTTTGCTGATTTTCGCGTAGCCGTAACCCGGAAGGTCAACAAAATTAATTCCGTCAACATCATAAAAATTGATTGTAATCGTTTTCCCGGGTTTCGAACTCACTCTTGCAAGGTCTTTTCGATTAAAGAGCTTGTTAAGAAGCGAGCTTTTGCCAACGTTTGAACGCCCTGCAAAAACAATTTCGGGAACGTCGGATTTAGGCAGCTGAGCCGAAATACCGTATGACTTATCAAATTTTGCTTTATTATAATTCATATTAACGCACCCTGCTGAGAATTTGAATTATTAACCGTAGCTGAATAAGCTTTGCCGTCACTGTCAGGCTTCGGAAGGTATTCAAGCGCATAGTTAATAACCTCGTCAAAGGTTTGAACCGTTATAAATTCAACCCCCGCTTTAACCTCATCGCTTATTTCCTTAAGGTCCTTACTGTTATCCTTCGGAATAATAACAGTGTCGCAGCCTGCTTTATAAGCTGCCATTGATTTTTCCTTTAATCCGCCAATCGGAAGCGCGTTTCCTTTCAAAGAAATTTCGCCCGTCATAGCAACATTAGACTTAATCGGAATGCTGCAAAGCTCGCTTACAAGCGCGGTTGTTATTGCAAGGCCGGCGGAAGGGCCGTCCTTAGGAATAGCCGCTTCAGGCGCGTGAATATGTATATCCATTGTTTTGTAAAAATCGGTTTTAATTCCGTATTCAACAGCCTTTGAACGAACGAAGCTGACAGCAGTTTTTGCACTTTCCTTCATAACGTCACCCAGCGAACCGGTAAGCTCAATTTTACCGCTGCCTTCAAGGGCTGATACCTCAATCGGAAGCATTGTTCCGCCTACCTGAGTCCAGGCAAGGCCGTTAACCGTGCCGATAAGATTGTTCTTACTTACGGTTTCCTTTGAATACTTTTCAACGCCGAGATATTCGGAAATATTATCTGCGCTTACTTTAAAGGATTTTGACCCGCTTTCAAGGGCAACAGCCGCTTTTCTGCAGAGAACCGAAATCTCTTTTTCAAGCCCTCTTACGCCTGCTTCGCGCGTATAACATTCAATAATCTTGTAAATAGCGTCGTCGCTGATTTTGAACTCTCTTCCCGTAATACTGTGCTTTTTTAAAGCCTTTTTAAGCAAGTGGCGCTTTGCAATATTAAACTTTTCTTCAACAGAGTAAGAATTGAGTTCAATTACTTCCATTCTGTCGTAAAGCGGTGCGGAGATTGTTGAAACGTCGTTAGCGGTTGTTATAAATAAAACTTTGCTTAAATCAACGGGAAAATCAATATAATGGTCGTTGAAAGAATTATTCTGTTCAGGGTCAAGCGCTTCAAGCAGAGCTGAGGACGGATCGCCCTTATAGTCATTACCGACCTTATCAATTTCATCAAGAAGAATAATCGGATTCATTACACCGCTTTTAATAACGGCGTCAATAATTCTTCCGGGCATGGCGCCGATATAAGTTCTTCTGTGGCCTCTGATTTCAGCCTCATCGTGAACGCCGCCGAGAGCAACGCGTACATATTTCCTGTTCATAGAAGCGGCAAGAGATTTAACAATACTCGTTTTACCTACGCCCGGAGGGCCGAAAAGGCAAATAATCTGGCCGCTGAAATCAGGATTACGCTTTAATACGGCAAGTGTTTCAACAATTCTTGATTTTACCTTATCAAGCCCGTAATGGTCCTTATCAAGCACTTTACGCGCCTTTTCAAGGGAAATGCTGTCTTTAGTGGATTTTCCGAAAGGTATTTCAAGGCATTTGTCAAGATAGTTGCGAACAACCGTTCCTTCATGCGAGCCCGGAGGCATCTTCATAAGCTTATCGCATTCCTTAAGAAGCTTTTCGCGTATTTCTTCGCTGCATTTAAGCTCAAGAACCTGTTTTCTGTAAGAATCTGCTTCCTCAACGGGATCCTCGCTGTCACCAAGCTCATCGGATATTACCTTCATTTCCTCGCGAAGAAAATATTCACGCTGGTTGCGGTCAATTTCCTTTTGAACCTTTTCCTGAATTTCGGCTTCCATTTCAAGCGTAACGTTTTCGTTTTTCAGCATTGCAAGAAGCGCCTTTATTCTTTCGTGAGGATTTACAATTTCAAGAATCTTTTGTTTATTATCATATTCAAAAAAGGTGTTTGCGCAAATATAATCCGTGAGTTTATCAATATTATTAATCGAAGTTACTGTTGCGAATACCTCATTTGAAATCTTTGAAAACATTGAGCCGTAGGTTTCAAATTCCTTTTTAAGCGCCCTTGCGTATGCTGTATCTTTAGCTGTATTTTCATATTCGCCTAAATCAATTATATCCGCAACGCATT
The DNA here is from genome assembly GCA_900316345.1 of uncultured Eubacteriales bacterium. Taxonomy (GTDB): domain Bacteria; phylum Bacillota; class Clostridia; order Oscillospirales; family Acutalibacteraceae; genus Eubacterium_R. The sequence continues at coordinate 7,267 of ONCR01000045.1, read as the reverse complement.
TAAGGTACGGACTGTCCTGAAAAATATTAACAATATTAGCTCTGATTATACCGCTTACGATTACGCGAAGGTTGTTTGAGTTGGGAATTTTAATCATCTGTTTAATCTCACATACTACGCCCATATTGTAAAGGTCGTCAGGACGCGGTTTGTCAACGGCGCTGTCCTTTTGAGTAACAAGAAGAATTCGCTGGTCGTTATTCATAGCCGCTTTCAGAGCAGCGATGCTCTTTTTTCTTCCAACGTCAAAATGAAGATTCATTCCCGGAAAAACAACAAGTCCCCTTAAAGGAATTACGGGAAGGTCCTCAAATGAAGATAAATCTATGTATTTAATATCGTTATTGCTCATAATAACCGTCCTTTTGAATAATTATGAGTATTATATATTATTTAAAGAATAAATGCAATAGTTATATTTTAGCAATTTAACAAGTTAAAGTAAAAGGAAGGGCATTGCCCTTCCCTATCATAAAAATCATTAATCAGAAACTTCTTCCGCCTCCGCTGTGAGAGGTGCCTGAAGAGCCTGTATGCGAGCCGCCCGAGGAGCTGTCGCTTTCAATTTTAGTTCTTGTTACGTTAGTATACAGGAAATTGTCATACGAGCTGTTAACAATAAGCGAGCCGTCAACAAGGTACGGTGCGGCGTTTCTGTTAAACTTAACAGGTTTATATGATTTTTTTACCATAGTAACAATAACAAGCGAAATAATGAGCGCAATAATTAAAGCAATAGCTAATGTTTTACCGTATTGCCTGTTTGCTTTTTTAGCGGCAATTTCGGTAAATTCAACGGCACAGCTGTAAAAATCGCCCATCTGCGCGTTCGGGATAATTTCGTCAAGAGCGCTTTCAATAGCGTCGCTGTTAAAGCTCTTTTCTCCGTATCCCGTACCGCCGATATGCATATATCTGTCAGTATCGCTTGTATAGCGGATAAGAAGAATACATCCGTCGTGCTTGCTTCCGTAGCCATAGCCGTTATAATCGTAGAAATCATCGGCATAGGCCTGGTCTGATTTACCGTCAGTAGATTTAACAGTAACGATAACTACGTCAAATTTTTTATTCTCATAAATATCGTTAACCCTGTTAAGAAGGTCCTGTTCCTCTTCAGCGGTAAATAAATCGGCGTTGTCAACAATTCGGTTACTGTTTTCCGCATAAGCAGTAAAGGTAAGCGACATTGTAATAAGAAGCGTAATAAGAACAGCAGTTAATTTCTTAATCATAATGTCACCCCCTAAAACAGACCTGTAAGCCTTGCAAACGCAAACAAAATCGCGGTAATACCCACTGATGAGCCTGCGAACAACGCGGCAAGCTTTGCTTTGCTGACAGGAAGATTACCAACGAATTTTCCGGTCTGGCCGTTCATTGCAAAGGTATAGTTTTCGCCGTTATAGCTTGTATTAAGAAGCCATACGGGATAGAAAGCATATTTACTTTTACCGCTTTTCTGGTTAATTCCGCTTGATTTGGCGGTAACAGTATCATATCCCGTAACAGTTTGGCGAAGCGTATCCTCAGCGCTTACTTTAATGCGCTGATTTGCTCTGCCTATACTGTCTTCCATAGATACGTCATATTTATCGGCAAGATAACCCGAAAGATAAGCCGTCTGAAAATCAACAGCTTCGTTGAAATTAAAGGGCTCAATGCTTTCCATAAGGTCATCCGGCATTTTAGATGAGCCGTCAACGGGAATGTTGCAAAAGCTCATATCGCCGTCCCTGAAAATATCGTAAAAGCTTGTTTCTGTATATCTGTACTTACTGTCAGACCAGGTTCTAGTCCTTGTTGCTTCGTACTGAACAGCGGCGTTAACATCGCTGTCAAACAGCCAGAACGGAACGTAAAGCCCCTTAATTTCCTCAAGCTTATTTTCGCTTTTAAAAGTATTGGGAGCAAATATTCTTTTGGCAACATAATCCTTTAGCTTTTGCTTAGCGGCTTTTTTATCAAGCTTAAACGGAATTACGTAATCGGGCTTAAGAACGCCCGAAAGCCTTCCGCTCATAACAACGTTATTACCGCAATAAGGACAAGCTGTAGCCGCAGTATTTTCATCGCCGATTATTTCGCCGCCGCAGGAATTACAAACAAAGATGTTCATATTCTCTGCGTCTGACCATTCTTCCTTATCGGTATTATCCCAGGTAAAATTGTCAGGCTCCTGGTTTTTATTTAACACCTCGTCTTTTTTTCTTAAGGCTTCAACATCAAATTCACTGTCGCAATACGGACATTTCATCTTTTGAGTTGACGAATCAAATTCAATGGTTCCGCCGCAGTTAGGACATTTATAATCAAATAATTCAGCCATTGATTTCTCCTCTTAATAGTTATTAAGAATATTATCCTCTCGGCTTACCGCAGTTGGTGCAGAATTTGCCTTCATTTTTCGTTCCGCATTCACTGCAGAACCACGCTCCGCTTGCAGCTTCGGGCTTTGCCGTTCCGCAATTTGTGCAGAACTTACCGTTGTTTTGTGCATTGCAGTTCGGGCAAATCCAGCCGCCTGCCGGAGCTTGAGCCTGAGCCTGTTGCGGTTGTTGCTGACCCATAGCGAAAAGATTAGCAGCCTGACCGCTTCCCATATTCATAGCCATTCCCATACCTACAAAGCCATTCATTGCGCCGCCTTCGTTAGCAGCTGCGGTTTCCATAGCCTTTCCGGTTGAACCTACAAGAGTAGCGGCAGCCATATTCGGGTCTCTGTTGATAGCGTTTCTCTGAGCTGTCTTAATGAGCTCTGCATCCTCTTCGGGAAGAGTAATCGGATTAAGAGCAATAGAAACAACGCTTAAACCGCGAAGCTCAGACCACTTAGCAGTTAAAGCCTGATTCATTGCAGCTTCAAGCTCAGTTGTATGGCTTACTATTTGGTTCGGTCTGATTTCAAGATTGCTGAGCTGGCCGAAAGCAGGAGCGAGCGCGCTGATGAATTCGGTTTTAAGCTGCATATCGATTTCTTCCCTGTTGTAATCGCTTTCAACGTTGCCGCAAACGTTAGTATAGAATAAAATCGGGTCGGTGATTTTATAAGAATATACGCCGCTGCAGCGAACTGAAACGTCAATATCAAGGTTAATATTTCTGTCCACAACTCTGAACGGTATCGGATTTTGAGTTCCGAATTTATTGTCAACAAGCTCTTTGGTGTTGAAATAATAAACTCTTTGGTCTTTACCGGTATCTCCGCCGTAAGTGAAACGTTTACCGATAGTTTTAAAGGTTTGCTTAATGCTTTCGCCGAGCTTACCTGCAAAAATTGAAGGCTCGGTTGAGGTGTCGTATGTATATTCACCGGGTTCGGCGCATACTTCAACAACCTTGCCCTGCTCAACGATAATCATACACTGACCGTCGGCAACGGCAATACCTGAACCGTTTGAAATGATATTATCGCTGCCCTTTGTGTTTGATGAACGGGAACCGGTTCTCTTCTGGCCTTTTACTACAAGGACGTCCTTATCAAGCGCGTCGCAATAGAAAAACTCCTTCCACTGGTCTGCAAGAGTGCCGCCGAGAGCGCCGATACCTGCTTTAATTAATCCCATAATTATTACTCCTTTCAATTCACAATATTAATTGATATTCCGACATATACATTATACAATAAAAATTTATATTTGTATAGTATAAATTTTAAACCTGCGGAATAATCCGCAGGTTTATTAATTACGCGTTCTTCAAATCATCGGAATGAATTTGAAGCGGTTTTCTGTTTTTATTAGTTCTTATAAGCGGCTGAGTACCGTTTTTAACACATTCGGCGGTTATAAGAATTTTTTCAATCGTATAATCCGAGGGCACTGAATACATAAGCTCGTTAAGAACACTTTCAAACACGGTTCTAATGCCGCGGGCGCCCGTTTTTCTTTCAAGCGTAATATCAGCCATAGCTTCAAGCGCTTCAGGCTGAAATTCAAGCTTAACGCCATCCATCTCAAAAAGCTTAATATACTGCTTAGTAATGGAATTCTTCGGCTCTGTCATAATCTTGATTAGGGCGTCTCTGTCAAGATTTTTAAGAGCGGCAATAACGGGAATTCTTCCTATAAGCTCGGGAATAAGGCCGTACTTAACAAGGTCGTGCTGATTGACGCATTTTACAATATCGTCATTTTCAATCTTATTTTTGTCAAGCTCCGAACCGAAGCCGAGGGAATTTCTTCCGAGCCTTTTTTCTATAATCTTATCAATTCCGTCAAATGCACCGCCGCAGATAAAAAGAATATTGGTAGTATCAATCTGGATGAAATCCTGTTGCGGATGCTTTCTTCCGCCCCCGGGAGGCACGTTTGAAACGGTACCCTCAAGGATTTTAAGAAGCGCCTGCTGAACGCCTTCACCGCTTACGTCGCGGGTTATTGAACGGTTTTCGCTTTTGCGGGAAATCTTATCTATTTCATCAACATAGATAATTCCCTTTTCAGCCTTTTCAATATCAAAATCAGCAGCCTGAATTAAGCGAAGAAGAATGTTTTCAACGTCCTCGCCTACATAGCCGGCTTCGGTTAAGGTAGTAGCGTCGGCTATAGCGAAAGGAACGTTAAGAATTTTAGCAAGCGTCTGTGCAAGCAGGGTTTTCCCTACGCCCGTCGGGCCGAGAAGAAGGATGTTGCTCTTTTGAAGTTCAACATCGCCCTTGCCTTTATAAAAAATACGCTTATAGTGGTTGTAAACGGCTACGGAAAGCGCTTTTTTAGCGTCCTCCTGCCCTATTACGTATTCGTCAAGCTTTTCCTTAATTTCCATCGGCTTAGGCAAAACCATATCGCCATCGTCAGAAGCGGTTGACGTCTGATTTACCGAACCTATTAAATCGTTACAAAGCCCAACACATTCATCGCAAATGAAAACTCCGCCCGGTCCTTCAATAAGCTTATAAACCATGCTTTCGCTTTTACCGCAGAAGGAGCATCTTGCAGAATGCATATTATCATCTCTTGCCATTAAAACAGCCTCCGAGTAGAATTATCTTTTATCAATTACCTTATCAACAAGACCGTATGCCATAGCCTCTTCGGCAGACATCCAGTTATCCCTGTCAGTGTCTTTAACAAGAGTTTCGTAGTCCTTGCCGCAGTTCTTAGAAAGAATTCTGTTTAACTTTTCTTTTGTTTTAACAAGGTTTTTAGCAGCAATTTCAACGTCTGTGGCCTGGCCCGTAATTCCGCTTCCGCCAACGAGAGGCTGGTGAATAAGAATTTCGCTGTTGGGAAGGGCAATTCTTTTGCCCTTAGCACCGCTTGAAAGAAGGAAAGCGCCCATGCTTGCCGCCATACCTACGCAGATAGTTGAAACATCGCATTTAATGTAATTCATTGTATCGTAAATAGCGAGGCCTGCAGTTACAGAGCCGCCGGGAGAATTGATGTAAAGTGAAATGTCCTTTTCACTGTCCTGACTTTCAAGGAAAAGAAGCTGTGCAACCACGAGCGACGCGGTGTTATCGTCAACCTGGTCGGATAAAACAATAATTCTGTCAGAAAGAAGTCTTGAAAAAATATCAACGCTTCTTTCGCCTGCGCTTGACTGTTCAATAACATATGGTACTAATGATGCCATAAAATCAACCCTTTCATTTTCGTAATATTTTTTACTGTTTTGTAACTTTTATTCGTTTATTATCGGGAGGTTTTACCCTCCCTGATAACTATTATTTATTTGCTGAATCAACAATAAGGTCTACTGCCTTGCCGTTAACAATATCAAGCGTAAGCTGCTGTGCAGGAACAAGCTCCTTAATCTTGTCAGCTTCCATATCATACTGCTCTGCAAGCTTCTTAGCCTGCTCGTCAATCTCTTCCTCGGTAGCTTCAAGTTTTTCAGCCTTAACGATTGCTTCAAGAGCAAGGGCAATTTTAACCTGCTTTTCGGCAGAAGGTCTGAACTGCTCCTTAAACTGATCCATAGTCTGGCCGAGATACTGAAGATAAACGTTGAGGTCAAGGCCCTGCATCTGCATTCTGTAGCCGTAATCCTGAACAAGCTCATCAAGCTTCTGTTCGTTCATACACTCGGGAATTTCAGCCTCCATATTGTCAATTACCTGGTCAATAAGAAGGTTTTCAAATTCGGTTTTAGCATTTTCAGCCTTGCGCTGAGAAATCTGATTTTTAAGCTTTTCCTTAAGTTCGTCAAGGGTTTCAACCTCGTCGTCAACGTCCTTTGCAAAATCGTCGTCAAGAATCGGAAGCTCTTTATGCTTGATTTCATGAATCTTACACTTAAACACAGCGTCCTTGCCGGCAAGTGAAGGCTCATATTCTTCGGGGAAGGTTACGTTAACGTCAAATTCCTCGTCAATGCTGTGGCCTGCAACCTGCTCTTCGAAACCGGGGATAAACTGGCCTGAGCCGAGCTCAAGCGGGAAGTTTTCGCCCTTGCCGCCGTCAAAAGCAACGCCGTCAACGAAGCCTTCAAAATCAATCTCGGCAGTATCGCCCATCTCTGCAGCTCTGTCGTCAACAGAAACAAGTCTGCTGTTTCTCTCCTGCATTGCGCTGAGCTCCTTATCAACGTCCTCGTCGGTAGCTTCAGTTTCGGGATATTCTGCCTTAAGGCCCTTATATTCGCCAAGCTTAACCTCGGGATAAGTTGTAACCTTCATCTTCATTTCAACGCCTTCTGCTTTGCTCATAACGGGTACGTCAAGATCAAACGGCTGATCAACAACCTTAAGCTCTGCCTCATCAATAGCTCCCTGAACGGCTTCGGGGAAAACGATTTCAAGAGCGTCTTCATAAAATGCGGCCTCGCCGTAAACCTTTTCAGCCATTCCCTGGGTAACCTTACCCTTGCGGAAGCCCGGAATCTGAAGATTTTTTCTCTGCTTCATATAAGCTTTTTTTGTTGCATCAACAAAAGCCTCTGCGGAAACAGTTACTTCTATCTCATAAGTATTTGTATCAACTTTATTGCATGATTTAAGCGCCATAATTTATGACCTCCATAATAATATATAATTTTAATAACGCAAGCATTATAACACAGTTGTTTGTAAATTACAACTTATTTTTTTATCAAAAGCGGCATAAATCCGAGCCTGTCACAGGAAATAAGCCTGAATTCAATTCCGTCTACGTTTCCGTCTACCGCGCTGTAAGCCGCAGCGCCGTGTAAATGCCCGTAATAACAGCGTTTAACCTTGAAGCTTTTCAGAACCTCAAATATCTCGTCGCATCTTGTATCGGTGGTAATCGGCGGATAATGGAGAAAAACTATTTTTTCACCGTTCACAGCGCTTTCAAGC
>ONCR01000049.1 GCA_900316345.1 uncultured Eubacteriales bacterium | reverse complement strand
AATGTCCATTTGGGCTGACGCCCTAATGGACATTTTAATGTAGTTATGGCGGAAAAGATGCGATTTTAGGACTAACCTTCGTTATCGCACCTCGCCTTTGGCCTCCCGATTTGTTTTTTATTATTCCGCAACAAAAACGGTTTTTTCGCCGTTCCAGAGATTGTCCTCATATTCAAATTCAATAACCTTTGAATCCTCGGGAACCTGGAAATAGATTACTGCGTCAAAGCTCCTTCCGGGAGAAACGCTTTCAAGCGTCGGCGAAGCGTCGTCGTCCGCGCCGTAATAGGTATCGCACTTCTTATCGTCGGCGTAGCATTCGATGTTGTTAAGAATAACGTCGCTGTCTGAAATGTTTTCAAACTTGAATTCGGCCCTTACAAGCTTGTTGCCCTTATCGGGTTTAACGTACTTGTTGGCGTTCTTGCTGTTCGTATCGCACGAGATAAAGGAAATCTTAAGCTCGTCGGAGGATACGGCGTTGCCCGGCTTGACCTTAAGCTCGCCTTCCGTCGGCTCCTCGGCCGGGTCGGTTTCAGCATTCGCGCTTTGGGTGCTTGCCGGCTTGCCGTCAATGCTTTCAACGGTTTTGCCGTTATCCTTACCGCCCGATGAAAGAATACCGATTACAACTATTACCGCAATAACTACGGCAAGAATTATAAGCCTTTTCTTTCTTTTTTTCTTTTTTTCCTCAGCAAGCGCGTTTGAAACGGCGGCCTGAACCTCTCCGCTCTGAGGGTTGGGAAGTTGGTTGTATTCGTTAGACATAATAAAAGCCTCCTTTTATATTGGTATGCTCATTATATACCATAAAAAAGAGGCTTTGGTGTGCTCTGAGCACAACATTTTTACATATTAATATAATATAATAAACAACAGAAATGCCGCCGCGGCATAAATAATTCCCGTTATTAGCGGAATCAGCTTTCTTCTTTTTTCGCTGTACCTTGAGGCGAACTTAAGGCGGCCGACCCAATCGCCCGTGTTAAATATAATAGGTATAGGCGCAACTAAAACGAAGGTTATGAAAAACAAAAAGAAGATGTTTTCGGAATAATCAACGCCCTCGGTGGGAGCAAGATACGCAACGTAAAAAAACGCAACCAAAAGATAATATACCGAGGCAATCAGCTTGTGCCACCATACGTTACTGCGAAAGCCGGGGGCTCTGCTTTTTTCGGGAATATGACGTCCCTCTATTGCTGCCGAAAGCTCTTCAACGCTTGAATATCGAAGAGTTTCGTCAATTTTTGTGCATTTTTCAACTATCGGCCTGAAGGTTCCCTGAGTAAGCGCTTCGCCGGGAAGAGCAAGCGTTTTCATATAGTTTATAAGAACGCCGAGCGAATAGATATCCGCCGTTGCTCCCGTTTGGGCAAAGCCGTACTGCTCGGGCGCAGCGTAGCCCTGCGTTCCGAGAATATGGGTGTCCTTATGAGTTTTGGCCTTATAGGTTCTGCTGATTCCGAAATCTATTATTTTAACAATACCGTTTGAATCAAGCATAACGTTGTTCGGGTTTATATCTCTGTGAACAATCCCGATTGAGTGGACAGCCCTTAAGCCGTTACATATTCCAAGCGCAATTGACCTTACCTCTTCGTCAGGAAGTGCGCCTTTTTTGCTTATATATTCTTCAAGCGTAACGCCGTTAACGTATTCCTCAACGGCGAAAAATGCTCCGTCAAGGGTTACGGTTTCATAGAATTTTATAACGTTTATACAGTTAATGCCTATCAGCGCTTTTACAAGCCCAAGCTCGTCAAGGTTAATTTTTTTAAGCACAAAAAACCTGCCTTCTCTTTCGGCAAGCAAGGTTTCGCTGTTAAATTCCCTGACGACGTTATACATGGCGTTTCCTCTTGATTTTAATATGTAATTAATATATCATAAATATATACAAGGGTGTTAGCATTTTCGGCACTTTTGTAAAAAAGGAGAAAAAATGGAAAAATCCACCGAAGAGCTTCTTGAGCTTCTGAAATCAAAAAAGACATATGAGGAATTCTTTGAAGAGGAAATAGGCGAATTCTACTTTTCTTCTATAAGCGAATACCTTGAATTGCTTCTAACCGAAAAGAAGCTTAAAAAAAGCGACGTAATTTTAAAGGGAAATCTTGATAAGAACTACGCTTATCAGATTTTTAACGGCAATAAAACCAACCCCTCGCGCAACAAGGTTTTAATGCTCGCCTTCGGTATGGGGCTAACGCTTAACGAAACGCGCAAGCTGCTTAAAATTGCCTCGCTCAGCGATTTATACGTCCGCTCCCCGAGGGACAGTATAATTATGTATTGCCTTACCAAGGGGCATTCGCTTATTACCTGTAACGAATATTTAAGCGATTTTTCGCTTGAAATTCTTGAATAGCTAAAGATTGTTGCGCGCCCAGTGAAAAAGGTATTGCTGGGCAATGCCCTCAATCCCGTTAAAACATTCCGGCAGCCCGTTCGGATAATATTCCATAACTCTTTTCATCCATACGTCAACGGGGAAAGCGCCGTAAAATTCAAACCCGAAAAGCAGCGCGCAGTTTGCAACCTTAACCCCGACGCCGTAAATATTAAGCAGCTCCCTTCGTGCTTCCTCAAGCGGAAGGGCTTTTATTTTTTTTAGGTCAACTTCGCCCGAAGCAACCGCCTTTGAAAGCCTTTCAAGGTATTTAGCCCTGTAGCCCGTGCCGAGCGCCTCAAAATCCTCAACCGTAAGCGCCGAAAGCCTTTCTGCGCTCGGGAAGGTAAAATAACCGCCCTCCAGCTCTTCGCCGTAAGCCCGGCAAAGGCGGCTGATAATCAGCTTTATTCTTTTAATATTGTTTTGCTGGCTTATAACAAAGGAGCAAAGCGCCTCCCAGCTATCCTGGTTAAGAATTCTTATTCCGTAGTATGTATCAATCGTTGACGAAAGCAGGCTGTCCTTTTTAAGGCGGCCGCAAATTTCGGCGTAATCGCGTTCAAGGTCAAAATAGTGTTTCCAGAAGTTTTCAAACGCCTCGGCGTCCGTGTTGTTAAAAACAAGGACGTCGCCTTTTTTATATACGTTTAAAAAATAACCGCCCGCAACCCCGCTGTAGGAGCCGTCCTCCTGCTTTTCCCATCTGAAGGCCTGGCCGCAGTCAAGCGTTAAATCAAGGTCAAGGCATTCAACGCCGCTTACCTCAATTCGATTATCAACTATTCTGTATTCCATTTTCATTCCTCTTATATCACAATCTGTATTATTGAAATTATATCATTTTTTTGTCAAGAGGGAAAGATAAAAATAGCAAATTCAACAAAAAATTATAACAATTTTGTAATGTTGAAAACTATGTGTAAAATGTTGAAAACTCGTTATTTTTTTGCCAAATTAAAGTTTTCAACATAAAAAAATGCCGTATTTAAGCGGAAAAGTTAAAAGTTTTTCACGTTTTCCACGCAGTTTTCCACCTCGAATTTTTACGCTTCGTTATTACAAAGCGTTATTGAGGACGCTTGTCAAGTAAAAATTTATTATCTTTTTTAACAAATTTGATTTTTAAGAAATTGAATAAAAATTCCAATAGGGTATAACACTATTTGTATAATTTAATGTAAAGGATGATTGGATGTTAAAAGGCGTTAACAGGCAGATTCTTGAGGTAACAAATACCGGCTCGCCCTACTTTGAAAAAATAATCTTTTTTGTTAAGGCGGAGCATACCGCCTCGCCGGATTTAAAGAAGGAGGCGGAGGCGCTCGCTCTTAAAATGAAAAAGCCGCCTAAGGTGAAAAGAACCTTTATTCAGAAGGTGAAAATCGCAGGCTTTATCGCCCTCGGTGCAGGGGCAGGGGCGGCGCTGACCTACCTTATGGGATTTATTGCATAACGGGCGCGCTTCGGGGCAAAAATAAAAAGGGTGATAATATATGGAAAATAATAATAAAATTAAGAAAGCGCTGCTGATTGTTCTTTCGCTTGCGATTATTGCCGCGGCTCCGCTTGCCGCCTACAGCCTTTACGGCGCGGTTTTCGGCGAAAGCAGCTACGCCCTTTCGCGCTTCGGCTCAACGGGCAGCGAGGTTACAAGGGTACAAACAAAGCTTAAATCCCTCGGCTTTTACAAGGGGAGCGTTGACGGGATTTACGGAACTCAGACCAAAAACGCCGTAACCGCGTTTCAAAGAAGCTGCGGAATAACCGCCGACGGTATAGCAGGGCCGAAGACGCTTCTTTATTTGGGGCTTTCGGGCTCCTCGGGAAGCTCCGGCAGCGGAAAGTATTCCTCAAGCGAGGTTAACCTTCTTGCAAAGGTAATTTCAGCCGAGGCGAGGGGAGAGAGCTATGAGGGGCAGGTCGCCGTAGGCGCGGTAATTCTTAACAGGGTTGCCCATCCCTCCTTTCCCGATACAATCAGCGGCGTGGTTTATCAAAACGGAGCCTTTTCCTGCGTTTATGACAGCAACTGGTACGCCGCCGTTGCGGACAGCGCAAAGCGCGCCGCGCAGGACGCAATCAACGGCTGGGACCCTACGGGCGGAGCAATCTATTACTATAATCCCGCAAAAACAAGCAACGCCTGGATGAGAAGCCGTAAGGTTATCAAGGTTATCGGCAACCACTACTTTTGCGTTTAGAAAAGGGGCAGAAAAAGGCCCCCTACATATTGAAATGATTAACGAGGTTAACCAAATCTTTTCACTATATGTAGTAGTTTTGTAATTATTTACCCTTAAAAAGTTACAATTTGTAAAAGGCGGGGTTGTAAATTTCTTCCAATTTTAACAAAATTTCGCTTTAGGTTGATAAAGCGCAAAAGCGTAAAACCACAACATTTAGATTTTCTTAACTTTTCAAAAACTAAAAAATTAAGCTTTTTTGTGCAAAGTAAACAGAATTCGCGGATTTGATTTGTTGACAATTTATAAAATTGTGCTATAATGCCGAATGTTTGATGCATTCAGGGAGAGAAGAAATTCCAATACATCCCTGCTTGCTGAAAAGAAAAGGAGACAGAGATGACTAACCAATCAATAGCTGCAGGCAAACGGTTTGCTAAAGCCGCGGCCGCAACGGTAATTGCGTTTTTCATTCTTGTATCCGTTTTTGCATCGGTTGTTTTCGCAGCCGACGGCAGTAACGGCGAAGAGGTAACAATACTTCTTGATTCACAGGAAATTGCAATTACTACTACTGAGACGGAACCTATCGAAATTCTCACAACAGCAGGAATATCCGTAAGCGAAAGCGATATGCTTGACCTTTCGGGATATCAGGAGGGCGAAGGCGGCGTTATTACCGTTAAAACCCTTAAATCCGTAAATGTAGAGCGCGGCGGCGTAATCAACAGCTACAGCGTTTACGGCTTAACCGTAGGCGAAGCTATGAGCGAGCTGGGAATTGCCCCGAAGGCTGACGAAAAGCTTAATTACACACCCGAAGCGGAGCTTGAAAACGGTATGCTTATCAAGCTTATGCCGACCTTTACGGTTAAAATTTCCGCCGACGGTAAAAAGGAAACCCTTACAACAACAAAGGCTACCGTTAAGGATATATTAAATCAGGCGGGTATTACGCTTGATTCCGACGACTACGTCAAGCCCTCTCTTAAAACCGTAATAAGCAAAAAAACGACTGTTAAGGTTTACAGAGTAAGCTATAAAAACAAAACGGTAACCAAAAAGATTAAGTACAAAACGAAAACCGTTAAGGATGACGACCTCAATATAGGCGAAACTAAAGTTGTTACCAAGGGTAAGAACGGCAAAAAGAAAATCACCTACAGGGTTAAATACGTTAACGGTAAAAAGGTTAATAAAACAAAGATTAACACCAGGGTAACCAAAAAGGCAACCCAGAAGGTTGTTAAGGTTGGAACAAAGGCTGTTAAGGGCAATCAGGATACCGAGCCTAACGGCGTAACTTCAACCTGGGGCCTTTCCGTAGGCCAGGAGATTACGGGAAGATATACCCATTACTGCGCTTGCGCTACCTGTAACGGAAGCTCAAGCGGAACAACCTCAAGCGGAAGGCATATCTCAAACGGTATGGAAAATCCGTATTACATCGCCTGCAACTGGCTTCCCCTCGGTTCGGTGCTTAACGTTGACGGCGTTAACTACCTTGTTGTTGACAGAGGCGGCAGCGGCCTTTCACCCGTTGGAAGAATAGATATTTTCACCCCCGAAGGCCACGCGGCTTGCTACAGATACGGCACGGGCTCCTGCAAAATCGTAATTGTAAGGCTCGGCTGGTAAAAGAATATCAGGGCTGTACAAAGGTACAGCCCTTTATTATTGCCGTTAAGCCCTTGACTTTAAAACCCATTAATTATAAAATATATAAAACATTATATTAAGGCTGGTAGAAAAATGAACGATTATAAGGTAATTGAAATAAAAAAATCCGTTTATGAAAATAACGACCGCGAGGCGGACCGCCTCAGGGAGGAGCTTAAGGAGCGCAAAACCTTTCTTCTTAACCTTATGTCCTCTCCCGGAAGCGGAAAAACAACAACCCTTAAGGCAACCATCGCCGAGCTTAAGGACGAATTTAAAATCGGCGTTATGGAAGCGGATATTGACAGCGACGTTGACGCTAAAGCAATAAGCGAAACGGGCGCAAAGGCCATTCAGCTTCACACGGGCGGTATGTGCCATCTTGACGCCGGAATGACGCGCCAGGGGCTTGACAATATTGAAGCAAACGAGTTTGATTTTATCGTGCTTGAAAACGTCGGCAACCTCGTTTGCCCTGCGGAATTTGATACGGGCGCAAGCAAAAACGCGATGATTCTCTCTGTCCCCGAGGGCGACGATAAGCCGCTTAAATACCCCCTTATGTTCACCATTTGCGACGTCGTTCTTATTAATAAAATTGATACAAAATCGGTTTTCGATTTTGACGACGAGGCGGTTGTAGAGCGTATAAAGAAGCTTAACCCTAAGGCGGAAATCTTCTTTATTTCCGCTAAAAACAAAACGGGTATTGAGCCGTGGTGCGACTGGCTTCGTAAAGAGATTAAGGAATGGAATAAATAATAAAAAGCAGTTACGGATATTGAATCCGCAACTGCTTTTGTTTTTAAAGAAGCGTTTCTATTATTTTGCAAACGCCGTTATTATTATTTGTATCGGCAATAATATCCGCCTTTTGCTTAACCGAGGGCGCGGCGTTTTCCATCGCAACCGAAACGCCCGCCCTTTCAAGAAACAGAAGGTCGTTTTCGCCGTCGCCGAAAGCCATTGTGTTTTTCGGGCTGATGTTAAGATGACGGCAAAGCGTTTCAAGCGCGGAGCCCTTGTCGCAGTTTTCCTTTGTAATTTCAATATACCTGTCGTCGTAAAACCAGAACTGAACGCCCTCTGTTTTTTCAAGCAGGGCGGTTATTTTATCCCTCTCGGCCCTGCTTTCACAGCTTACAAAAAATTCGTCAGCCCTTTTGTTTTGCTCCTTAAACAGCGCTTCAAGGCTGTTACAAATAACCCTTGTTGAACGAAGGTATTCCTCAACGGGCGTGCCCTTAAAACAGCCGATATAGGAATCAATAATTTTTCGCTCGGTATAGCAAACCCCGTCCGAAAACGGCTCAAAAAGACAGTCAGAGCTTTTAAGCAGGTTGAAAACCTCAAGGCTTTTTTCGTTCGTCATTGAAAAGGAATAGATGTATTCTCCGCTTTTTGCGTCGATTATTGCGGCGCCGTTGGAGGCGATAATATATTCAATTTCGGGGAGCTCTCTTACGCATTCGGGAATCCCCTTAAACGGCCTTCCCGTAACGGGAACAACGTATATCCCCGCCTCGCGCGCCCTCTTTATTGTTTCGGCGGCGCCGGGGCAAAGCTGCTTTTCATCGTTTAAAAGCGTTCCGTCAAGGTCCGCGCCGATTAGCTTTATCTCTCTGTTAACGGTCATGGTTTTTCCCTCGTTGACTTATTACTGAAAATATTTTATACTAAAAATCAGTAAATGTAAAGGCGGTAAGCATATGAAGCTATATCTCAGCGTGGCAAAAGAGTTGCAAACGCTTTACGGCTTCGGCACCTCGGCGTGCTGGTGGGCGCAGGCGTGCGAGGATGAAAAAACGCAAAACGAAATAGCCGAGCTTCTTTACGGCAGCAGCGGCCTCGGCCTTAATATTTACCGTTATAACATCGGCGGCGGATATGACGAGGATAACAACAGGGTTGCAAATCCGTGGCGAAGAACCGAAAGCTTTCTTGTTTATGACCGTGAAAGCGAGGCGTCCTTCTGGGATTTCGGCAGGGATAAAAACGCCGTTGAAATGATGAAAAAATGCCTTGCCCTCGGCAATATTGATACGCTTATCCTTTTTTGTAATTCCCCCCACTACAGCCAGACCTCAACGGGCCAGGCGTCGGGAAGCCTGCTTTACCATACCTGCAATATTCCGAAAATGAATTATAAAAAATTCGTTTCTTACGTGCTTGACGTAACTCAGCATTTTCTTGACGGGGGCCTTCCCGTTAAATACGTAAGCCCGATTAATGAACCCCAGTGGAAATGGGGCGGAAGCTACGTCTGGCAGGAGGGCTGCCACTATGAAACCGAGGAGCTAATCGAAGTGCTTCATCTCTTTGCCGAGGAGATTATAAGGCGAAAAATGCCCGTTAAGCTCTATGCCCCTGAAAGCGGCGAAATGCTCGGAATAACCAAGGAATACCTTGAAGCGATGCTTAAGGATGAGGCGATAATGAGCGTTTGCGATATTTTTGCCTACCATTCCTACCACGCCGATGACAGGGTTGAGGACAGATATACCTTTAAAAAGGAATTCGTTGAGGCGCACCCCGAGCTTCGCTTTGATATGAGCGAATGGTGCGAGCTTCCGAATAAAAGCCATACAAAAAATTTCAAAGGCGCGCTGATAACCGCAAGGATAATCGGCCAGGATTTGGCTTACGGCGGCGCGACAAGCTGGACCTCCTGGGTTGCCGCCAATAACCTTTATATTAACGAAAAGGACGGCTTTGATTACAGCGACGCTATGCTCAGCGCAACCGAGCATTTTGAAAAGTGGACGGTTAACGAGCGCTACTACGCCATGGCGCATTTTTCAAGGTTTATCCCCGTAGGCTCAAAGGTGCTTGATTTCGGATTCCGCCCGACTAACGAAAATAACGAATTTAACGTTTTTGCGTTTAAAACGCCCGCGGGCGAAACCGTTCTGGTTGCGGTTAACGAAGGGCCGCAGCGCAAGCTCAGCCTTGACGGAGACTTTAAAACGATGCGCGTTATTGCTTCGTCGCAAAGAAAAAAGCTTGCCGAAAAATACAGCGGCGGCTTCACGCCCGACCTCAACGTCGCCGCAAACTCAATAACAACAATTATCCTTAAATAACATAAACTTTGAAAAACGGGAAGGCGTTGCCTTTCCGTTTTTGCCGAAAATTACATTTTTACTGCAAATTTTTACATTTGTTGAAATAAATATTTTATTGTGGTATATTTCAGTTATACAAAGCCCGTCAGGGCGTTTTAGTATTCGGGAGGGGAAATTATGAACAATTATCCTAACAGACCTAATAACCCAAGGCCGAATAACCAAAGACCGAACTACCAAAGACCGAACAATCAAAGGCCGAATGCTCCGAGGCCGGGTTATCAAAGGCCTCAACAGCCACAGCGCAGGCCTCAGCAATCTGCTCCGCCGAAGCCCTCCAAGCCTCCGCTTTCGGGCGGTGAGCTTGCCGCGATAATAGCCGCCGGTGCAGTTGCCCTTGCGGTAATAGTTGTTGTTATAGTAGTTGCCGTAAGCTCGGGCGGCGGCAACGACGTGCCGTCAACAACCTTAACCGCGCCTGCAAGCAGCACAACCGAAAGCACAACCCAAAACGCCGCGGCAGAGCTGATTACGGGCAACAGCACGTCCGCGTCGCGCGAAGCGTATCTTTCGGATATTCATTCCTTCTCGCAGGCAGTTGATATGATAGGCAAAAGGCAATCCTCCGTAATTTTCGCAAGGCTTTCGCCGAATAACGGCGTAGAGCTTATAGACGAGGGCTGTTATTCGGTTAAAGAGGGTTATCAAAAGAACAATATGTTCAGCGATTATACCCTTACCGCGCCGATTAGCATTGAGGTTAATGACCGGAACAATGATTCTGCGGTTGACGGCGTTACCGTTTATTATAACGCCGACGTTTATAACGAGCTTCGCGACGGGCTTAAAAAGGAATATCCCGAAAGCTTTGAAGAAATTGACAGCGGAGTTGAAATGCTTGTTAAAAATTCAAAGGACGTTGCCGTTGCAATAGGCGTAACAAAAAATTCGGGCGGCTCCGTTACCGTAATTATTGAAGAAGACTAACGGTAAGCGTTATTTGAACGAAAAAAGCGACTGAGATTGCTCAGTCGCTTTTTAAATGAAGAGTGAAGAGTGAAAAGTTTTAATTTTTCACTTTTCACTTTTATCTTTTCACTCAATTCCGAATTCCGAATTCCGAATTCCGAATTATTCTGACCTCAACGCCTCTACGGGGTCTTTTCTTGAGGCGATACCCGAGGGGATAAGGCCTGCAATAAAGGTCAGGAATACGCTGAGAATTACAAGCACTATTGCTCCCACGCCCGGGAAGGCGGCGCTTATAATTACCGATTTTACAAAGTGGTGGAGCGCCGCGTTTATCGGAATCAGTAGCAGCCCCGTTATGCCTACGCCGAGCAAGCCCGCCGCAAGGCCGACTATAAACGTTTCGGCGTTGAACACGTGGGAAATATCCCTCTTTGACGCGCCCATTGCGCGAAGGATACCGATTTCCTTCTTCCTTTCAAGAACGGAAATGTAGGTTATAATACCAATCATAATTGAAGAAACTATAAGCGAAACCGCAACAAAGGCGATAAGAACGTATGAAACCGCGTTTATGATTGAAGAAACACTGCTCATAATAATGCCGACGTAATCGGTGTAAATTATTTTATCCTCTTCCGCCGCCTTTTCGTTATACGCTTCAATACATTCGATAAGCTTTTCCTTATCCTCAAACGTATCGGCATAAATTGCAATAGAGGTCGGATTATCCTCGCTTATAACGCCGAGCTTTTCAAGGTTAGCCTCATAGCTCTTTTTCGGAAGCATTGAAGCAAGAGCGCCCATAAGCTTTGCAAGAATGCTTTCCTTTTCCTTGTCAAAATCCTTGCCGGTCAAAACGTCAAATTTCGGCGTTTTCATCTGCGCCTTAACAACCGCGCTGTCCTTTGTGTAATTAATAACGTAATCGGTAAGCTCCTTTGTATAGCCAACCGCAGGGATAGTAGGAATAGCAACGTTATCGTCCTTAATCTGAATAATGCCCGAAATCTTAAGCTTAATTGCCTTTTTGGTAAGCTTGCGGATGTCCTTTTCGCTTGTGCCGATATAATCAAAATATCCCTCGTCGTTTTTAACGTATTGGTCGCAAGAGGGGATAACGTAAAATTCGTTTTTGCAAATATCCTCGTATGTCCAGCTTTCAACCTTTTCGGTTACCTTTTCGCCGTTTTGAACCTTCTTCATAATCTCGTTATATTGAGAGGCGGGAAGAATTCCCATCTGGTAAAGATAGGTGGACATAACCTCGCCGTTCATATCAAGGGCGAGAACGCATTCGTCGTATTTTTCGGGCCAGGAGCCGTAAACAAGGTCATACTGGGTTGTAACCGCGTCTGAAATTCCGGTACCGTCAGCTTTAGGAACAAGCTGGGTGAAGCAGTTAACGTAGTTGCCCATGCTTCCGCTTGAGTTGAGCATATCCATCATATCCTCAACGTTCATCAAATCGGTGTTCATCATAAGCTTTGCGGCGGCGTTATCGTTTACGAAGGTTGTTCCGTCGGTGTTTATTATTACGCCGTCCTTATCGATTGAAAACACGTCAAAGTTGGCGTTGTAGGAATATACAATTCCGTTTTTGCTTGTGTATTTGTTAATCTCGGAATTAGGGTTGTCAAGGTAAGCCTTGAACTTGCCCATGCTGTTTTCCTTCATGCTTCCCGTCATGGCGCTCGCCTGCTGAACCATTGCGGTATTTGAATAAACCTTGCCGTCCTCGTGCTTCCTGTCCTCAGACGTGGGCTGGAACGGCGTGTTTGCCATAAAGGCGTTAAGGTCGAAGGTCTGTTTGTCAACCGTCAGCGGAAAGCTGTCCATAGCGTCCTGCTGGATGTTATCAATATAATTGTTAATTCCCGTTGAAAGCGAAAGAATCAGCGCAATGCCTATAATGCCTATTGAGCCTGCAAAGGACGTAAGAATAGTTCTTGTTTTCTTCGTCATAAGGTTGTTAAGCGAAAGCGAAAGCGCGGTAAAGAAGCTCATAGACGGCTTCTTTTTCTTCCCGTCGGTTGAAGGCTTTTTGCCCGCTTCCGGCTCATAAGGATTGCTGTCGTCGGTGATTTCGCCGTCGCGCAGCTTAACAATACGGGTTGAATATCTTTCCGCAAGCTCGGGGTTATGGGTAACCATAATAACAAGCTTATCCTTTGCAACCTCTTTAAGAAGGTCCATAACCTGAAGCGAGGTCTGCGTGTCAAGCGCGCCCGTGGGCTCGTCGGCAAGAAGAATATCGGGGTCGTTAACAAGGGCTCTTGCAATCGCAACCCTCTGCATCTGACCGCCTGACATTTCCGAGGGCTTCTTTTTAAGCTGGTCGCCAAGACCTACCGATTCAAGCGCCTTCTTCGCCCTTTCGCGCCTTTCCGCCTTGCTGACTCCCGTTAAGGTAAGTGCAAGCTCAACGTTTGAAAGCACGCTTTGATGAGGAATCAGGTTGTACGACTGAAAAACGAAGCCAACCGAATGGTTACGGTAAGTATCCCAATCCCTGTCGTCATAAGCCTTTGTTGAAGTCCCGTTAATAACAAGGTCGCCTTCGGTATAATGGTCAAGGCCGCCGATTATGTTAAGAAGAGTGGTCTTTCCGCCGCCTGAAGGACCTAAAATTGAAACAAATTCACTTTCGCGAAAGGAGATTGAAACGCCCTTGAGCGCCTCAACGCTGGTTTCGTTCGTGTAATACTTCTTGTGGATGTTCTTAAGTGTTAACATAGTGCCTCTCCGTATAATGTGTTATTACAATTTGTATACGCCAACTATACTTATTGTTGCAATTATAACAAATATGTAAAAAAAGTCAACCGCTTTTAAAAAAAATTAATAAAATAGAAATAAAGTCAAATTATTATATGCAAAAAAATAAAATAAAACGCTTGACATTTTTAAGTTTATATTATATAATTTTGCTTGCACTTTAAGCGAGCGCGCAAAAACGGCTTTATAGCTCAGTTGGCTAGAGCATTCGGTTCATACCCGGAGTGTCACTGGTTCGAATCCAGTTAAAGCCACCAGCGGCCCGGTGGTCAAGCGGTTAAGACACCGCCCTTTCACGGCGGTAACACGGGTTCAAATCCCGTCCGGGTCACCATAACAAAAAGCAGTCCATACGGACTGCTTTTTGTTATGCTCTGAAAAGACGGGATTTGAAACGAAACACCGCTTGTCACCGCCATAGGCGGCGAGAAGCGGGAGAAAAGGTTCAGTGGACCTTTTCGTTGTTGAGAAGAAAATCCCGTCCGGGTCACGCGGCGCAAGCCGCATAGACGGAAAATCCCGTCCGGGTCACGCGGCGCAAGCCGCAAAAGTGCCCTCAAAATAATGATTATAAAAGCAAAGAAATAGGGCACCGTAAAAATCTATGTTTATACGCAAAACGGTCTCCGCAAAACAATCAAAGTAAAGGTTAAATAAATATGTGGGAGGGTTTCAGTACCCTCCCTTTAAATGTTTACAATTACTTGTATTTGTGATATACTAAAATCAGCAAAGTCCCCTATTATATTTTTGGAGTGATTTTATGAAAAAAGCTTTATCAATTCTTTTATCAATCATAATGGTATTTTCCGCTTTTTCGGTAATGCCGTTTTCTGCGTTTGCCGCGGAGGAATACGATGTCTGGGTCGGAGGTACACGGGTAACCTCTGACAATAAAAACAATATTCCCGCCGCCGAGGGATATGAACAGTATTCCGGTACGGCGAGCTATGACCCGTCAACCGAAACGCTTACCCTTAACAATTATATCTACAAAGGCACGGGTAATTTTATAAGAAATGTCTCTACAATGGTTGGAGGAGTTTGTTCACAGACACTAAATACTTTGACAATAATACTGAAAGGAAACAACAGTATTACTGTTACGGGTGAAAATAGTAACGGCTCCTCCTACGGAATCCATGTGGGCAACGGCTACGTTACTTTTAAAGGCGACGGTACTCTTAATGTTGAAAGCGCGGATGCTGATGCAGCACGCGATTATTCTGAAACTGTAGCAGTAGCAACAGCCTATGGTATTAACATTGAAGGCGGTACAATAAACGCTTTAGCAAAGAAAGGCGCGGACAGCGTCGGGATGAGCTCATCTAATGGCGCTATCTATATAAGCGGCGGAAGAGTATCAGCCGTTGCCGGAGAGGCTACCATAGAGAGCATCGGTATGCGAGCATCGAATAGCATTTCTGTCGGCGCGAATGCCGAATATGTTGAAGCCTCCGGATACAGCAAAGCCATCGCCCCCTATTGGGACAGTATGCCTGTCTCCACTCAGTTAACCGGCATGGGCTGGACGGATACCGTCGGAACCGAAGGCTGGGGCATTATAGCCGCAGGCGATTATGATTCTGATGATTTATCCGGCTGTAAAAAGGTTGTTTTTCCCGCTGTTCCCGACGGACAGATGGGTGATAACGTTTATTATAAGGTTGCCGGTAAAACCGCCTATGTTTACGGCACGGGCGATATGTGGGATTATGACGATACTTCAAACCTTTCTCCGCTTTACGGACTGGAAGGCGTTGACAAGCTTGTTGTTTCAAAAGGAATAACGGGTATCGGCGAGTTTGCTTTTTATAACACCTCGGCGAAGTTAGCCGTTCTTCCCGACACTGTCACAACTGTTACCGAGGGAGCTTTTTATAATTCGCAGTATCTTGCAACCGTTGTTACAGACCAGAAGCTTGAAACTGTAGAATACCGGGCGTTTTACGGCTGTAACAGTTTAAGTGATATTTATGTTCAGGGAAATAATAATTTAACCGGACCGGACGTTGATAACAGCGATGACGCTAACGACCCGTTTATAAAAGCAGCGGTGAATTATATTGTAGCAGGAAAGTTCGGCGACGATATAATAATCCTTTCCAATGAAGCCGGAGGAGATGATTCCGAGGTTGTAACCGTTATGGTATCCGGCGATAAAAGAGGGGAAAAACTCCGCCTTACCGTTGGCGGCGACGAGTCTGACGGGGACGCAGATATTACCGGATACAATTCTGTGCTTGATTACAGCAGCGCCGTGCAGGATATAGGGCATATAACTCCGGGCGAACACGCAGTCACCGCTTCGTATACAGACTCAAATAACAAAGAATATTCCGTTTCGGGACTCATTACTTTCGGAAAATGGTTCCCGCACATTGAAGTTGAAGATGTGGAGGTTTTATTCGGTCAGGACGCTGAAGTTATAATAAAAGGAGAAGACGGTATGACCGGAAGTGCCGAGCTTACGCTTGACGGTAACGTTTATACGGTACCTGTAAAGGACGGCAAAGCAACAATCACCTTTAGCGGTCTTAGTATCGGTGAATACCCGATTACGGCTGAGTACAGCGGAGACGATACATATTTATCCGAAACCGTAACGGCTAAGATTACGGTTAAGGCGCTGAATACTGTTACTCCCGAAACCGCAACAATAGTTTACGGAGAAGCGGCGCCGACTGAGGTTGAGGTAAGCTATACGGACGGCTACGGAAACGATATTGCGGGCCTGCCCGAAAAGCTTCCTTGTACTTCTTCCTATACTCAGTACGGCAACGTAGGCGAATATACAATTTCACTTGATGCCGATAAAATTGAGCAGCAGGGAATATTTGACGCCTATGAACAGGCAGGCTACGGCTTTTCCGAGTTTGACTTCACGGCAACGTCAGTTCTTACTGTAACCAAAGCGCCGCTTACGATTACCGCAAAAAAGCAGGAATATACCTATAACGGTTTATACCAGGGTCCCGGAGACGCGGCGTATGAAGACGCGCAGGAAATTGCAGAGCTGATTACTGTAGAGGGACTGAAGGGCACGGACGCGGTAACGAGCATTATAGTTGACGGACAGGGAAAAAATGCGGACACGTATGCCCTTGTTCCTCAAAGTGCAACTGTCAACGGAAAAACCGAGGTGCAGAGCAATTACAGTATTACCTACGTAAACGGCGTGCTTAAAATCAATCCGAAAGCCGTTACCGTAACCGTTCACGGGGACGAGGTTTACATGCCGTATAACAGTACGGAACGTGTCTATAACGGGAAAGTGGCATGTGCGTTCGACCCTGAGATTCTGACCGATTACGACGCGGCAAAGTTCAGCTATACGGGCAGCACCACCGTAAAAGGAACGAACGCGGGGAATTATGAAACAAAGCTGTCAACGGACAAATGCGCTTATAACGACAGCAACTACAAAATTACCTGGGTTGCGGGCAGTCCCATAAGGCTTCATGTTTCACAGTCGGCGCTTGATATTACGGCGGATAATAAAGAGACCAACCACGGAAGCGACCTTGCGGAGTTGACCTATACAATCGACAATCTGCACAGCTGCTACTATAACGAAGACGAGCTGAATATCAGCATCAGCACGAATGCCGATAAGAACAAGCCCGGAACCTACGAAATTACCGTTTCCTGCGAGGATAACCCGAATTACGCCGTCAGAACCTTCAACGGTACATACACGGTAGGCAATTCGCCGCACACATGGAGCGACGTTACCTACGAATGGACGGATACCTCCTCCGTAACGGCAAGCCGCAAATGCGTATACTGCGATGAAGCGGAATCCGAAACGGTTAACACAACGGCGGAGCAGACAAAAGCACCGACCTGTACTGAAAAAGGCGAAACGACCTATACGGCAACATTTACTAAAACTGCGTTTGAAACGCAGATAAGGACTTTTGACGACGTTGACGCGCTTAATCATGAATATACAACAGCAGTAACCGAGCCAACCTGTACAGAGCAGGGCTATACTACCTATACGTGTATTCGTGGCGATGACGAGTACAAGGATGATTACGTTGACGCGCTCGGCCATAAATACGGCGAGGAAGGCGAAGAGAGATATACCTGTACGGTCTGCGGTGCGGTTGACGAAGCGTTGAAAAAGGCCTGCGCAGAAAAGGACAAAGCAGAGTTCGCGGCAAGCGTTACAGTAACGCCCGGGGACGACGGCGCAACGATTGCCTGGAAGAAAGCGCCCGAAGCAAAGCGTTATGTAATCTACGCTGCCTACTGCGGCAAAAACAAGTATAAGAAGATAAAAACCGTAAAGGGCAATATCACTTCGTTTAAGCTTACAAAGCTCAGCGGCAGGAAAATTAATACCAAGAAAAATCTTAAGGTGTATATTGTTGCTCAAAAGAAGGCGAACGGTAAATGGGTTAAGCTCTTTAAGACCCCGACCTTCCACACCGCGGGCAAAAACAGCAAATATACCAATATTAAGAAAATCAAAGTTAAAAAGGCTGAATTCACTCTTGAACAGGGCAATACGGCGAAAATTAAAGCATCGCTTGTGCTTGAAAACAAGAAAAAGAAGCCGATTAACCACGTAAAGAAGCTCCGTTATATGTCTACGGATACCGCAGTTGTAAAAGTAACAAAGAGCGGAAAGCTTAAGGCAGTCGGCAAAGGCACGGCAACCGTATATGTATATTCAAATAACGGCACCGCCAAAGCAATCAAAGTCACGGTTAAATAACAACACTCAAAAAGGCGCGGACCCCCGCGCCTTGCTTTTTTTATACTTCACAATTCTCGCTCACTCAGTCAAATAATATAAGCTCAAAAATATGTGGCAACAATACAAGATACGCCTCATTTCCTGTGCTTTTAAACATATTTAAGTGTTAGACCTCGTTTGTAACACGAAGTCGTGATAAACAAGGAGAATGGCCGAAGAAATAACACTTAGAAGTGTTGTAAAAATGCAGTAAAAAAACTTATGAGTTTTTTTACTCGGTAGTTCTAATATTAATATGTAGTTTTTCTGAATCAAAAGCCGCTAACAATAGCGGCTTGTTTTCGTTTATTGCGCTTTCGCGGTCTTTACCTTAGACCACTTTGAATAATACTTTTTGCCGCCAACTACCTTATAGGTGCGAACGCGGATATAGGCTTTTGATACACCAAAGGGATGCTCCTCGGAAAAACAATTCAGAAGCACGGTTTTGCAATTCTTCCTTCCCTTTACGGTGTTCGAATAACTATCGCTAAAGTGCTTATCACCGGAACACTGAACCTGATAGCCCGAAATATCCTTTGCTCCTTTTTTCCAGGTGACGACAAGGTGTTTCTTTCTTACCTTCAGCTTTTTGAGCTGCGTTTTGCGCGGAAGAATTTTATAGGTCAGCTTCTTCGTTCCCGTATAGTAGCCTTTTCCCTTAACGGTAATAGTATAAATACCGACTTTCTTCCGGCTTGTTTCGCCGCTCACCGTATAGTCGCGGCCTTCAACCAGGGTGCGTCCGCTTTTATCCTTCAATACCACTTTCGGCGACTGTCTTTTGCCGTTATAATTGAAGCTTTTTTGGGAAAGCTTTACAGTTTTTACAGCGGGACGGGTGATTTCAATCTCCTTGTTGCAACGCGAGCAGGTGTAGCGCTCGCAATAGTCAACAGATGAGTTTTTAATGCTTGCTTTCCTAACAGAGTAGGTTTTTTCTTCAGGAAGATGCCCAAGTTTAGGGGAAACGGTTTCGTTCAGCGTTTTGTAGCAGCTACTGCATACCTTGCGGGTATAACCGTTTTCGGTACAATGCGGAGCAGCGACTACCGTTTCCGTCTTAGTATGCGCGCAGCGGCTTTGCTTGGCAGTGTCCGCTTTGGGATAGGTCACCTTGCGCTGCAGGCAGTTTTCGCATTCCCAGAGCACGGCGCCCTTCGTGTTTCCGACCGGTGCAATCAGCGTTCTTACATATTTGAAGCTATGCTGTTTTTTATACTGATTGCTTGGCTTGAGCAAGTATTCATTGTGAAAACGGGAGCTGACAATTGCTGTTTTTGGCGGAGTCTTGCCTGTATACTTATCTGCGAAACCTGCAGGTGTAGCGCGTGCAGAGCCGTAGCACCAAATGTTATAAAGATATTTCGGCGCACCGTTCCTCATTGGAAAATCGTAAAATCCCCCGAAATTACCGGTGATAACCGTATTCGATTCGTTCTCCGCAGGCGGGATATAGTCTGAGGTTTCGCCTTTGCAGTTGTAAGCAAACACATAATAGAAGCGGGATTGCTCCGCTACACTTTGCGGCGTATTGTTATTATTTACATAAGGATAGAGCTGGTATTTTCCGTTCTCGTTCATCGCCAGGCTATGAACATAGTATAGATTATTACCGCTATAATAAGTTGCACCGTCTTTAATACAGTAAGGAACGCCGTCAACATCCTGAACCCAGGTAGGATGGGTAAAAACGATATAGAAGTCTGCTCCGGGAACAGGGTCCCAGGTGATGACGCTGCCTTCCGGCGTTTCTTTTCTTTCGGAATGTACCTTTGCAAGACCCGGCTTTAAGGTAGGAATATTTGCATAGGCAGTTTCGGAAATATTCTTTTTGATTTCAGGGAAATAGCTGAAAAACTTCTCACTGGGAATATGACCTGAGCCGGTATCCCATTTTCCCCAGTTTATCTTGTCGTCCTTTGTATCGAAACTGGCGGCGCTAACGCAAACATAATGCATCTGGTCTTTCACTTTTATACCGACAAGCTCTTCGTTATAACCAATGAGGAAATCTCTTCCGCCCTGGCAATCACAAAAATACCACTTACCGTCTACCTTGACCATCACCCATGCGTGGCCGTTGTTGGCAACCGTAACGGCGTCAATTCCATACAGTCCGCATAAATCAACGAACAACTCGGAAAGGTCCTGACAAACGCCGATGTTTTCAAAATAGCCGGCAGAACCGTCCTGGAAGTGTTTGTCGGACCAGGTAACATATAAGAAGATTTTTGCAACTTTTTCATAATCGGACATACTGTTTTTTATTCCGATTTTCTTTAAAAAATCTTTTTCATAATTAGCCGTGGGTCCCCACTCAACGCCGGAATTATCCTTTTTGATAGAAAGATAGCTTTCAGGCATAATGAACTGGTCGTTATATCTTTTCACATAACGGTAGCCGGCCTTCAATCCGTCAACGA
Organism: uncultured Eubacteriales bacterium; assembly: GCA_900316345.1. Lineage (GTDB taxonomy): Bacteria > Bacillota > Clostridia > Oscillospirales > Acutalibacteraceae > Eubacterium_R. The sequence continues at coordinate 2,868 of ONCR01000049.1, read as the reverse complement.
GTTCGTCATCCAGACGATAATTGTCGGGGTTCTGGTCGCTCTCGTCAATGTATGCACCATTGGTTACCGCCAATGCGTTTGCCGGGACGGCGCACAGAACAAAGGTAAAAACAAGCAGTAAACTTATTATTTTAGTTATTTTTTTAGACATCATCATTCTTCCTTTCTGCTGAATTGTGTTTTCCTTACACTTATTAGTGGCCGAAAAAGAAAAATATGCCATGGGTTTTCTGTTTTATGATTCTCGCAAAGGGAAATATATAACAACGCAACAGGTTTCAAACTCCTATAAAAGAATTTGTGAAAAGGCGGGCATTCCTTATCAAGGAGCTCATGCATTGCGCCACACTTTTGCATCAAGGAAAATTGAAGCCCGCAGGGCGCAGCTCATCGGGAGCAACAGTCCGGTTCGTTTGCGACCGCTGCCGGTGGCAGAGAAAGGGAGCAAAAAGAACTTAGCCGCGGTCGAAATTTTGAAAAGCCGTATCGGGCGTTTAACAAAATTTCGGGCACCGCAATGCGACATACGTTGCCTTACGCTATGCGTTCATTGCGTTGCCCCGGGCCCCCGTCTTTCGACTGCAGCGCAGGGATTAAGCTTACAAACCTTGAAAAACTTTCAGCTTTAGTATATAATGCGAGCAGGGGGGTGAACAGTTATAAAAAACCTCAGTCGTATAATTAACAAAAACGGTTTGTTTATATTAACCTGCGTTACGGTTTTAGTGTTTTCCGTAATTCTTTGCATACGCAAAAGCGGTTTTCATATTGACGAAATTTACACCTTCGGTTTATCAAACAGCCATTTTGCACCCTTCTTAAACAACCTTTTCGGAGGTTCGCTTACAGATAACGTTGTAACAAAACAAGATTTTTTAAACTATCTTACCGTTGCCCCGAACAGTCGTTTCGATTTTGCCTCGGTATTTTATAACCAAAGCATAGACGTTCATCCGCCGCTCCATTATTGTATTATCAACACAATTTCATCGCTGTTTACGGGTGTATTTTCAAAATGGATAGGCCTTTCGGTTAACCTTGTTTTTCAAACGGTTACGCTTGTTTTAATTTATAAGACGGCGCTTCTTTTAAAATGCGGAAGGCGAATTTCCGCGTTAAGCGTTGCGGTTTACGGCCTAAGCCAAATTGCTCTTTCCTCGGTTTTGATGATTCGCATGTACGCGCTTTCAACAATGCTGACTGCGCTTTTGGTTTACGTTACGGTTAAGGTTAATATTGAGGCAAGGAACTACCGTTACTTTTTTATTGTTTTGACGGTATATCTCGGCGCAATGACTCATTATAATTTTATAATCTTTGCGTTTTTTCTTACCGTGGCATATGATTTATATCTTGTTATAAATAAAAAATTACCGCAGCTTATTAAGTTTTCGGTTGCGGCGCTGACGGGAATAGCACTAATGCTTTTAAGCTTTCCCTATGTAATAGACCAGTTTACTGCAAAAAAGCTTGTTTCGGGCGAAACCGCGCTGTCGTTTTTACTTAGCATTTCAAAATGGTTTGGAAAAATAGGCTTTTATTCTGCTGAGTTTGTTTTTGGAATTCCGCTTCTTTTTTTGCTTTTTGCGGAGGCAGTTTTTATTATTATTCTGAGCGAAAAAAAGAAAAAATCGCTTGCCCGATGTTTTAATTCAGTGACGTTTGTTATTGCCGTTGCAATGTTGCTCAGCTTTCTTTGCATTGCAATTACCTCTCCCGCTCATACGGCAAGATACATTTGCCATCTTGTTCCCGTAGCGGCAATATTGCTTGCAAAGGCTTTGAAAAAAGCTTCTGACGAAATTTATGATGAACACCTTGTTAAATACAAAGCCGGTATAAAACGCCTTTGCGTTCCTGCGGTGTTGGTTTTCGGCATTATTTGTTCAAGCGTTCTTATTACGCCTAATTATATTTATTCGGAGCATAAGGAATTTGACCGTAAGGCGGCGATGTATTCCTCCTCTCCCTGCGTTGTTTTCAGCAAGGAGGAGGTTAACTGTTTAACAAACAACACCCCTCAGCTGATTAATTTTGATACGCTGCTTATAACTAACCGCGTAACATCGGATAAGCTGAAGGAGTATATTGCGGAGCATAACGCCAAAAGCCTTGTTGTTTGCATTGAAGAAAAAGCCTATACGGGTAACACCAGCTTTTTACCTGAGGAGATTTTAAGCGAGTTTACGGAGGCGTTCCCCTCGTTTTCAAATCCTCAGCCGCTTTACACTAAGGGCAACGGCGGTGCGGGTACATATTCGGTATACATTCTCAGCAAAAAGCCTTAAGGTTACAGGCTCGGGCTCGGAGGTTAATTATGGATTACAGAAAATTTAAAGATACGTATTATATCAGGCTTGATAAAAACGAAGAAATTATTTCCTCAATACTGAAAATCTGTAAAGACGAGGGGATTAATTCAGCGATTTACAGCGGAATAGGCGGCTGCAGCAGCGCTGAAATTCAAACCTTTATTCCCGAAGCGGGCGCGTTTGAAACCGACGAGATAAGCGGTATGCTTGAGCTCGTTTCCCTTAACGGAAATATTATTACCGACGACGGCGGCAAGCGCTATCACCATACCCACGCCGCGTTTGCCTATAAGAAAGACGGCCGCCACGCTTTCAGCGCAGGGCATATAAAATCAATAACCGTTTTATATACGGCAGAGATTGAATTAAGGCCCGTAATCGGAGGCGAAATTAAAAGAAAATATAACCCCGAAACGGGAACGGGCTTATGGGATTTTAAATAAGCCGAAACCCGTTAAAAGGCGAGATGCGATAACGAAGGTTAGTCCTAAAACCGCATCTTTTCCGCCATAACTACATTAAAATGTCCATTAGGGCGTCAGCCCAAATGGACATT
>ONCR01000046.1:9012-22418 GCA_900316345.1 uncultured Eubacteriales bacterium | reverse complement strand
TCCCTCAGCTTTGCGGTAAATTCGGCAGCTGTTTCCTCGCTTCTGCAAAGCATAAAGATAGTGTCGTCGCCTGCGATAGTTCCGAGCACCTCGTCATGCTCCATACTGTCAATAGCGGCGCAAGCGGCGTTTGCCATACCTGCAAAGCACTTAATTACAATGGTATTAAGCGCATAATCTATGCTGATAATGCTTTCGTTAAAGATACCGCCTGCGCGATAAGCAACGTTATTTTTACGCTTTTTACCCGTTGAATAGATATAACGGCCCTTGCTTGATAAGTCCTTAACAAGCCTGAGTTCCTTTATGTCCCTTGAAATTGTTGCCTGGGTAACTTCAAAGCCGTACTTTAAAAGGTAATCCTGAAGCTCCTCCTGGGTTTCAATTTCATTATTCGCAATAAGCTCTAAAATTTTTGCCTGTCTTCTTTTTTTCATAGATTAATTGCGCCTTTCAAGTAGTTTTTTATTTAATATTTCATAAAAGTTATCAGGCTTAAGCTTGATAAGCTTTGTTTTATACTTTGATTTAGAAATGGTAATTCTTGATTCGGCCGTTATGGGAATTGAAGCCGCGCCGTCAATTGATAAAAAAGAGTTGTTATTCAAGTCATTACCTACCGAAAGCTCCAGCTCCTTGTCCGAAGAAAAAACGATGCTTCGGTTTACAAGCGAATGCGGACAAATCGGGGTAACAATAAAACAGGAATTATCCGGGCTTACAACGGGGCCGCCCGCCGCCATAGAATACGCCGTTGAGCCGGTAGGAGTTGAAACAATCATACCGTCGGCCCTTGTTTTTGTTACTTCCCTGCCCTCGCAGAAAACGTTTATATCTATAAGCCTTGCCAAATCGCCGCGGGAAATAACGGCGTCATTAAGGCAGATGTTTGAAGAAATAACCTTGCCGTTTTCAACAATGTCGGCGTTGAGCATCATTCTCTCTTCAACCTTATAATTTCCGCTTATAAGATTAGAAAGCAGCTCAAGCTCGTTTCTTTCAAGGCCGCTCATAAATCCGAGCCTTCCGGCGTTGACGCCGAGAGTGGGAATGCCGAGAATCGAAGCGCGCTTTGCAACGTTGAGCGTTGTTCCGTCACCGCCTACGGCAATTACGGCGTCGCACCCTTCAAGCGGAGCGTTAACGCCTACTTCAACGCCTAAGGCGCTCAGCTTTTCAACAATTTCGGCGCAAAGCCTGTCCTCATCACTGTTCAGTTTAGGAAAAACAGAAATTTTCATTATTTATCAAGCTCCGTATGCGACTGGTTTACAAGCGCTTCAGCGTTAACCTCGCTGTGAACGCAGGGATTTTCGGATTTTTTAAGATAGATAAGATATTCAATATTGCCCTCGGGGCCTTTAATCGGGGAAAACTGAAGCCCGCAGACCTCAAAGCCGTTTTCAAGCGAAAGCGCAATGATGCTTTCAACCACCTCAAGATGAACCTTTAAATCGCGGACAACGCCTTTTTTGCCGACCTTTTCCTTGCCTGCTTCAAACTGAGGCTTGATAAGGCAAACCGCCTCGCCCTCGGCAGAAAGCAAAGAATTCAGAACGGGAAGAATATGCTTAAGCGAAATAAAGGAAACATCAACCGAGGAGAAATCTATTTCATCGGGAATCTGTTCCCTTGAACAATACCTGAAATTTGTTCTTTCAAGGTTAACAACACGCTCATCGCACCTGAGCTTCCAGGCAAGCTGACCGTAGCCTACGTCAACGCTGTAAACCTTAACGGCGCCGTTTTGAAGCATACAGTCGGTAAAGCCGCCCGTTGACGCACCGACGTCCATACATGTTTTGCCGTCAAGCGTTATAGGAAATTCCTGCATTGCTTTTTCAAGTTTCAGCCCGCCGCGGGATACGTATTTAAGCGTGTTTCCCCTTACCTCAAGCTTATCGTCGGGTTTTAGCTCAAAGCCTGCTTTGTCAACCTTCTGATTATTAACGTACACCTGACCTGCCATAATTATTGCCTTTGCCTTTTCACGTGAAGGGGCAAAGCCCTGCTCAAACACGGCAACGTCAAGCCTGATTTTATTAGCCATCTAATTTATTAACCTCTTCAATAACTGAGTCTTTATCAAGATGATATTTTTTAAGCTGTGAATCGACCGAAGCCTGCTTAACAAATTCATCTTCAACACAGATATGCTTAAACGGAATATTAATACCCTGCTCTTCAAGCATAGCGGCAAAGCATTCGCCCGTGCCTCCCGTTTTAATACCCTCTTCAAAGAAGATAATTTGTTTTGCATTTTTAACGCATTCGGATACAGCGGGATTCAGAGGCTTGATTTTGTTGAGCTTAAGAATATAAGCATTATCAAGCTGCGATAAAGCTCCGTAGCAGTTTTCAAATTCCCTTCCGTAGGTTACGATACAAATATCTTTGTCAGTGTTTCCGAAGGTTATGTAATCCTCTTTTTGATATGAATAATCCTCGGGCATTTTACATTCGCTTCCGCGGGGATAGCGGATTGCAACGGCCTGTTTTTCTTTATACACCGCCTGATACAGCATTGACGAAAGCTCCTCAAAGCATGATGGTGAATATACCGTTAGCCCGGGAACGCTCATCAGATAAGCCGTATCAAAAAGCCCGTGGTGGCTTTCCCCGTCAGAGCCGACAAAGCCTGCGCGGTCAATGCAGAAAATAACCTTTAAGCCCTGCATTGCAACGTCGTGAATAAGCTGGTCATAAGAACGTTGAAGGAAGGTTGAATAAACCGCAAATACGGGAATCATACCGTTCCTTGCAAGGCCTGACGAAAACGTAACGGCGTGCTGTTCGGCAATGCCTACGTCAAAAAACCTTCGCGGGAACTCCTCGGCAAATTTTTTAAGCCCCGTTCCGTCAGCCATAGCCGCGGTAACGGCGCAGATTCGCGTATCGTTTTCGGCAAGGTGGAAAAGCGAATCGCCGAACACTGACGAAAACGTTTCGCCCGAAGGAATAGGCTCGCCCGTGTTGATATTGAATTTTCCTATTCCGTGGAATTTAGAGGGATTTTTTTCGGCAAAATCGTAGCCCTTTCCCTTTGCCGTATTAATATGCAAAAGTACGGGATGGTTATGCGATTTTGCAACCCTGAGCGCGTCAATAAGAGCGTCAAGGTCGTGGCCGTCAATCGGGCCGTAGTAACGGAAGCCCATATCCTCAAAGAAGGTATTTTTATAAACGTGTTTGCGTATTCGCTGATTAATCGAGGTAATGCTTCTTATAAGCTGAGAACCGAGCTTCGGTATTTTAGCAAGAGAGCGGGTTATTCCGTTTTTAAAGGTATTGTATTTAGGCGAGGTTCTTATTGTTGTAAGATGACGCGCAATTGAGCCAACGTTTTTACCTATTGACATATTGTTGTCGTTTAGAATAACAATAAGGTTTTTATTTTCTCCGGCTGAATTATTCAGCGCTTCATATGCGAGGCCTCCGGTTAGAGCACCGTCGCCGATTACGGCAATAACCTTTCCCTTTTCTCCCTTAAGCGATTTAGCCTTTGCAAGGCCTATTGCGGCGGAAATTGAAGTTGAGGAATGACCGCTTGAAAAAATATCGTGCGGGCTTTCGCTCGGGCGGGTAAAACCGCCTATTCCGCCCTCACAACGCAGCGTAGAAAAGCTTTCCCTTCGTCCGGTCAGGATTTTATGAGTATAGCACTGATGGCCTACGTCAAAAACTATCTGGTCCTGAGGCGAATTGAAAACCTTATGCAGTGCAACGGTGAGTTCCACTACGCCGAGATTGGAAGCAAGATGGCCCCCGTTTTCGGAAACGGTTTTAATCATAAGCTCACGGATTTCTCCGCAAAGCGCTTCAAGCTCGTCAATATTCAGCTTTTTAATATCCTTTGGCGAATTAACATTATCTAAATAAGACATAGATTTCTCTTTTCAAAAAATATATTAACACCGAATGTATAAAAATGCAATACTAAATATATTTATACATTATTTTTCACGGTAAATAAGGTGCTCTGCAAGGGCGGTAAGGAACTCCCTGTCGTCAAATTCGCGAAGATATTTGATTGCGTTTGACGTGAGCCTTTCAACATCGAGCTGCGCTGCCTCGGTTCCCACCATAGTAACATAAGTAGTTTTATCGTTTTCCTCGTCAGAGCCTACGTGCTTGCCCAAAACGGCTTCATCGCCCGTAACGTCAAGCAAATCGTCTTTAATCTGAAACGCAACGCCGAGGTTATAGGCAAAATTGGAAGCGGCGGCAAGCTTTGCTTCATCAGCGTTTGCCGCAATACATCCGAGAAGGCAGGCAGCCGAAATAAGCGCGCCCGTTTTCAGCTTATGAACGCTGAGCAAATCCCTGATTGAAGGGTCTTCGTTTTCATATTTCAAATCAAGCATCTGGCCGCCTATCATTCCGCCGACGCCCGCATTCTGTGAAAGAAGCATAACGGCCGACGCTATCTGTTCATCGCTGAGCTCAGCAGAAGCAAGACACTCAAACGCATGGGTTAAAAGCGCGTCGCCCGCAAGCAGAGCCGTTGCTTCGCCGAAGCGCCTGTGGCAAGAGGGCTTACCTCTTCTTAAATCATCGTTATCCATACACGGCAAATCGTCGTGAATTAATGAATAAGTATGAATAAATTCTATTGCACAGGCAAACGGAATTGCTTTTTCAACGTCGCCTTTACAGGCACGGCAGAATTCAAGAACAAGAATAGGGCGAAGCCTTTTTCCGCCGTTTTCAAGCGAATATCGCATTGCTCTTACCACCTCCTGCTGGCCGTCAACGGCATTCGGAAGGCGCTCAAGAAGCTCGTTATTTATTCTTTCAACGTATTCGCTGATTTTATCAACAAGTTCAATGTTAGTCATTTTGATTAATCCTTTTCAAGCTCGGTAATTTTTTGCTTTGCTTCGTTAAGCTTCTTTGAACAAAACGCGGTAAGCTTTGTTCCCTCTTCAAAAAGCTCAAGCGCTTTATCAAGAGAAACCTCGTTTTTTTCAAGAATAGTTACAATTTCCTCAAGGCGCTTTGCTGCGCTTTCGTAGGTTAATTCGTTTTTACTCATTTTCCCTCACCTCATTGATGACGGCTTTAATACTGCCATCGGTAAATATAACATCAATAACGTCATTTTTATTAACGCTTTTAACGGTATTAATAACGCTGTTATTCTTAATTGAAATTGAATATCCTCTGCCGAGCACGGCAAGAGGGCTGAGCATATCAAGCTTATCGGCAAGCCTGAAAAGTGAGCCTTCTTTTTCACTTACAAGGTTTTTAAAGCTATGTGAAAGCGCTTTACCGAGAGCCTCAATGCTGCTTTCAAGCTTTTCGTAAAACGCGTCCCTGCCGGATAATGCCGATAGCCTGTTAATGCGGTTTTGCTCTGCTTCAAGCCTTATTTTCAGCAAGGAGCTCATATCGGAACTAAGTTCATCAATACGTCGAAGCTCCTCATTTCTGTCAGGAACAACAATTTCGGCGGCAGTGCTCGGGGTAGGTACTCTTACGTCAGCCGCAGCGTCGCACAAAGTATTGTCAACCTCGTGCCCCACAGCAGAAACTATAGGCGTTTTACAGTTATAAACCGCCATTGCAACAGCTTCGGAATTAAAAGCTTTAAGGTCGTCGTTTGCGCCGCCTCCGCGGCCCACTATGATAACGTCGACGCCCTTCATTTCGTCAAGCCTTGCGATTGCTTTAACAATATCCGCAGGGGCTTTTTCGCCCTGAACAAGCGCAGGGGCAATAACAATTTCGCTTAAGCCCCATCGCCTTGAAATATTGCTTTTTAAATCCTCAACCGCCGCGCCCGTTGACGAGGTTACAATTCCGACTTTTTCGGGATATTTAGGGAGCGGCTTTTTATGGGAAATATCAAATATTCCCTTTTCCGTTAGCCTCTGCTTAAGCTGTTCAAGCGCAAGCAAATCGTCGCCTGCGCCGACGGTGTTCATGCTCATAACATAAAGCTGATAGCTTCCGCCTTTTTCATAGACGTCGATATATCCGCTGCATATTACCTTCATACCGTTTGACGGCTCAAATTTAACGCCCTTCTGATAATTCATAAACATATTACAGGAGAGCTGGCCGCCTTCATCCTTAAGCGAAAAATACCAATGGCCGAAACGGCTTCGTTCATTGAAATTAGTAATCTCGCCGATTACGATAACGTTTCTGAACTGAGGGATTTCCTTAAGCTTATATTTAATTATTCTGTTTACTTCGGTTACGCTTAAAGGTTTCATATTATCTTCTGTCTTTCAAATACGCATAAATCGCACAGCCCGCCGCGTTATCAAGCGAAAACTCGGGCTCGGCAAAATATGCGTTAAAGCGTTCGTTCACTGTTTTTCTGAGCAATGAATTTGACGATACTCCGCCCGAAAAGATTACGGGCAAATCACCGTATTGCTTAATAATTTCGTATAACATTTGGCTAACCGTTTCGCTGACGCAGGTAAGAACGAATTTTGCTATATCCTCGTTTGAAGCCCCGTTTTCAAGAAGCTTTTTCGCTTTATTCTCAACGCCGGAAAGCGAACAGTCAAAGCCCTTCATAGAAGGCTTATACTTATAGCTTTCATTGCTTTTTAGCGAAAGCGAATCAAGCTCCTTTCCGCAAGGAAATTTTAGCCCGAGCATAACGCCTGCACGGTCAATAGCCTGTCCCGCTTTCAAATCAAGGCTTGAAGCGATAATTTTTGAATTAATTATGTTTTCCCTGTCAGGGGTTACGAGAAGCGCTTCGGTTGTTCCGCCGCTTAAATGAAAAGCAATATGCTTTTTTTCCGTAAGTTCAAGCTTGTCCGCACTGTAAAGCGCCGCAAGAATATGACCTGCCTGGTGAGAGGTTTTGTAAAGCGAAGCCCTTGCTCCGACTGCGGCTGCGGTTGCAATACCTTCGCCGACAAGAAAGCACGGCATATAGCTTCCCTCAATATTTCGCGGCCTTGTGCTTACGCCCACGGCTTTTATATCCGTTGGATTCAATTCCGCTAAAAGAGCGGGAAGGTTTACCGTATGCTGAAAAACAGCGTCGCTCTGGCGAAGTCCCTTTTTCCCTTCTTTTACGGCAAGAAGCTTCTTTTTCTGAACAACGTCCTTGCCGTCAAAAAGCGCGCAGGAGGTAGTATAATTGCTTGTATCAATTCCGAGATACATTATTCAAGGCCCCTTACATAAGCGCCGAGAACGCCGTTTACAAACGAAGCGTCCTCTTTTCCGGAATAGGTTTTTGCAAGCTCAACCGCTTCGTTAATTGCAACGGAGGCAGGAACGTCCTCAACATATTTAATCTCATAAATAGCAAGCCTTAAAATAGCAAGATTTACCTTGGGAATCCTTTTAAGCTTCCATGAGCTGAGATGCGCTTCAATAATAGAATCAAGCTCGTCGGCGTTTTCCTTAACCCCAACAAACAGTGCCTTTGCAAAATCGCCTACCGGCTCTGTTTCTTCGCTTAGAAGCTCTATTGCTTCGGAATACTCTCCTCCGAAAATATCCTGAAAGATGAGCAGGAATGCCTGTTCGCGCTGTTTACTTCTTCCAACCATATATTTTCCTCCAAAAAAGCCGATTGAACAAACAGTTCAACCGGCTTTAATAGTTTTTTAAATTTCATAGGTTCAATAATAACTGCCGGTAATGCTTTAAACATTTTGCATATTATACCACAGTTATTATAAATATACAAGCTATTTTATGATTTAGATTGAATAATTGAAACATTTTCAAACGAACAGCCGAGCTGTTGCATTGCAATCTCCTTAATCTGTAAAATTACGCCGTCGCTAAGTTCGTCAACGTCAACGATAACGTCAACTCTGTCGCCGCTTTCGCTTACTACTGCAAGGCAGTTATCGGCGCCCTTCGCGCTGACAAGGGTTTCAATTTTGTTTTCAATGCTTATGTAGTTCGAAATTTTTGAAATCCCCTCGCTGGCTGTCTTTTTGGCTTCGGCTGTGCTTGAATCGTTATCCAGGACAGACTGAAGCTTTTCGATAGCTTCATCGCGCGCGGTCTGACGTTCAAGCCTTGCAGAGGCAAAGTATTCGTTTTCATCCTTCGCCTCGGTTGTAACCTTACCGTCAACGTATTCCGCTTCGCCGAGAGTTTTTTCATCGGACGAAGTTATAACAGGCTGAACTGAAGCTGAAAAATCGGAATTTTCATAGTACCAGTTACCCATAACTCCGACTCCGAGAAGAAGAACAAACGCCGCAACGGCAACGCGTGTTTTTCTTGCCTTTCTTACCTTGAGCTCCGTTTCGTTTAAAACCGGTTTTTCCTTTTTATTCGGTTTTTCTTCGGCGCTTGCTTTGATTTCATCATTGGAGGCAAGCTCGCTTTGCTCTTTAAATTCCTCCTCTTTAATTGCATCGCTTAAATTTTTAAGATTTTTGGCCTTGCCCATTAAATCACCCTTTATATTTTGAAACGCTGATTTTTGTTACGGGAATATCGAACAGCGAGGAAACACAGTTGATTACGCTTTCGCGTACGGCTGTTTTATCCGCGCCCTCGCAAACAACGGCAACCCCCTGAACGCAGGGCAAATACTGCTTAATTAAAACAGGCTGTTCGCCGTCCTGCCCTTCATATAATACATATTCATTCTTGAACGAATTAGAACCCGAAGCTATGTTTTCATCGGTGTTTTTTGCATAAATATTTTCATTCGAGTTTTTCAGGGTAATCATTACCTTGCACTTTCCTGCGCCGCTGATTGAAGAAATAAGCTGTTCTGTCTGTGCTTCAAGCTCGCGCGCATAATCCGTTATGCCCGTTTCGCTTGTTTCGGCTTCTTTTTTCTTCGGCTGTGCCGGGGCAAGCTCCGACAGAAGAATAAGCAATATTGCGGCAAAGGCGGCAAAAGAAATAAGCATAAGCTTCTTATCGCCTTTAAAAAGCGCTTCAAGCCTTTCTTTCAGCTTATTCGCCAATATGCTTCACCTCCGCGGTTATTCCCGCTTTTTCAAATATAAGCGTTTTTATAATATTAACGTCATATTCTTCGGGAACGCTGACGTAAACGCCGTTAATTACAGCCTCCGTTGCGTTAGATGAAAGCGTAACGCTTGAGCTGACGTCGGAGCCGATAACTCCGTTTTCTTCAAGCAATGCTCTAATCTGATTATTGAGGTAGTGTTCATACGCTTTATCGCCTTCGCTTTGAAACTGTTCCTCGTTAAAGCCGTAGCTTTGAATATTTAAACCTCCGAAATCCTTAAGCGGATACAGAAATGATATAAAAACAAAAACGGAGATTAAAAGCCTGTAAAATCCCTTCATAGTCCCTTTCGGCGTAAAAAGCGAAAGAATTACAGCTACGGTTAAGGAGGTGCAAAAGCACAGCGTCCACTGTTTTAAAAAATCCATTTCAGCTCCCCGATGCAACAAGAATTCCTATTGAAACAACCGTTACCAAGGCTGATAAAATCAAAACCGTATTCATTATAAGAAGCGTTACGCTGAACGCTCTTAAAACTCCCGAAACCGCTGAATCATCAAACACCTCGCAGAAGATTGAACAGACAGTCAAAACTATCCTCCACACGGTTATTTCGATAATTGACGGAAGAAATACAAGCGAAACGGCAATAATACCGACTATTCCTACGCTCGTTTTTATTAGCGACGAATAGGCCTGAATTGAAACAAGCCCCTCGCTCAGCGCGCCGCCTACTATCGGAACGGCTGAGCTGATAACGAACCTCAACGACCGCATTCCGAGCATATCGGCTCTTACCGAAGCAGAGGTTTTAACGGAAATTACCGAAACATACGCCCCTGCGATAAACGAAAGAACCGTTGTAAAACCACGCCTTAATGCGTTTATCAAATTTGACAGCCCGAGCCGGGGACGAAGCGAAGAACAGACGGAGAGCGCGAGAAAACAATTAATCGCGGGAATAAAGATATTAGAGGAAAGAAACGTAAGCCCCTGCGAAAGCATAAGAAGCGTTGCATTTGTTGAAAAACTGACGGTTATTCCTCCGCTTGCCGCAACAATTGCGCAAAAAACAGGGATAAAGGCATAAATAAAATCAGACGAAACGTTTATGCTTGCCGCCGCTGCGGTTATTGACGGGCTGATTTTTACAATGAGAACGGCCGTAACAATAAGTGCGCAGGCTGTTGAATAAAGCTCATTCATATCGCTTAAATCGGATTTAAGGCTTTTTACAAAGGCAGAAAGAATTATGTAAACCAAAACGGCCTTGATTCCCTCGCCCGGCGCTTTTATACGGCCATTTACCGTTTTTAATAGAATATCGGCAACCTTTTTAAAATCAAGGCTGTAAAGGCTTTCAAAAGAAAACTCGCTTATTCCGAGTTCGTCAAGTCTGCTTTTGGTTTCACCGTCAAGCTCGCTTTCAAAAAACGATAAATCGTAAGAAGAAAGGTAATTATTATATTCATCAACGCTCAGCTCCTCACCCCTGGCAGTCGCCGGAATAAGCATAAAGAGCAGCAGCGCAATTAAAAATCTTTTCATTTAACCAGTCCGTTAACTATTTCAATAACATTTTCAAAAAGCGGAAGAAGCATAACGATGATTACGATTTTTGAGGCGGTTTCGGTTATGCTGGCAAGCGCGCTTTCGCCGTTATCGCGGCAAATGTCGCTGAGCGTACCTGTTATCAGCGTTATTGCGAGCGCCTTAAGCATAAGCGTTAGCAATTCCGAGGATACCGCGGCTTCGGCAATCGAGGAAGCAGAAGCGACAATGCTTTTTAACCCTGAAACGGAGTAAACGGCAATAATGCATATACCCGAAAGAATAAGCGCAAAGGAAAAGACGCGATGTTTGTCCTTTATCAGCAAAGAGCAAATTAATACGCAAAGCGCAACGCCTAAATAACCCATTTTTTAATCCCTATGTATAAATCAAACAGCTCTTTAACAGACTTAAACAGAGAGCTGATTTGAGGAATAAGCATCATCAAAACAACAACTACGCCCGCAAGCGTTGTAAGCATAGCCTGGTCCTCTCTGCCCGAGCGAACAAGAATTGTATTCATAACAGCAACTATTATTCCTATTGCAGCGATTTTAAAAATAAAATTAACATCCAATTTTTTCAGCTCCGTTAAATAAAAACAAGGGATATAACCGTTCCGAAAAAGAAGCCGAAGCTGATATACAGCTTTGAGCTTTTAACGTATTTTTCGTAATAATTGTTCTTCATTTCGCTTACATACTGCTTAAATGCTTCAATCAGCTTAAGCTGACTTTTTGAATCGGATTTACCGAGAGAGTATAAAAAAAGCGCAAGCTCTGAATTTTCATCCTCGGTAAAAGGCAAATCCATTTTTCCCCTGCTTTTAATTTTTTCAATGGTTAAAAAGCCGAGCCTTTTAAACGGCAGTCCGGAAATAAGCTCTCCGAGAGGCGTGTTACGATAGCCAATATCAAGAGCAAGCAAATCACAAAGCTGTAAAAGCTCCTTACAGATAAGCACCTTTTCCCTTGCCTTATCGGATACATAAACTCCTGCGGCCGTTGTTGAAAGAACAAGAAGAATCATTCCCGCAAGCTTCATCAAGCACCTCCGAGGCTTCAATAATTTCGGGCTTATAGGTATAACCGTCAAGAAGAACGATATATGAAAATTCACCCGTTGCCAAAAGTTCCCTTACAACCGCTTTTCTTTTTAGCTCGTTTAATGACGAGGCATGAACGGAAAGCGCAAAGCTGACGCCCGATTCAAAGCCGTAGCAAATCGAGCGGACCTCGTTTATGTTTGATACCTCGTCGCAGATAATCATTTCGGGAGAGAGCGTTCGCGAAGCAAGCTCAATTCCCCTTACCTTCTCGTAACCGCTTAATACGTCGGTATTAATTCCCAAATCAAGCTTATGGCCACCAAAGCCGCCGAGCTCTCCGCGTTCATCAATTACGGCTATTTTTCGGTAACGGTTATTAAATCCGCTTGAAAGCCTTCTTGCAATATCGCGCAAAAGAGTTGTTTTTCCGCTGTTAGGCGCGCCTGCAACAATGATGCTCGGAAACGAATTAATATACAAAAAATTCAGAACGCCTTCGGCACAGCCTTTGGCCTCGCCCGGAATTCTTACATTAATTGAATTTGCATTTTTTATGCTTACAAGCCTGTCTGCCTCATAAACGGCAGTAGCGGCAACGCCTACCCTTGCGCCGCAATTAAGCGTTATATATCCTTTTTTCAGCTGTTCAAGCTTACTGTGAACCGAATATTCGCAAATTTCCATAAACGCCTTATCAAATTCGTTTTTGCTTATCTTAAGCGCTTTAGAATACGGCGAATCGCAAAGCTCTCCGCTGCCGTCAATAAAAAATGAAGTGTTTCTTATAACAACTATTACAAATGAGTTTTTACGAATTCTAAGCTCAGTAATACGGCTCACTATATCTGAATCCGCCGATAGCAAGGCGTTATAAAGCCTTTCGGGAATAAATGAAGCAAGGCTTTTAAAATCGAACAAGCAATCACCTCGGTTAATTTTATTCCGCATTGGCTATAATTATTACAAAGAGGTTAAAATTGAGCCGCTTTGATTGAAGTATTAAAAAATATATGTTAATATAATAAAACAAAATGTTAGAAGAGGTTATTATGGATATAACAAGAAGCTCTAATAAAATTAAAGCCTTTAAATATTTGAACGGTGAAACTGTAAATTACGCAACTTGCTTCTTTGCGGTTTCATTTGTATTTTTAGTTTTAAAACAGCTGTTTAAGATTGCACTTTCCCTTTCTGCCGAATTAAGCACGGGCATTTCTGCGGCAATCTGTGCGGTTGTTTTATTTTTCCTTGAAAAAAGATTTGTTTTCAATCACGTTCAACGAGGAAAAACCGTTAAACAGATATTACTGTATATCTTCAGGTGCGCCGTTGATTTCGGCTTTTATAAAATAACTTCGTTTGTATTTGTAACCATTCTTAAAATGCAGCTTCCGTTTGCATTTTTAATAACGTTTTTTATCTATCTTTTCTTCAATTACTACTTTGACAGGCTTATTGTGTTTGATTGCATTAAGAAGGCTTCGCTCAATAAAAACGGACGTTGCTACGGCCTTTTCTGGTCAAACAGATATGTTTTAGGCTCGATGCTGCTTTCAAGCTTCTGCCTCGGTGTTATTTATCTTATATATTCTGCTTTTCCGTTCGGTGAAACAACAATTCTGAGAATGGATTTATACCACCAGTACGGCCCGCTTTTTGTTGAGCTTTACGACAGGGTTACGGGCCACGGAAGCTTTCTTTATTCCTGGATTTCAGGCGGTGGCTCTTCGTTTTTAGGTAACTATTTCAATTACCTGTCAAGCCCGCTTTCAGCTATTATCTTTCTTTTTGACAGAAAGGAAATGCCGTTTGCAATTACAACGATTGTTGCTGTTAAAGGCGCTCTTTGCGCAGGCGGCTTTTCGCTTTATCTTAAGCACA
>ONCR01000046.1:0-9004 GCA_900316345.1 uncultured Eubacteriales bacterium | reverse complement strand
GCCTTCAGTGCGTATTTTCTTGCATATTACTGGAACGTTATGTGGCTTGACGGAATGTTCCTTTTCCCGATTATCCTTCTCGGGATTGAAAGGATTATAGACAAAGGCAAGCCGCTGTGTTACCTTTTAAGCTTAACGGTTCTTTTCTGGTCAAGCTACTATATGGCTTATATGACCTGCATATTCTCGGTATTGTACTTTTGCGCATACTTTATTCTTAAACACAATCTGAGCGAAAAGATTAATCCCGACAAGGTGTTTAACAAGAGATATGCTTTCGGCAAAATAGTAAATAACAGGCTTATAAAATCCGGCATTACTTTTGCTGGGGCTTCCGTTTTAGCAGCCGTTCTTTGCGCCGTAAGTCTTATTCCCGTTTATCTTATTTTACAAACATCTTCGGCGACCTCGGACAGCTTCCCGTCAACCTTTGATTCCTACTACGATTTACTTAATCTTGTAACCTCTCATCTTGCATCGCTTGAAACTACCATACGTTCCTCGGGCGACGACGTACTTCCCAACATTTACAGCGGAATTTTAAGCCTGCTTCTTCTTCCGCTTTATGTTGTTAATAAAAAAATAAGCGTGAGGGAAAAAGCTGTTTATATTCTTATTCTTGTTTTCTTCATTTTCAGCTTCAATAATAATATGGCTAACTTCGTTTGGCACGCTTTCCATTTTCCGAACGATTTGCCCTTCCGCTTCAGCTATATGTATTCCTTCATATTCCTTATCATCGCGTTCAGAACGCTTATGAATTTCAAGGGACTTGAATACAGGGATATAGCAATAAGCGGAATGTTCTGGTGCTTCGTTGTATTAATTCTTCAAAAATATATGACGAATAAAATGGACGAAAAAACGATTTATATTAACCTCGGGTTAATAGTAGTATGGACAGGCTTCCTTCTTATCCTTAATAACAGCAAGCTGAGAAAGAACATTATAAGCCTTCTTCTTGTTGCTCTTGCTTTTTCGGAAATAATTGTTTCGGATATAAATGATATATATTTTCACAATAAATTTTCAACCTATACCGAAAATTATGATACCTACAGAGAGGCTATTGATAACACTTATAAAAACGATGATTCCTTCTACAGGCTTGAGCTTAGCAAGCTTGTAACAAGAATGGACAGCTGCCTTTACGGCTACCGCGGAATTTCAACCTTTTCATCAATGGCGTACGAGCAGTATTCGCGTAATCAGTATTCCCAGGGTATGTACGGCAACCGTATTAACTCATACACCTACAATACTCAAACGCCCGTTTACAATATGTTTTACGCGCTGAAATACATTATGAAGGTTGAAGAGAGCCTTGCGCCGTCCGTTGATTATTATGAACACAAATATACAACTAAGGACGAAAAATGCGAGGTTTATGAAAACAAGTATTATCTTCCCGTTGCCTTTGTAACTTCCTCCGATATTAAGGACGCAGAAATTGAGGAAGGCAATCCGTTTGAGGTTCAGGAGGATTTAATAGATTCCGCCTGCGGAACGAGCGACGTATTTATTCCCGTTAAATACGTCAGCACGGATACTACCGATATTGACTGTGAAGAAATAACCGAAAACGGAACTTATTATTTTTCAAAATCCTTTTCGGACAGCACGAGCGGCACAATCGATATTACGGTTAAATCGGCTAACGACAGCAACCTTTACGTTTATATCACAGCGCCGAAGCTTGAAAACGCAAATTACTACTGGGGCGAAAACGATGAAACGGTATATCAAAACATTGACACGCCGTACATTATGGACCTCGGTAAACGCAAGAAGGGCGAGAAAATCAGGATTTCGCTTGACTGCTCTACTATGGAATCCGACAGCTCTTATTTTGAAATATATGCTTATAACATAGATTACGACAAGTTTGTTTCGGCACACGAGCTTCTTAAGCTCGGAGCAATGGATATTACCGATTACAGCGATACGAGCATTAAAGGCACCGTTAACGCCGGGTATAACGGTTATCTTTACACCTCCATTCCCTATGACGAGGGCTGGAGCATATATATTGACGGCGCAAAACAAAGCCTTATTAAGCTTTCCGACGCTCAGCTTGCCTGTGAAATAACTAAGGGCAAACACACGGTTGAATTTAAATACACGCCTAAAGGGTTACTTTACGGCGGAGCGGCTACCGCCGCAGGCTGGAGCGGTATAGGCTTATACTATATCCTTAAGCATCTTTCAAAAAAACGCAAAAGTAAAAACTTTGTTGAAACTGTATAATTTTTAGGGCTTTGCCGGTAAAATTATCTATCATCAAAACCGATGTTTTAGGTTTACTTAAGGCGTGGTTTTGTGTAAAATATAAAAGTAATTTAAAGGTTAAAGGAGGAGTTAATAATGCCAAGAATTACTGCACAAGAGGTTCAGACTATACCTTACGGACCGCTGGGTATAATCGCACTTCCGGGTTGCGAAGAGCTTGCAACAAAAATTGACAAGTACATTGTTAGATGGAGAGAGGAGCAGGCAGCAGAACACAAAAACACAATTGCTTTTTACGGCTATCACCGCGACACCTACCAGATTAACAAAAACTTCGTTCGCTTCGGTTCGGGCGAAGGAAAGGTTGTTATTAACGATTCTATCAGAGGCTATGACCTTTATATTGTCGCAGATTGCTTTAACTATTCCGTTACATATAATATGTACGGTATGGAAGTTCCTAAGTCACCCGACGACCATTTTGCAGATTTAAAAAGGGTTATTTCCGCTGCTTCAAGCAAGGCTAAAAGAATTAACGTTATTATGCCCATGCTTTATGAAGGAAGGCAGCATAAGCGCTCTTCGCGCGAATCGCTTGACTGCGCTATGGCGCTTCAGGAGCTTACTGCTCTCGGTGTTGAAAACATTATTACTATTGACGCACACGATAAGCGCGTTCAAAACTCAATTCCGCATAAATCATTTGAAAACGTAATGCCCGCTTATCAGCAGATTAAGGCAATTGTTAATTCAGTCGATAACCTTCAGATAGATTCCGACCACCTTCTTATCATCTCCCCCGATGAAGGCGCAATGCACAGGGCGATTTACCTTGCAACGCAGCTCGGCGTTAACATTGGTATGTTCTACAAAAGGAGAGACTATACAAAGGTTGTTAACGGAAGAAACCCGATTGTTGCTCATCAATACCTCGGCGAAAGCGTTGAGGGTAAGGATATTATCATAATTGACGATATGATTTCTTCGGGCGAAAGTATGCTTGAGGTTGCAAGAAAGCTTAAGGAGCTCGGCGCGTCAAGAATCTTTATCTGTTGCTCCTTCGGCCTTTTCTGTAACGGACTTGATGTTTTTGACCAGGCGTATAATGACGGCGTATTTGAAAAGGTATTTACTACAAACGGCGTTTATCAGTCGCCCGAGCTTCTTTCAAGAAGCTGGTACGAAAGCGTTGAGCTTTCAAAGTATCTTGCATACTTTATTGATACCATTAACCACGATTTATCGGTATCATCACTTCTTGACTCCTCTGAAAAGATAAACAAATTACTTACTGCAAAGGGTTTGAAAAAAAATGAAAATTAAAAAATTAAAGCCTTATCAGATAGGCTTGGTTGCGTTTGCTTTAATACTTTTCGGCTTTCTTGCCGGCACGGGAGCATACTGCGTTGTTAACGAGGTTACCCCCGCGGAGCTTGTTCAACAGGTTGTAGGCCCGGACGAAGAGGATTTAATCGGTAAATGGCAGGGCGAAAAGGCAATAACGGGATATGAATTTCACGATGACGGAACGTATGAAAACTATATGCTCGGCTTTTCAACAAGCAAAATCTATGAGGTTAAAGGAAACAAGCTCACATTAAGAAGCAACACTGACGGGCGCAAGGTTGTTTATAAATATAAAATTAAGGACAACACCTTAACCCTTACCCTTATTGAAAGCGAGGGAAAGGAAAGGGACGGCAGTGAGCAGCAGGTTTATAAAAAGGTTGAGCATTTCAATTTTAAATCCGCATCTGAAGCTATTCAGGATATTGCAGGTGAATTAAACACCGAAGAAGCAACCACCGAATAAAAATAAATCAAGGCTCGTGAAAATATGGCTTCACGAGCCTTTTATCATAAATATGCTATGATTTCATATTAATTACAAAAGGTGGTAATTATATGAAATCAGTATATGAAAAAAGATGCATAACCCTCGGAAGCTATATTGTTGATAATAAAGCAACTGTAAGGCAGGCGGCGCAGGTCTTCGGAATAAGCAAATCCACGGTACATATTGACGTTACAAGGCGGCTTAGGGAAATAGCTCCGCGCCTTGCCGACGAGGTTAACGGCGTTTTACAGCTAAACAAAGCGGAAAGACATATAAGGGGCGGACTTGCAACCAAAGAAAAATATCTTACTCTTAAAGAACAAAAGCATTGATATTTAATTCTTTTAATGTTATTATAAAATAAAGGAGGCGGTAAAATGAGCATAGGCTTTATCGGTTGCGGCAATATGGCAAAGGCAATAATCGGCGGAATAATCGGCTCAGGCAATTTTGATAATAAAAGCATTTATGTTTATGATATTAATAAAGACGCATTAAAAGCGGCGGAAACGAAATTCGGCTTTAACAGCTGCATAAGCGAAGAAGAAGCGGTTAAAAACAGCGACGTCGTGATTCTTGCCGTTAAGCCGAACGTTCTTGAAAGCGTTCTGAAAAAAATAAGCTCAGAGCTCAAAAACAAAAGCGCGCTGCTTATTTCAATAGCGGCAGGCAAAAATATTGGTTTTATCAATAATGCGCTGAATAATGACAACCGCGTAATCCGCGTTATGCCAAACATTAACGCAACGGTAGGCAAAGCAATGTCGGCATATACCGCTAATACCTTCGCAACCGAGGCGGACAAAGCCTTATGCGAAAAAATATTTAACAGCATAGGAAAAACCATTGAGCTTGAGGAAAAGCATTTTTCCGTTTTCGGTGCAATAGCCGGATGCGCTCCTGCGTTTTCTTATATGTATATTGATTCGCTTGCAAGGGCTGCGGTGAAAAACGGAATGGATAAAAAAACGGCCCTTACGGTTGCGGCGCAAACCGTTTTAGGCTCGGCTGAAATGATTTTAGAATCGGACGCACACCCGTGGGAGCTTGTTGACAGAGTATGCTCCCCCGGCGGAACAACGATTGAGGGCGTAACCTCATTGCAAAAAGACGGCTTCGAGTCTGCTGTTCAAAACGCAGTAGACAGGGCTATAGAAAAAGACATTAAATTAAGATGATGAAAGGAGTAATTTTATGAATTACGAAATCCAAGGCGGCAATTTCCCCGTATTAGTTTGCACGGTTAACGACGGCGAATCTATGATTTCAGAAGGCGGCGGAATGAGCTGGATGAGCCCTAATATGGAAATGAAAACCTCCTCAAACGGCGGCGTTGGAAAAATGCTCGGAAGAATGATGACCAAGGAAAGCCTTTTCCAGAACGTTTATACCGCAAAGGGCGGAACAGGAACAATCGCTTTTGCATCCTCCCTTCCCGGTGAAATCCTTGCTCTTGAAATCGCTCCGGGTACTGACTACGTTTGCCAGAAGAGCGCATTTCTTGCTTCATCTCAGGGCGTTGAGCTTTCAACCTTCTTCCAGAAGAAATTAGGCGCAGGCTTCTTTGGCGGCGAAGGCTTTATTATGCAGAAGCTCAGCGGCACCGGAACTGCTTTTGTTGAAATTGACGGCTCAGCAGTAAGATATCAGCTTCAGGCAGGCCAGAAGCTTATTGTTGATACCGGCCACGTTGTATTAATGAGCTCAAGCTGTTCAATGGATATTGAAAGAGTTCACGGCGTTAAGAACGTTCTTTTCGGCGGCGAAGGATTATTCAACACAGTTGTTACAGGCCCCGGCGAGGTTGTTCTTCAAACAATGCCTACAGCTAAGCTTGCACAGTCAATTCAGCCGTACATCGTTACAGGTAAATAATACTATTATTAAAAAATAAAAGCCCCAAGGGGCGTCCGTTATTAAGAAGGCGGCTGAGTAAAAACTCAGCCGCTCTGTTTTTTATCTCAACAAATCAGAAGTTTTATGGTTTTTGTAGGGCAAGGTGCCTACACCTTGCCGCGGCACGATGTGGGCATCGTGCCCTATGTAGGGCAAGGTGCCTACACCTTGCCGCGGCACGATGTGGGCATCGTGCCCTACAATTGATACGGATAACCGACCGCCCTACAAATCCCGATTTGTCGAGTTCATATATCATAGTTTTTAGTGAAGAGCAAATATGTGTCACAGAGCACAGCGAGCATAGGCTTTGTACTGCCAAATCCGGAAAAGAAAAACAGACCGAAAGAGAAAATACTCTATCGGTCTGAAAACTTCTTTATGAAGGGTGCCTCAACGAGGCTTTTTTTTACGTATTACATATACTTTTTAATTTCATCAACTTTATTAAGAGCTTCCCAGGGAACGTTGAGGTCTTCCCTGCCCATATGTCCGTATGCAGCTACAGCCTTATAAATTGGACGTCTGAGGTCAAGCTCACGGATAATGGCGCTCG
Organism: uncultured Eubacteriales bacterium; assembly: GCA_900316345.1. GTDB lineage: Bacteria > Bacillota > Clostridia > Oscillospirales > Acutalibacteraceae > Eubacterium_R. Next base: position 2,486 of record ONCR01000046.1, on the reverse strand, counting down.
GCCTTAAATCGAATACCTTATTAACGATTTCGCTTATTTCATCGTCGCTCTTTTTGCCTGTACCGAAGGTGTCAACAAGCACTGAAACAGGCTTTGCAACGCCAATAGCATATGCGAGCTCAACCTCGCATTTATCAGCAAGCCCCGAGGCAACAATATTCTTTGCAACCCAGCGAGCAGCATAAGCGGCGCTTCTGTCAACCTTAGTCGGGTCCTTGCCCGAGAAAGCTCCGCCGCCGTGGCGTGCATATCCGCCGTATGTATCAACAATAATCTTTCTTCCCGTTAAGCCGCTGTCGCCCATAGGTCCGCCGATAACAAATCTGCCGGTTGGATTAACGTAGTATACAGTATCATCGTCAATAAGTTCAGCGGGAATTGTTGATTTAATTACCTTTTCGATTATATCCGAGCGAAGCTGTTCAAGGCTTACTTCAGCGCTGTGTTGAGATGAAACTACAACAGCCGTTACTCTGTTGGGCTTGCCGTCAACATATTCAACGGTAACCTGTGATTTACCGTCGGAATAAAGATAAGGAAGGGTTCCGTTTTCGCGAACCTCAGTAAGCTTTAACGCAAGCTTATGAGCAAGCGAAATAGGAAGAGGCATAAGTTCTTTAGTTTCGTTGCAGGCATAGCCGAACATCATACCCTGGTCGCCGGCGCCGTTGAGGTTATCCTCATCCTCCTCATTATTCTTAAGCTCAAATGATTTATCAACGCCCAAAGCGATATCGGGCGACTGCTTATCAAGGGCTGTAAGAACGGCGCAGGTATTGCCGTTGAAGCCTTTTTTATCATCATCATAGCCTATTTCAACAACCGTTTTTCTTACGATTGAAGGAATATCAACCTGGGCTTTAGTTGTAATTTCGCCCATTACGAGAACCTGTCCGGTTGTACAGCAGGTTTCGCAAGCAACGCGTGACTGAGGGTCCTGCTCAATCATAGCGTCAAGGATTGCGTCTGAAATCTGGTCGCAGATTTTATCGGGATGTCCTTTAGTAACGGATTCACTTGTAAATAAATACTTAGACATATTATTCTCCTTTCATAAAAAAACGCATACGTTGCCGTATGCGTGAGATTCGTTATTTCTCATCATTCGGCGTTAACCGCAGGTATTAGCACCTTACATATTGCAGGTTGCTGCAGCGTCGCTGTGCCTGTTCACTCGGCTGCTCTTGATAAATGTTTTACTTATAATATAATATTTGAAGAGCAAAGTCAATATATATTTACAATAAATATCTTGTAATTTGTTTATATTTAGTTTATAATTAGAATGACAATTATTGTTCATAAATGAGGAGGTATATTTATGGCAAAAAAAACAGTATTCCTTACCGGCGGTACCGGTAATATGGGATGGGCTGCCGTTCAGGAAATGGTTAAGCATCCCAAAGAGATTAACTTAAAGATTTTAGCAAGAAAAAGCCCGAAAAATATTCAGAAGCTTAAGGATTTAGCGGCAAAACCGAACGTACAGATTGTTTGGGGCGACCTTACCGATTACCGTTCAATTCTTGAAGGAGTTACAGGGGCTGATTATGTTCTTCACGTTGGCGGTATGGTATCCCCCGCTGCTGACTGGAAGCCCTACAGAACACAGAAAACAAATATCGGCGCGGCTGAAAACATCTGTAAAGCCGTTCTTGCTCAGCAGGACCCCGATGCAGTTAAAGTTTGTTACATAGGAACGGTAGCCGAAACCGGCGACAGAAATTATCCTATCCACTGGGGACGCTGCGGCGACCCGATTAAGGTTTCAATTTACGACCACTATGCCGTATCAAAGGTAGTTGCAGAGCGCACCTTCGTTGAAAGCGGTATTAAAAACTGGGTTGTAATGCGCCAGAGCGGTATTCTTTACCCAAATATTCTTAAGAATATGGACCCGATTATGTTCCACGTTCCGATTAACGGCGTTCTTGAATGGTGTACCGTTGAGGATTCGGGCCGTCTTATGTGTAACCTTGTTCTTGAGGACGCAAAGGGCAACCTTGGCTCTGATTTCTGGAATCACTATTTCAACATCGGTTCCGGTAAAGAATACAGGATTTCTAACTATGAATTTGAACAGCTCCTTCTCGGCACACTCGGCCTTGCAGGCCCCGAAAAGCTTTTCGAACCCAACTGGTTCATTACAAAGAATTTCCACGGCCAGTTCTATGCTGACGGCGACAAGCTTGAGGAATTCCTTCACTTCCGTGAAAATCTTCCCGTTCAGGAATATTTTGACAGACTTGCAAATCAGGTTGAATTCTATTTCAGAATTCCGAGATACCTTCCCAAATCAGCCGTTGCGGCCGCTGCAAAGCCGTTTATGAAAGCGCTTGCAAAAACAAGGGATTTCGGTACGCTTGACTGGGTTGCAAAGGTACATCCGCAAAGAATTTCGGCTTACTACGGAACTATTGAGGATTACAAGGCTATCCCGAAGAAGTGGGAAGATTTCCCGATTCGTAAGTTTGAAAAGGATACTG
>ONCR01000097.1 GCA_900316345.1 uncultured Eubacteriales bacterium | reverse complement strand
AGCTTTACGCAGATAAATGCAAAAAGAAGCGAAAGCATTAAACTGAAATGAAAGCCCGAAAAGCTGCTGAAAACAACGCTTGAAGCTAAACAGCAAAGCCCGGAAGCCATAGCCTTTTTAAAACCCTTGGTTGAATAATATACTGCGCAAAGCGGAAGAAGAAAAGCAAAAAGGATTTCCGCCACGCCCTCTCCCGATTTAAAATTTGCCGAATATGCTCCGGCAAGTAATACCGAAGCAAGAACAAGCGGCAATGCGCAGTAATCCAACATTTTTTTAATAAAAATAACCGTATTCATCATACGGTTATTATTACCATTATTTGAGTTTTAATACAGCGTTATAATCATCAATATCGTAATTATAGGCCGAATTTATAAGAAACTCGGCCAAATCCGCCTTTTGATTATCAAAGCCCTTTGCGTTAATTTTCTTTAAAACGGGGCGCATTCTGTTAATAAAAGCAATGAAAGCGTCGCCTTCGGGAGTTCCCGGAGCAAAGCGCTGATTTCCTTCAAACAGCATGCGAACAAGCTCCGCCGCGAAATCCTTAACCTTAACCTTTTTTATGCTTTTATCAACCTTAAAGCAGAGTATTCTTCCGAGCCCGCCGAGCGTGGTTTTTTGAAGAAGCTTGCCGATAGTTTTAATAACGGGTTTAAGTTTTTTGTTATCAATATGGAACTTGCCCATCATTCTGTCGGTATCGTAAGCCATATCGTAAAGAACGTTAACAATCATATTATCAAACAAATCCTCAAGATACTGCTTACAGCTTTTGCCATTGGTGTCCCATTCAAAATCGGGGGCGTCAAGCGTTTTTATATCAACCGTTGAATCGTCAATTATATTAACAAGCCTGATAACCGAAGGATCGGCAATAATTGAGCCGGTACAAACGTCGTAAAACTTATTGCCCTTTTCGGTAGTAATTACATTGATGCTCTGGTTATGCATATGCCCGGTAAAGCAGAGATGAACGCCCTCGTCCGCAAGAAGCTTCGTAACCTCGTAGGCGTCTTTTTGGTAAGCTGATTTAACGATTGAAAGCGCGGGCTGGCCGGGAAGAAGCGGATAGTGGTTCATGGCAATCATCATATCTCCCGCTTCGCGCGCGGCCTTTGTTTGCTCTTTAATCCACTCAAGGTGGCTCTCTTCAAAAATTCTTCTGCCGCTTTCCGTGCCGTCGTTATTAAGGCAAAGAAGCCTTACGCCGTCAAACAGCTGTGAAACATAGGATAAATGCTGTTTATCAACCGCAAGAGCGTCGCTGAAACCGAAATCGTAATAAAGGTCAAAGAGTTCTTCTCTCGGCGTACTTTCAGGGGTAATTCTTCCCGTTTCGTTAAAGCCGAAGCAACCGTCCGCGGTATCATTAAAATCGTGGTCGGCGGTAATAACAAGAACGCGCTTTCCTTTTTCCTGAAGCTTGCGGAGCAGCTTGATAAATTCAAGGTGGCTTTCCTTTTCTCCGTTAAAAGAAAGGTCGCCTGCAATAAGTACGGTTTTGGCTTCATCCGCGCTTTCAAGATATGCAAACACCGCCTCGTTTATCGACTGCGTTTCTGCAAAACATTTTTGCTCATAGTGCATAAAATCGTCATATGCTTCGCCGTATGCGCCGAGCGAATTTTTATAGTAATGAGTATCGGTTATAAGATAAAAGCTTTTATTCATTTTAAAACCTCTCTTCGGGACAGCTACCGTTTTTCAGCCTTGCCCTCACCTCTACGTAACAGCCGCATTTAAGGCACATTCCCGAGATAAGGTTTTCACAGCTTTTACAGAATTCAAGCCGTTTTTCAGCCGTTTTTTCATCCGTCAGCTCACTTCTGACAGAAGCGAGGTAGGCGTTGATTTGTTCATATGTTACGCTTTCTCCCGCTTCAAGAAGAAGGCATTTTTTACATTTTTCCATTATCTTTCAATAGTAAATTTAACAACAGAGCATGCAGGGATTTCAGCCGTAAAGCCGTCTTTAAGAGCTCTGAACGTGGTAAATTCCTTAATAAAGACCTTTTCGTCCTTATCAAAATCGTTTAGCGCGTGGCATTCCTCGGTTATGATTTCAGCCTTAATGCTCTTAACTTTAGTATCGGCAAGCTGACACTTGATTTTAGCCTTTTTGGTGTCAGAAGTATTGGCTATTGTTGAATAAATTACGCCGTTTTCATCCATAGAAGCGCTTTCAACAAGCTGGGGAAATTCCTTGTTGCCGTCATTTTTCGAAACAAGCTTTTCAGTTGTTAAGAATGAACCTAAAAGCGTATTGTTCTGATGTTCCTTAAACATCTTAAAAACATAATAAGTCGGCGTTTTAACCATCTTTTTACCGTCGGTAAGAATAACGGACTGAAGAACGTTAACGGTCTGAGCTATGTTGCACATAAGAAGCCTGTCGGCATGCTTGTTAAAAATGTTAAGCGTAACAGCGGCAACAATAGCGTCGCGCATTGTGCTTTGCTGATAGAGGAAGCCCGGATTTGTTCCTGGTTCAACGTCGTACCAGGTTCCCCACTCGTCAACAACAAGCTTCATTTTTTTCCACGGAGCAACGCTGTCCATCATTGCGATATGGTTACTGATAAGCTCTTCCATTCTGTAAGCCTTGCAGATAGTAGAAATATATTCGTTACCGTCAAACACGGTTGCGCTTCCCTTGCGGTGCCAATTATTTGTAGGAAGAGTGTAATAGTGAAGCGAAATACCGTCGGCATAGTTCTTAACTTTATCCATTACCTCTTTAGTCCAATGATAATCGTCAACATTGGGTCCGCAGGCAATGCGAAGAATATGCTCACCTGCTTTGTAATCGCGGCAGTAAGTATTATAACGTTTAAAAAGGCAGCCGTAATATTCAGGATCCATATTACCGCCGCACCCCCAGCTTTCGTTACCGACGCCGAAATACTTAAGCTTCCACGGTGCCTTGCTTCCGTTTTTTTCGCGGAGCTCCGCCATAGGTGAAACGCCGTCAAACGTAATATATTCAACCCATTCGCTCATCTCCTGAACGGTTCCGGAGCCAACGTTGCCGTTAACATAGCTGTCGCAGCCGAGCTGACGGCAAAGCTCAAAGAATTCGTGCGTACCGAAGGAATTATCCTCGGTAACGCCGCCCCAGTGGGTATTAATCATCTTTTTTCTATCTGACTTTTTGCCGATACCGTCCTTCCAATGGTATTCATCGGCAAAGCATCCGCCCGGCCAGCGAAGAACGGGAAGCCCCATTTCTTTAAGCGCTTTTACAACGTCCTTACGCATACCGTTTACGTTAGGGATTTTACTGTTTTCGCCAACGTATATCCCTTCGTAGATGCAACGTCCGAGATGCTCGCTGAAGCTACCGTAAATATCCTTATTGATAATTGCTTCCTTCTGATTTGGGTTAATAAGATATTTTTCCATAAATTTACTCCTTATTTTATTACCTTAAAATTACCATATATCCATTTTAAAGTCAAACAAATAATTGCATTTTGAAATCTTTATGCTATAATAGCGTGGGTGATAAATATGATGAATAAAGAAAAAGCATTTAAACTTATTAACGAAATGAACGCCGACGCGCTCGTTCTTTTTAACGAAGCGAATATGCACTATATGTGCGGCTTTTCGCCGAGCGAAGGCATTGTTTTTATTACTAAGGACGGCGGCGCTTACCACATTGTTGACAGCCGCTACATTGAAACAGCCGAGGAAAACGCGAAGGCAACGGGGCTTTGCGCTATTGAGCCCGAAAGCACGTTTTTTGAAGAGCTTACTTTTCTCACTTCAAAGCACGGCGTTAAATCGCTGATTTTTGAAAACGAAAGCATAAGCCTTCTTAACTATCAGAAGCTTTTTGAGGCGCTTGAGGGCGTTGAGCTTGTTGATTTAGGCGACAGACTAATGCGTATACGAAACCGCAAGGAGCCTGAAGAAATCACAATGATGAAGAAGGCAAACAACATAGCCGAAACCGCTTTTCTTGAGCTTTTAAACCACGTTAAAGCAGGTAAAACCGAAAAGGAGCTTGCCGCTTACTTTGATTATCTTATGGCAAAAAACGGCTCGTACGGTCTTTCGTTTGATACTATCCTTCTTACGGGAGCGCACACCTCTATGCCCCACGGCGTTCCGAGCGAAAGGGTTATCAAGGAGGGAGATTTTGTTCTGTTTGATTTCGGCGCAACCTATAAAGGATACCATTCGGATATGACGAGAACGGTTGCTGTAGGCAGCGCAACGGATGAGATGAAGCATTATTACAATCTCGTTCTTGAAGCGCAGCTTGCAGGAATAAAGGCGCTTGACGCAGGCGTAAAATGCAAGGATGTTTATCTTGCCGCTTACGACGTTCTTGAAAAAGAACATATGGGCAAATACTTCCGTCACGGCCTCGGCCACGGCGTAGGGCTTGAAATTCATGAGGGCTTTAATTCTTCTATGAGAAGCAACGACACTTACGAAACAGGCAACGTAACTTCCGTAGAACCGGGTATTTATCTTCCCGATAAGTTCGGAATAAGAATTGAGGACGTTTGCTACATCTCACCGCGCGGACGTGAAAACCTTTCAACCGTAACAAAAGAGCTTATCGTATTATAATGAACGCGGTTATATTTGATATGGACGGCGTTTTGTTTGATACAGAACGCCTTGCAATAAAATGCTGGGATGAAATAGGCGTTAAATGCGGCTTAGGCAAGGTTGGCTATATGGTTATGAAAACCCTTGGGAGAACCCGCGAAGAAAGCGTTAAAATTTTTGAAAACGAGTTTGGAAGCAGATTTGACAACGATATTTTTCAAAGGGAATACAAAACCTGGCTTGACGAATACTATGCCGAAAATCCCGTTCCGGTGAAGAACGGGGTTTACGAAATACTGAAATATCTTAAGGAAAACGGTTATAAAACCGCCGTTGCGTCCTCGTCATCGAAGGCTTCGGTTTTACATCATCTTGAAAACGCCGGAATAACCGATTATTTTGATAAAATCATCTGCGGTGATATGGTAGGTAAATCAAAGCCCGAGCCGGATATTTACCTTGAAGCGTGCAAAGGCATAGGCGAAGCGCCCGTAAACTGCTACGCCGTTGAGGATTCAAAAAGCGGTCTGCTCTCCGCCCGAGCCGCGGGGTGCAGAGTCATTTATATCCCAGATTTGTATATCGCAGACGAAGAAACCGCAAAGGCGGTGGATTACAGATTCAAAAATGTGGCGGAGTTTGAGAAGTTTTTGAAAAGAAAGCAAATATAAAACGGAACGGGAGACCGTTCCGTTTTTCACTTAATATATCGCAATATCCGTCCAATTGGAAACATCGGTTTCACCATAAAAATCAATTCCTGCAGCAATAACCGTTCCGTCTTTTTTCACTCCGACAGTAATGTCTGAACCTGCTGCAACTGCGACTATATCATTCCATTCGGAAACATCGCAGGCGCCAGTATCTGTTCGACCAGTTGCAACAACCGTTCCATCCTCTTTTAAACCAACTGTATGTGAATATGACGATGAAACAGCTACTATATCCGACCAATCGGAAACATTGCAAGTATCATAATAAATACCTTCAATTTCTAAATATGAAGCTCCAATTGCAACAACCGTTCCGTCGTCTTTTAAACCAACTGTATGGTCATAACTTGCCGAAACGGCAACTATACCCGACCAATCTGAAACGTTGCATTGTCCATATTCATTATTACCTGTTGCAACAACCGTTCCGTCGTCTTTTAAACCAACCGCATGGTCAGAACCTGCCGAAATGGCAACTATATCCGTCCAGTCTGAAACATTGCATTGTCCATCATCGTTTATACCTGTTGCAATAACTGTTCTGTTTCTTCTAAGTCCTACTGTGAACCTAGAAGCTGCAGAAATTGTATCAGAAGAAACACGTTGTCCAATTTTAGGAATAGATAAGTTAAGCGAATCATCGGCGACTATTTCAGGCGTTTTGACTTTGTCGCTGTTGGAAACTTTACCGTTATTTATAGCGAAAAAAGCTATTACGCCGGCAACTATTGCAAGAATAAGAACTATAATAATTATTGAAATGATATAATGATGGTAGACACAAAAAAGTGTCTGCCATCATTTTTTTGTGGTAAGATAGAAAAAAGGAGATGAAAAGAATGGGACGACCGAAAG
>ONCR01000098.1 GCA_900316345.1 uncultured Eubacteriales bacterium | reverse complement strand
ATTTTAAAAATAAAAAGAGCTTCGTTGTAAGCTCCGTAAAAGCAATCGGCAGTGATGAAACTAAAAGCGAGGCCGAAAGGGAACTCGCGTATATTAAGGAGATAGGATTGTTATGACGGTATCATCAGTTTTCTTTATTTCTTTGCTCGCAATAGCAATTGTTGCGTTTATAACATGGTTTTTGGCTATGAAGGCGGACGGCAAATGCCCCCTTTGTATGCTTAAGGCTATCGGAAGAAAAAAGCTGACTATTGATGTTAAAAATGTTCCCGATTATGAAAACGGCAACAGGCTTCCGATTATGGGCTGGTCAAGCTGGAATACCCTTCGCCACCACATAAGCGAGGAAAGCATTTATGACAGCGCAAAGGTGCTTATCAATACCGGCCTTGCCGACGCAGGCTACGAATACGTTAATCTTGACGACTGCTGGCAGAGCTCTATGCGCGATGAGGACGGTAAGCTTCAGGGCGACCTTGAAACCTTCCCCTCGGGAATAGAGGAGCTTTGCAGAAGAATTAACGCCCTCGGCCTGAAAATGGGGCTTTATTCCTCAAACGGAACCCATACCTGCGAGGATTTACCCGCTTCCCTCGGCAACGAGGAGCTTGATGCTAAAACCATCGCTTCCTGGGGCGTTGAATATCTTAAATACGATTTTTGCCACCACAAGAAGCTCAGCGGCTCAACGCCTGTTATTGAATATATTGACCTTAACCGCAAGGGTTATCACAGCGAATATACCCTTCGTCCTCAGGACGCAAAGTTTACGGGAAGGGCAAGGATAGTTGAAATGAAGTCGCTTCCCAGCGGCAAGGGCATCGGTTATCTTAACCACGGCGCAGGAACGGCAAGCTTCCGCCTTAACGTTGAAATCGGCGGCTGGTACGTTATGACTATCCACAGCAATAAAAACTGGATTAACTTCAAGCGCTATATGCAGGTTATCGTTAACGGAGTGGTTTATGAGGCACACTTCCCGTCGGGGCATTCCTTCTCGCCTGATGCAAGGCTTCAGATTGAGGTTAAGCTCCAAAACGGTGAAAACGCAATTAAGCTTTGCAACCCCGTTGTAACCGCGGCGGACAGCTCATATATCCAGTATAAGCGTATGGGCGAGGCCCTTAAAAACGCTTCAAAGGAATGGGCGATTTATTCAAGAACCGAGGAAAAACCGATTACGTATTCAATCTGCGAATGGGGCTTCGGCAACCCGTGGAACTGGGGCGCAAAGGCAGGCAATATGTGGCGAACAACTATGGATATTAACGCCGGCTGGCACAGCATAGTTTCGCTTTACAAGAAAACGCTTAAGCTTTATAAATTTGCTTCCCCCGGCCATGTTAATGACCCCGATATGCTTGAAGTCGGCAACGGAAAGCTCTCGCCTGAGGAGAACAAATCGCATTTTACCCTCTGGTGTATGCTTGCGAGCTTGAGGACGGCTCAAAGAAAAGTTCAATCATCTTAAATATCTTAACTAATAACAGCCTTATCCGTATTGACCAGGACCCGCTTGTTAAGCCTGCAAAGCTTATCAGACGTAAGGGCGGAATTGACGTTATTGCCCGTCCGCTTTATAACGGCGATACGGCAATCTGTTTCTTTAACACAACCGGCAAAAAGAAGCCCGTTGAATTTGACCTTGATACTCTTAAGGACGATAAATATCTTGATTTTGAACGCTCGGGCAGGGGATATGAAATTCACGACCTCTGGTCTGATGAAAGAACCCAGCACGACAGAATTTCAACCGCCATCCCAAAGCATGGCGTTAAGGTTTACCGAATTTCAGTCGCATAGTCAGTAAATAAAAATGAAAACCGTCTGCATAGCTGATATGCAGACGGTTTTATATTGCTTTTACGGCATTTGATGCCTTTATGAAGTAAACTCGTTTTCGGCTTTGCTTATTATATTTCGGAATTCTTCACCGGTTACGGTTTCGTTTTCAATCAGCATATGTGCAAGAAACTCAATTTTATCCCAATGTGCTTTTTCATTTTCCACTGTTTCAAGCCATACTTTCTCTTTGAGCTTTTTAACTTTTTCAAGTGATTCCTTAACTCCGTAGCTTCCAAATACGTTTAAATCTATTCCTTCACTAAGGCAGATATAGTTTAATGCAAGCTTGGTTGCCTGTGTAATATCCTGTGCCGCGCCTGTTGTCGTATCCTCAAGGCTTTCGGCTTTTAAAATGTATTCTGCCGCGCGACCTGCATAAAGCTCCTTTAAAGCACCGAAGATATTGCCGAGTGTTTCAAACTGGTTTTCATTTGCGTTTAGCGTCATAGTAAAGCCGCCTGCACCGGAGGTTGTAGGCCTTATTGAAACCGTTGTAACATCTTTATCTGTATAGTAGTATGCAATGACTGCGTGCCCTGCCTCGTGGTAGGCGGCAATCTTTCTGTCCTCCTCGGTCATAAACGAATTATTCTTAAGGCTTCCTTTTATATCCGTCTTAAGAACTGCCGTTTTAAAATCCTCAGCCTCGATAACACTGTGTCCGTTTGATATAGAAGTAAGAACAGCTTCGTTACAGAGCGCTTCTATCTGGGCGGAGGAGTAACCGTAGGTATAAAGTGAAAGATTATTAAAATCTATATTATCCGCAAGAGCTGAGTCTTGTGTATACTTTTTCAAAAGCTCAATTCTTGTCTTTTTATCAGGCTTGTTAATAATAATCTGCCTGTCAAATCTTCCGGGACGCGTCAATGCATCGTCAAGGTCGTCTGTTCTGTTTGTGGCGGCAAGAACCATAATGTTATCGCTGCTTTTAAAACCGTCAATTTCGTTTAAAAGTGCAGTTAAAATAGTGTTCATTTCTTTGTCAGCTGCCTGTTGCGCGTTCATTCGCTTTGAACCTACTCCGTCAATCTCGTCAATGAAAATAACGCACGGGGAATTGTTTTTTGCTGCTTTGAAAAGCTGACGTATTTTCATAGAGCCGATTCCGATAAACTGACTGCTGAAGTCGCCCGAGGTGGTGGCTATCATATTAACTCCTGTTTCACCTGCAAAAGCTCTTGCAAGAAGGGTTTTGCCGTTACCCGGAGGCCCTTGAAGAAGAATACCTTTTGGTATTTTAGCTCCGTTTTGGCGAAACTTATCGTCTTTTATCATTTTAGAAATACGGATTAATTCATCTTTAACCTCATCGTTGCCGGCAACATCGGCAAAGGTCGTTTTTAGGTTATCTTTTCCTATAACTTTGAATTTGTTTGAAGGGCGAATGAACGAAATAATTAAAATGAGCATCATTGCACTGATGATTAAAGTAAGCGCATTTGAAAAGCTTCTGAAAGTTCCGTCGTTACTTATACCAAGTTCAACGCCCTTTTTAAGCATATGTTCTTTAAAATTCTCGCTGTCAGGATAGGCGGTATAATAGCTTTTAGTGTCATTCTTAAGCTTGTAGCTTATCTTACCGGCAACTTCGTCAATATATGCCTTTTCAATTTTTTCGTTTTCAAGCTGTTGCGTAAATTCACTATAGCTTACCTTTTCTTCAAAAATGTTGCCGAAAGCAAAAAACAAACCGACAGCAAGTGTTAAAGCAAGCGCAATTGCAATGATTGTTTTTACATTCTTTTTCATCCTTAACCTCCGTCTCTTTTTTACTTAAAAGCGGCGCAAAATGCGCCGCTGAAATTATACGTTTTCAATTATAAGGTCCGCAAGCTCCTCAAGCTCTTTTACGTTTTCATCGGTAAGCCTTGTTTTGATTGAAACGGTTTTATCAAGAATATTGATATTCTGCATTTCTTCAAATTCAGCCTTCATCGTTCTGATTGCGCTCGGCGCCCAAGAGGTGTTTTCGACAAGGGCAACCGTTCTGTTTTGAAAGGCCTTGTGCTTAAGATGATGAAGGTAATCGCTCATCGGGGCAAAAACGCCGGCGTCATAGCTTGAAGCCATGCAAAGAAGTACGCTGTGGCGGAAGCCGTCTTCTACGCTTTCAGCCATATCCTCGCGGCAAAGGTCCGCCATTGCAACTCTCGGGCAGCCCTTCTTTTCAAGTATTTCCTTCATCTTTTCAGCCGCCTTAAGCGTGTTGCCGTGAATGGAAGCGCAGGCTATGAATACGCCTCTGTCCTCAGGCTCATAGGATGACCAGGTGTTGTAAAGCTTAAGAACCTCGGGGATTGTATCGGTTAGAACGGGGCCGTGAAGCGGACATATTACCTTAATATCAAGCTCCGCCGCCTTTTTAAGAAGCGCCTGAACCTGCTTGCCGTATTTACCTACGATGTTAAAATAATAGCGCCTTGCCTCGCAGGACCATCCCTCGTCTGCGTCAACCGTTCCGAATTTGCCGAAGGCGTCGGCGGAGAATAAGATGCCGTCCTTGCTGTCGTAGCTTACCATAACCTCCGGCCAGTGAACCATCGGCGCCATCATAAAGGTTAGCGTGTGTTCGCCGAGGGGAAGCGTTTCCTTCTCCTTAACCGCGATAACCCTTGATGTATCAACGTCTGCAAACTGCGCAAGCATACGAAGCGCGTTTGCGCTCATAATAATCTTCGCTTCGGGGTACTTGTTTGCGAACATATCAATGCTGTAGCTGTGGTCAGGCTCAAGGTGGTGAACTATAAGATAATCGGGCGTTCTTCCGTTAAGCTCCTTGTCAAGGTTTTCCATCCAGCGCTCATAAGCGATTTTATCTACACCGTCGCAAACTGCGATTTTCTCATCAAGAATGATATATGAATTATATGCCATCCCGTTTTCAAGCATATACTGCGATTCGAAAAGGTCAATCTCATAATCATTAACGCCTACGTATTTTACCGTGTCTGAAATTCTGATATCCATATTGTTTCTCCTTGTTTTATTAAGATATATATTACATTATTTTATTTGCTATTTCAATAATGAATTGATAAATTTTTGATTATATGTTATTATATTTTCGGTGATTTTATGGATATAAAAGAGATTGTAAAGCACTTTGCGTTTGAGGGTGAATTTCAATGCGTTGCCGAATTCGGAACGGGGCACATTAACAGTACCTTCATAGCGGATTTTAAATGCGCCGAAAACGAAAAGCGTTACGTTATTCAAAGAATTAATACCTCTGTTTTTAAAAAGCCCGATGAGCTCATGAAAAATATCTTCGCCGTTACCGATTATCTTTATAAAGAGATAGAAAAAACGGGAGGCGACCCCGAACGTGAAACCCTTCACTTTATTAAAACAACCGACGGAAGAAATTATTTCGAGTCTGAAAACGGCGATTGCTTCAGAGCCTATGCTTTTGTTAAAAACAGCGTCAGCTTTGACAGCGCAGACACTCCCGAGCTTTTTGAAAAAAGCGGAATTGCTTTCGGCAAATTTCAAAATATGCTCGGCAATTTCCCTGCCGGTATTCTTTTTGAAACAATTCCAAACTTCCATAATACGGCGTGGCGCTTTGAAAACGAATTTATGCCTGCGCTCTTTTCGTCAGACGATGAGCTTCATGCCTCCTGCAGGGAGGAAATTGATTTTGTAACCTCAAGAAGGGGAATAACGGGCATTCTTTACGATATGGCTGAAAGGGGAGAACTCCCGCTTCGCGTAACACATAACGATACAAAGCTAAATAACGTCCTTTTTGATAAAGATACACTTGACGCGCTTTGCGTAATTGATTTGGATACCGTTATGCCGGGGCTTGCGCTTTACGATTTTGCGGATAGTATTCGCTTCGGTGCAAGCACAGCCGCAGAGGATGAAGCAGATTTATCAAAGGTAAGCCTTAACCTTGAATATTTCAGGGCTTATGCAAGGGGATTTTTAAGCCGTGCCGGCGAAACCTTAACTAAAGCCGAAAGGGATAACCTTGCCTTTGCCTGCGTTGTTATTACGCTTGAATGCGGAATGCGCTTTTTAACCGATTATTTAAACGGGAATACTTACTTTAAAATTGATTATCCTACGCATAATCTTGTTCGCGCTAAAAATCAGTTCGCCCTCGTTCGGGATATGGAAAAAAAGCTTGATGAAATGAAAGCAATAATTGCCGAAATATAAATTTAACCGCTGACGGAATAATCCTCAGCGGTTTTCTTTTCCTAATGTCAGCGCGGCTAAACGATAAAAATAATAAAATAGAGGTTAGGAATAGGAATAAGGAATAAGGAATAGAAGTTTTGGCTTATGCCGATACGCAATTGGCCTTTCAGCCGTCAACGGCAGATATCGGTTAGCCGTCGCTAACTGCATTAATATTAGCATATGCTAACCGATTTGTCAATAGCTATAATAAAAAAAGATTGAATTTTTCTTCAAATTATTATAAATTATTGTTAAGGAAGCAATACTAATTATTAATAAGGAGGAATAAATTATGAGCAAGTATTCAGGAACAAAAACGGAACAGAATTTAAAAGCCGCCTTTTCGGGCGAAAGCGAGGCAAGAAATAAGTATACTTATTTCGCTTCAAAAGCAAAAAAGGAGGGCTTTGAACAGATTGCCGCTCTTTTTCTTAAAACCGCGGATAACGAAAAGGAACACGCAAAAATGTGGTTTAAGGAGCTTGAGGGCATAGGCGATACGGCGCAGAATCTTTCTGCTGCCGCCGACGGCGAAAACTATGAATGGACCGATATGTACGAGGGCTTTGCAAAAACCGCGGAGGAGGAAGGCTTCCCCGAGCTTGCTGAAAAATTCCGTGCAGTAGGCGAAATAGAAAAGCACCATGAGGAAAGATACCGCGCTCTGCTTAAGAACGTTGAAACCGCAAAGGTATTTGAAAAAAGTGAGGTTAAGGTTTGGGAATGCAGAAACTGCGGCCATATTGTTATCGGAACAAAGGCACCCGAGGTTTGCCCCGTTTGCGCTCATCCGCAAAGCTACTTTGAAATCCACGCTGAAAACTATTAATTAAAAAAGCGACTGTTGACTTTAAGTCAACAGTCGCTTTTTTTACTTTGCCTTAATTTCAATTATTCTGTTGTAATATACACCGGTTGAGGGTAACGCTCCCTCTTCTCCTGCTTCAAAGGCAGACGCATCACTTTAATGCTTAACCGGATTATGTTTTCTCTTTATTAAGAGAATGAGAGAGGTAGGACTCGAACCTACAGTATTCACCAATACTAGTGTTGATCATACACTACCCTTTCCACTTAGGGTACTCTCTCAAATGCCTTATTTTAAGGCATAGCACAAACTTAATCCAATATAGGCAGCCCCAATTACAATATCAAGAACTCCCATGAATTTCTCTTTGGTATTAGAAAGATACATACTTCCGATTGAACACCAAGCCATCCCAAGACCAAAGTCGAATATTGCCATTAACATACTTATAACCCTCTGATTTTACAAATAATCTTTTCAAACCAATTCAGATCTTGCACCTCAATAATATATCCCGCCAGTCTTCCTTCATTGTAAATCTCATAAGGAAAGACAGAATACA
>ONCR01000109.1 GCA_900316345.1 uncultured Eubacteriales bacterium | reverse complement strand
CTATCTGAAGACAACAAGGACAGATTGCCGGAGGAATTGTTCAATGTTTTTCTCAAATATTTGCATGAGGATGGGATCGGCGAGTATGAGGACGTATCAGAGTACGCTCCCAGCGGCTGTATCTCGATTATGACAATCCATCAGTCCAAGGGATTAGAATTTCCTGTGGTGGTGGTTGGGTCGCTGGGTAATACGCCCAGAAGGGACGCGGATCCCCTGCTGTATTCCGCAGAGCTTCGTTTTTTCCGCCGGAAGCCCTTTGAGCCGCTGCGGGATATCAAGTATTATGATTTTTGGCGGCTGTACTATACAGCCTTTTCCCGAGCCCAGAATTTGCTGGTCTTGGCTGAACGGAAAGCGTCGAACCCCTGCTTTCAGACATATCTCGACGATTTGCCGTATGTTCAGGACTTTCAATCGGTTCAGCCCTTTGCTCAAGTAAAAGCGGTGAAGCTTAAACAGGTCTACTCCTATACGACCCACATTGCTGTATATGATGACTGTCCCCGCCAGTATAAATACTTCCGGGAACTCGGCTTTGCCCGGAATCAGAGCTTTCAGGCATCGGGCTTGACGTCAGCGATATTCCGGATATGGTTCCCGCAATCGCGGTTCTTGCCGCCAATGCGAAGGGTAAAACCGTTATAACGGGCGCTGAAAGGCTCAGAATTAAGGAATCCGACAGAATTAAAAGCATAACCGAAAACCTTAAAAGAATGGGAGTTGAGGTTCTTGAA
This sequence comes from uncultured Eubacteriales bacterium, assembly GCA_900316345.1. Taxonomy (GTDB): domain Bacteria; phylum Bacillota; class Clostridia; order Oscillospirales; family Acutalibacteraceae; genus Eubacterium_R. Next base: position 6,678 of record ONCR01000109.1, on the reverse strand, counting down.
AGGCCCGACGGTATGGATATTACCGGCTCAAGGCTTAAGGGCGCGAAGCTTGACGGCTTTAACGACCACAGAATAGTTATGGCGTTCAGCATTGCGGCTCTGTGCGCCGAGGGGAAGACTGTTATAACCGACGCTATGAGCGTTAACAAATCGTATCCCGAATTCTTTTCGGATTACCGCTCTTTAGGAGGAAAGGCAGATGTCATCTGTGATAGGAAATAAGGTTAAGCTTTCCGTTTTCGGCGAAAGCCACGGCGAGGCAATAGGCTGCGTTATAGACGGCCTGCCCGCAGGGATTAAGCTTGATTTTGATGAAATATATAAGGATATGGCAAGGCGCGCTCCCGGGAGGGACGGCGCTTCAACTCCGCGCCTTGAAAAGGATATTCCGAAAATTCTTTCGGGCGTTATCGGCAACGTAACAACGGGCGCTCCGCTTGCAATGCTAATTGAAAATACAAACGTTAAAAGCGGCGATTATGAGAATATTATGATTGTGCCGCGCCCGAGCCACAGCGATTATCCCGCTTTTGTAAAATACGGCGGCTTTAACGACGTAAGGGGCGGCGGCCACTTCAGCGGAAGGCTTACGGCTCCGCTTACCTTTGCGGGCGCGGTTGCAAAGCAGGCGCTTGCAAACAGGGGAATAACCGTTGGCGCGCATATTAAAAGAATAGGCGAAGTCAGCGAAAACGGCTTTGAGCTTAACTGCATAGATAAGAAGCTTTTACGCTCGCTTTCGGATAAGGCGTTTGCGGTAATATGCCCCGAAAGTGAAGAGAAAATGAGAGCCGAGATTGAAAAATACAAAGCCGATAAAAACAGCGTTGGCGGCGAAATTGAATGCGCCGCAATCGGGCTTGAAGCCGGCTTTGGCGGAAATATGTTTGATACCGTGGAGGGCGAGCTTTCAAGGCTTCTGTTTTCAATCCCCGCGGTTAAGGGCGTTCAGTTCGGGCTCGGCTTCGGCTTTGCAAGCGCAAACGCAAAGGCCGTTAACGATGAATACGAGATTAAAGACGGCAGGGTTGCGCTTAAATCAAATAACAACGGCGGCGTTATCGGCGGAATTACAAGCGGCGCGCCCCTTGTTGTAAGCGTTGCCTTTAAGCCCACCCCGTCAATTGCGGCAAAACAAAACAGCGTTAACCTTCAAACCATGGAAAACGCCGAGCTTGAAATCAAGGGCAGGCACGACCCCTGCATTGTACCGAGAGCCGTGCCCGTTGTTGAGGCGGCGGTTGCCTTAGGGCTTCTTGATACTATTCTCTGACAAATAAAGGAAAACTAACGGATGGACGAATTAAAAGAGCTCAGAAATGAGATAGACAGAATAGATAAACAGCTTGTTCCCCTTCTTGTTGAAAGAATGGAGGTTGCAAAAAAGGTTGCGGCCTATAAGGTGAAAAACAATATCCCCGTTCTTAATTCCGAAAGGGAGCAGGAGGTTCTTGATAACGTTGCCGCTCAGTGCGGAGAGATAAGCAACACAATAAAAACAATTTATTCGGCAACCATGGACGCATCAAGGGCGATTCAGCATAAGATAATCGGCGGCGGAAGCGAGCTTCGCAATATGATTGAAAACGCCGTAAGGCAGAAAAAGCTGACGGCTGAAAAAGATGAAGCAATCGCCTGCCAGGGCGTTGAGGGCGCATACAGCGGCATTGCGGGAAGGGCGCTTTTCCCCGATTCGCCGATTAAATATTACAGGCAGTTCGAGGATGTGTTTGAAGCGGTTAACAGCAAAAAGGCGCGCTTCGGTATTATCCCCGTTGAAAACTCAACCGCCGGCTCCGTTCACGAAAGCTATGACCTTATAATGAAATACCGCTTTTACGTTGCCGGGGCTTACGATTTAAGCATTTCGCATTGCCTTTGCGCAAAAAAAAACGTAAGGTATGAGAATATTGAATACGTTTATTCCCACCCTCAGGCGCTCAGCCAATGCTCAATATTTCTTAAAAATTTCGATTTTACGGGGATTAACTATTCAAATACCGCTTCGGCGGCTAAGCACGTAAGCCAAAGCGAAGATAATAATATCGCCTGTATATGCTCGGCTGAGGCGGCTAAAAAATACGGACTTGTTGTTTTGAAAAAAGATATTCAGAACGTTTCTAATAATACAACCCGCTTCATAGTAATTTCTAAAGAGCTTGTTATTGATAACAGCGCGAATAAGATTTCGCTTATATTTTCCGCTCCGCATAAAACAGGCTCGCTTTACAGGGTGCTCGGAAGGTTTTCAATGACGGGGCTGAACCTTACCAAGCTTGAATCGCGCCCCGTTGCAAACGGAAAGTTTGATTACTATTTTTACGCCGACGTCCTCGGCTCGGTTTATGACAGCGAAACGCTCGATTTACTTTGCGCGCTTTATGACGAGCTTGAGGAATTTACCTTCCTCGGCAATTATTTAGAGGTAAAGAACTAAAAGAGGTGTACTGATGAAAAAAACAAAACGCCACAGAACAACGCTGATTTCGGTTGTTATTGTTATTGTTACTGCGGCGCTGTTGATATTTTTAAGTCTTGTACTTGTTAACCGCGTTAAGCTTGAAACGCAGTTTGCGGCAATGATTAGCTTTTTAACCAAGCTTGATAACGCCGTTGCCCAGCTTGAAACGCGTTCGGAAATCTTAATATGTATTTTTGCGCTGTATATTGCAAAATGCCAGCTGCCTATTCCGATAAGCTTTTTAATCGCCATTTCGGGTATGGTGTTTCCGATTAACCAGGCGTTGCTTGTTAATACGGTTTTCTGCTTTTTCTTCTTTACGGTTAAGTACGTTGAGGGAATATTCATCGGCGGCGGCTGGACAGGTATTATTCTTAATATCAAACGAATGCATTTTATACGCGATTGGATTCAGTTTAAGGGCAACGGTAACCCTTATATTTTAACAATAACAAGAACAATACCCGCAATATCGCTTGGTATGGTTTCAAAATACTACGGCTCAATGAAATATGATTTTATTAACTATTCCATTTTAAGCCTAATCGGCTTTGCGCCGAGAATTTATATGTATACAAAGCTCGGCGCGGCTTATAAAAACCCGTTTTCAAGCCAGTTTATTGTTCCGCTGATTATAATTGTTGCATTTTCGGGAATAACGAGCTTGCTTTTCAACATCTTTTACGGAATTAAATCTCGCCAGATGAACCAGACCCTACTGATTTACAGCGAGAAAGAAAAATATAAAATAGTTTTATAAAGGGGATTGCAAATGAAAGTTAAAGAATTAATTCAGGCTGTTACAAGCGGAGCTTGCGACGATAAGCTTAAGGCGGTTTACGTTACCGACAGCGCGGTTGAAGCGCAAAAGCCGAGATATGCAGAGGCGATTGAAAGCTTCGGCGCGCTCTTCGGCTATGACAGAGAGGTCTGCGTTATGTCCGCTCCCGGAAGAACGGAAATCTGCGGTAACCATACGGACCATAATAACGGCAAGGTAATAGCCGCGTCAATCAACCTTGACGCTATAGCGGTTGTTAGTAAAAACAGCGATAACATTATCCGCGTTAAATCAAAGGGCCACAGAATGAACGTTGTTGACCTTAATGACCTTGAGCCTAAGGAGGAGCGCTACGGCGATTCAACCTCTCTTGTTCAGGGCGTTGCGGCAGGCGTTAAAAACCTCGGCTTTACGGTTGAGGGTTTTGACGCTTTCACTATGAGCGACGTTATGGGAGGCTCGGGCCTTTCGTCCTCGGCGGCGTTTGAGGTGCTTCTCGGCTCAACAATTTCATATCTTTTCAACGGCGGCAAGGTAAGTGCGGTTGATATTGCAAAGGTTGCCCAGTACAGTGAAAACGTTTTCTTCGGCAAGCCCTGCGGCCTTCTTGACCAAATGGCTTCCTCCGTCGGCTCAATCGTAAATATTGATTTTAAATCGGTTAAGGAGCCTGTAATCAGGAAGATTGACTTCGATTTTGCCAATACCAATACGGGCTATTCGCTCTGTATTGTTGATACGGGCGGAAATCATTCGGATTTAACCGATGATTATGCGGCTGTAAGAAGCGAGATGGAAAGCGTTGCAAAGGCGCTTGGTAAAAATGTTTTAAGGGAAATCAGCTATGAGGATTTCTTCAGCGCGATTCCCGAGCTTAAGGATAAGGTAAACGACCGCGCAATTCTTCGTGCAATCCATTTTTATAACGAAAACAGACGCGTTGACGAATGCGTTACATACCTTGAAAACGGCGATTTTGAGGGCTTTAAGAGAATTATTCTTGAATCGGGCTTCTCATCTTATATGCTTAACCAGAACGTTTATACCCCTAAAAACCCGACTGAACAAAAAATTTCGCTTGCGCTTGCAATAAGCGAGGAAATTTTAAAGGGCCGGGGAGCCTGGCGCGTTCACGGCGGCGGCTTTGCCGGTACCGTTCAGGCGTTTGTTCCGCAGGACCTTCTTGAAAAATACAAATCAACTATTGAGGGCGTATTCGGCGAGGGCTCTTGCTACGTTCTTATTATCCGTCCCGTGGGCGGATGTCAGGTTATATGAGGAAGGTGCGCTAAATGAAATATGTTTTTATAAGCAATCCCGTTGCAGGGAATAAGAATAAGGAAAAAATCCTTTCAAGAATTAAGTCAACCTTCCGTCAGCTTGATGACGAAATGATAGTTGAAAACACTGTCTATTCAGGCCACGCAAAGCTTATTGCCGAGGAATACGCAAAAAAATACGGCAGCGAATGCGTTGTTGTTTCCTGCGGCGGCGACGGAACGGTTCACGAAGTAGCCAACGGCCTTGCGGGAACGGATACCCCGATGATGGTTCTTCCGCTCGGTACCGGCAACGATTTTGCAAAAAAGATTTACGGCGCAAAGGATATTAACGTTGAAAACGTTATCAAATCCTTCGGGCTTTATAACGGCAAGATTAAATACGAGGTTAAGCCGATTGACCTTATTGATTATAACGGCGAAAAATGCATTAACGTTATGTCCTTCGGGCTTGATACTCTTGTTGAAACGCTCGGAAAAAAGATGGCGGATAAGGCCCCGTTTTTAGGCCATCAGGCATATAACCTTGCCATCGTTCCTATTCTTTTAAAGCCGCTTCATTACAAAATCAGCTTCGATATTACCTGTGTTAATAAGGAAAACGGCGAGGAATACCGTATGACTGAAAGCAATAAGGATTTCGCCCTTTTTGCAATATGCAACGCAAGCTATTACGGCGGCGGTTTTTGCCCTGCAAAGGATGCCGTTCTTGACGACGGGCTTCTTGACTTTGCGCTTATTAACGGGCTTAAGCTCAGAGAGGCGGCGCCGATGATTACCAAGTATTCGGCGGGCACCGCAACTCAGCAAACCTTTCCGGAATTTATCACCAACGGCTATGCAAAGCGCGGAAAGCTCTGGATGGAGGACGGAAGTGCCCTTCTCGGCAACTGTGACGGTGAAAACTTCGACTATAACGAGCTTGACTTCTTCGTTGACGAAAAAGCCCTGAAGCTTTGCTTTATTAAGGATTAATACAGCCTGTAGGGGAGGGCCTCTGCGCCCTCCCGCGTTTTATTTTACGGAGTAATACTATGAAAAAATCTATAAAAAGAATTCTTTTGGCTATTCTTAGCGTCGTTTTGGTTTTCGGCGCGGCTGTCGGAATATATTTTTTAACCTATCAGGCAACCGTAAGCTTTGATTTTGCCGAAAAAACCGGAGAGGTTAAAAAGGGCGCCTCGGGCTATCTTTACGGCATTGCCGAAAACGGAGTGCCCTCTGCCGAAATGGTTGAAAGCGTTGACGTCAAATCAGTTTCACAGAAGGTTTCGGGCGGCTTACAGCACCCCGTAGGCGATATTGACAACGCCGATAAAATGCTTAAAAGCGTTGATTATGAGATAGTTTATCTTCAGGACGTTTACGACACATGGTACTATAAACACGACGATATTATGTCCCTTCGCAGTAAGGGCGAATATAGCTGGCAAAAATTTATTAATGAGGATTATTTACCTAAAGTAGAAAAAACCGTTAAAAGAATGATGAAAAAGCAGTACAAGTCAAAGCTTGTATACTGCTTGTATAATGAGTGCGACAACGGAATTTGGTTCGGCGAAAGCGTTAAGGACGAAAATCCCGAAAACGTTTACGGCGTATGGTGCGATTATAACGATAAGGGCAAGGACAATTTTAACCTTGCCTGGAAGCAAACCTACGACCTCGTAAAGGGGCTTGATAAAAACGCGCTTATCGGCGGCCCCGGCTTTTGCGATTTTGACGCCTATGAGCTTGAATATTTTCTTAAATTCTGTAAGGAAAACGACTGCCTTCCCGATATTATGATTTACCACGAGCTTGCAGAGCGCGAGGCGTTCTATTTTGACGAGCATATCCGCGATTACCGCGCGCTTGAAGAAAAGCTCGGTATAGACAAGCTTGAAATAATCATAACCGAATACGGAATGATGAGCGAAAACGGCTATCCCGGCGAAATGATTAAATATATTTCGCAAATCGAAACCGCAAAGGTTTACGGCGATAATGCCTATTGGCGCCTTGCCGACAACCTTAACGATACCTGCGCAGACGATAACAGCCCCAACGCCGAGTGGTGGCTAATGCGCTGGTATACCGATATGAAGGGCGAAACGGTTAAGGCGAAGAACAAGGATATTCTTTCAAGCGATTTTGCAAATTATTTTAAATATCAC
>ONCR01000099.1 GCA_900316345.1 uncultured Eubacteriales bacterium | reverse complement strand
TCGGCAATCCACCTTTTACGCCGTAGACGGTCCCCTCTGTCACTTCGTGACATCTCCCCGTTAAGCGGGGAGTACCTCAAGGGGAAGGCTTATTTTTATTAACTTCTTTATGACGGACGCCCCAAGGGGCGTCCGCTTTTTTTATTTAAATCAAATATTTCATTATCAGCTCCACTATAAAAACGCCGCCCGACGCGCCTATTGCAACCGTCAGCAAATCGCGTTTGAAAAACGCAAGAACAAGCGCAACCGCAACGCCGGCAGCCGCAGAAACAACGTGGTCCGTTGCAAAGAAAACAGCAGGAACCGTCATAACGCTCAGAACCGCATAGGGCATATAGTATAAAAACGAGAGAACAAATTTGTTCTCTATTTTCTTTTTTATAAGCACAAGCGGAATTGCGCGTACAAGATAGGTAACCGCCGCCATAACCGCAAGGTAGGGAAGAAAAACGTTAAAGCTCATTTTTTTCCTCCTTTGCGTTTTCAATCGGGAAAACCGCCGCCGAAATCGCGCTTGCCGCAACGGAACAAATTATAATTACAAAGCCGCTTTGCACTCCCGAAAGCGCAGGGATAAACCTGAACGCGCAACTCATAAGAATTGCAGCTATAACGCAGAAAAGAACCTTCCCGTCCTCTTTTGCAACGGGAACGACAATAGCGATAAACATTCCGTAAATCGCAACGCCGAGGGCTGAAATAACAAGCGGCGGAAGAAGACTGCCCGCAACCGCGCCTATAATCGTTCCGGCGCTCCAGCCTAAAAACGGCGTTAAAATAAGCCCGAACATATAGCTTCGCCCTACGCTCGGCTTTGAAGCGGCAACGGCAAAAACCTCGTCGGTATTAACAAAGGCGATAAGAAACCTGTCGCGCATTCTTACCGTTTCGTCAAGCCTTTGCGAAAGGGTTATGCTCATAAGCGAATATCTTAAATTGATAACAAGCTGACTTGCCGCAAGCTCAAGCAGAGTTCCGCCCGTAACCATAATCGGAACGGCGGCAAGCTGCCCCGCCGAGGTTACGTTAGTCATTGAAACAAGCAGCGCCTCAACTGCCGTCAGCCCGTTTGAAACGGCAAAAATTCCGAAAGCAAAGGCAACCGATACGTAGCCTATACAAATCGGAACGCCGTCCTTAATTCCCTTTAAAAATAAATTTTCCGCATTTTTCATACAAAGATAATAACACTAATTTCCCTCACAGTCAATTACCGCGTTATTTATAGACGTTTTTTGTGCAATATTACGAAAAATTAGTATTTTGCTTTATTTTACGCTCCGTTTGGTATATACTGTTCAACGCATTACACAAAAAATAAAGGAATATTAGTTATGGAAAAAAGAAGCACCTTTACGGGAAAGATAGGCTTTGTTTTGGCTGCCGCAGGCTCGGCCGTCGGGCTCGGCAACCTCTGGCGTTTTCCCTATCTTGCCGCAAAATACGGCGGCGGAATGTTTTTGCTCGTTTACATTGTTCTTGCAATCACCTTCGGCTCCGTATTAATGATAACCGAAATTGCCATCGGAAGAAAAACTCAGCTCAGCCCGCTTAAGGCCTTTGGGTCGCTCAGCAAAAAATGGGGCTGGCTCGGCGGTCTTGCAACCGTAGTTCCGGTTTTAATTTTCCCCTACTACTGCCTGATAGGCGGCTGGGTAACAAAATACGCCGCCGTTATGCTTACGGGAAAGGTTACTCAGGCGGCTGACGATTCCTTTTTCGGCGAATACATTTCGTCAACCGTCAATCCGCTGATTTGGTTTTTGGTTTTCATTGTTGCAACAACGCTTGTAATTATTTTCGGCGTTAACCGCGGAATTGAAAAGCTTTCAAAGGTTCTTATGCCCGCGCTTATAGTTCTTACCGTCGGCCTTTCCGTTTACGTTGTAACGAGGCCCGGCGCTCTTGAGGGCGTAAAATATTACCTTCTTCCCAACATTAAGGATTTAAGCGTTAAAACCTTCCTTGCCGCGCTCGGCCAGCTTTTCTATTCAATGTCGCTTGCTATGGGTATAATGATAACCTACGGCTCCTATTTTTCAAAGGACGAAAGCATTGAAAAGGCTTCGCGACAGATAGAGGTTTTTGATACCGCAATCGCTTTTCTTGCGGGGCTTATGATTATCCCTGCCGTTTTCGCTTTTTCGGGCGGAGACAAAGCGGCGCTCGGCTCCGGCCCGTCGCTGATGTTCGTAACCCTTCCGAAGGTGTTTAACAGTATGCCGGGCGGAAGCCTTATCGGCGCGCTGTTTTTCTTCCTTGTTCTTTTTGCCGCGATAACAAGCTCTGTTTCAATTATGGAGGCTATCGTTTCCGGCATAATTGACCGTTTCAGAATCAGCAGGCTCAAGGCAACGCTGCTTGTTGCGGTTTACGGAATTATCGTCGGTATCGCCTGCTCCTTCGGCTTCGGAATCTGGAGTGATTTTACAATTTTAGGCTTCAGCATTCTTGATTTTCTTGATTTCGTATCAAACAGCGTTCTTCTTCCGCTTGTAGGTATGCTTACCTGCGTTGTAGTAGGCTTCGTTATCAAGCCCGACGCAATTTTAAGCGAAATAGAGCTTAACGGCCGGTTTACAATGAAGAAGTTTTACGTTGCTATGGTAAAATGGATTGCACCGATATTCATTTTTGCAATTCTTGTTTCAAGCGTCCTTCAGGGTGTCGGTATTCTGAATATATGACTTAAGCCGCAGGTCAACAGCCTGCGGTTTATTTTTGTTGCACAAAAGAGGCTTTGTTGCTATAATATAATTACTGTTAAAAAAGGAGTTGCAGATGAAAACGGATAATAAAAGAGTTCCGCTTTGGGACAACCTTAAAGGGGTTTTGATTTTTCTTGTTGTATTTGCACACTGTATTTACGGCATTGCCGATAATGCGGTGCTTTCTGCGCTTGTAAAAATCATCTACCTTTTCCATATGCCTGCGTTCGTGTTTATTTCCGGAAGGCTCGGAAGAAGCGAACGTTCCCAAAGCGCTCCCGCTCTTTTGAAGCTCGCGTTTTCTTTTTTGATTTTCAACGGCTTTGCCGGAATAATTGCAGGGCAAGGCGATATTCTTGTTCCGCTTTATTCCTATTGGTATCTGCTTGCCCTAATAGTATGGCGGCTTACGGCAAAATACGTTTCAAAAATAAGGTTCTCGTTTATTGCAGTTACGGTTATTGCGCTTGCGGCAGGCTTTGCCTCAACGCTTGATAATACTCTTGCATCGGCAAGAATAGTTTCGTTTTACCCGTTTTACCTTGCCGGCTATATGCTTGACAGTGAAAGAATATCCTCCGTTACAGGGGGAAGCAGAAGCCGCAGAGCGTTCACCGGCGGCGTATGCCTTGCGCTTTCGGTAGCCTTCGGCTATCTCGCCCTGAGCGTTCTCAACGTTTCGCTCAACGCTCTTTTGATGTTCCCGTATGAAAACGGCGACGGCTTTATCGCAAGGGTAATGATTTTCCTTTGCGCCGCGTTTGCCGTTACAGCGCTGATTTGTTTAATTCCGAGAAGAAGGCTTCCCGTTTTAACAATGCTCGGAAGAAATTCGTTTTCGATATTTGTTCTTCACCGCATATTTACCCTGCTGATTTGCGAATACCTTGCGCCCCTCGGCACGGGAATTACAGTTTTAATTGCTTTTTTCGCTGCCCTTCTTCTCTGTGTGCTCCTCGGAAACGATATGCTTTCGGGCGCGCTTTCAAAATACCTTGAGCTTGCGATAAGCTCTCTTAATAAAAGCGCAGGCTCCGCCCTTCCGAAGGCTCGCCTTGCATTGGTAAGAGTATCTGCCGCTTTGCTTTGCTGTATTGTTGTTATTGCCTCCGTGTCGGGCGCAAGCTTTAACCTCTTTGCGCAAAAGGAAAGCGTTAAGGGTAATCCCGACGTCATTTTTCAAACAATTACCGATGAACAGCAAGCGGCCTTTGACGGCGCGTTTAAAATAGTATTTTCCGGCGACCTTATTCTTCTTGAGGAACAGGTTCAGCGCGGTTATAAAAACGGAAGCTATAATTTTGACGACGTATTTGAATACGCCAAACCATATATTTCCTCGGCCGATTTGGCTATCGGGGTTTTTGAAGGGCCTATGCCGGGAAAGGAAGCAGGCTATTCCGTAGGAAATTTTGACGACGGCAAGGAGCTTCGCCTCGGCTTCCCCGATGAATTTGCGCTTGCAGTTAAAAACGCAGGCTTTGACCTTGTTACCAATGCTAACAACCATCTTTTTGACAGAGGAATAAGCGGCGCAAAAAGAACGCTTGACGTTCTTGACGGTACAGGCCTTGACCATACGGGCTCTTACCGCTCAGCCGCGGAAAAGAAAAACAACCGCGTTAAAATAATTGAAAAAGACGGAATTAAATTTGCCGTTCTTTCTTACACCTACGGCTCCAACTATATGTCAACCGAGGAGCTTGCAAACGGCGAATACTCCTATTCCTCGTCCTTCATTTCGGGAACGGGCGGCAAGCTGTTTGAGCAGCTTAAGGCGCAGGTTGAAGCGGACTTTAAAGAGGCGAAGGCGCTAAACCCCGATTTAATAATTGTTCTTCCCCATATAGGAACGCAGTTCACCAATTCTCCCGATAACGAACAGCAAACTTGGTTTAAAATCTTCCGTGAAAACGGCGCCGATATTATTTTAGGCGACCACCCCCACGCCGTCCAGCCCGTAAGTCTTAACGATTACAACGGCAAAAAGATTTTTGAGGCATACTGCCCCGGCAACTTTGCAAACGTTTACCGTAAACAGCAGGGCGACACAAGCGCTCTCATTGAGGTTTATATTGATAAAACAAGCAAATCCGTTATCGGCGGCGGCGTTATTCCGCTTTATACACAGGCGGGGATGAATACGAATTACAGGGCAATACCGATTTTTGAAATTGAAAATAATTTAAAAATCCGAAGCGAGCTCAGCACCGACGATTATGAAAGGTCAAGAGAGGCGCACAAAACCGTTACTTCCGTTATGCTCGGGCACGAGATGGACATGTCTATGCTTACGTCCTCATATCTTTTCAACGAAAGCGGATTTCTGCGCCGAAAGAACGACGGAATAACGTTAACCGAAAAGCAAAAGAACGGCGTTTTATGGAAGGCCTTAAGCAAGGCCGGTTCCGTTTGCTTTGTAGGCGACAGCCTTACAGAGGGAACTAAAAACGGCGGCGTACCGTGGTATGAACCGATTGAGCCGAGCCTTGAGGGCAAAACCGTAAGCAACTTTTCAAAGGGCGGATGTACCGTTTCATACATCAGCGAAAACGTAAACAGCATTCCCGCCTCCGAGCTTTACGTTGTTGCAATAGGAACTAACGACGTAAGATACCGTGATTCCTCATATTGCGCAATGACAGCCGACGGTTATATCGGTGAAATCAAACGAATAAAAGACGCTCTTAAAACGAAATCTCCGAAGGCTGAATTTGTTTGGATTGCGCCGTGGTATTCAACCGACGGCGACCCGTATACGAACCTTTCATATGCCGATAAGCTTAAGCTGAACGGCGAATATTCCGACGCGCTGAAGGAATTTGCAAAGAGCGAGGGCGACGGCTATATCAACGTAAACGCCGAGCTGAAGCACTGCTTTGACACCTTCCCGCAAAGCGAATACCTGCTTGACCATATTCACCCGAACGCGCATAAAGGGGTTATGCTCTATTCCCGGCTCGTTCTTGATGAATAACGCAAAACGAAAAACAATCCAAATCATAACCACCAGTTGAACTGGTGGTTTGCACAGGCCCTAAAAGGGCCGCCTACTGGCTTGCCGACTGGAAGTCGGCACTGAAGTTTGGCAGTGCAT
>ONCR01000102.1 GCA_900316345.1 uncultured Eubacteriales bacterium | reverse complement strand
TTTCCTTTGCTTTCCCATTTTATTTCCTCCTTTTTCTTTATTATACAACAAAAAATGAAAGCGAACACTTTTTGTGTCCACTTTCATTTTACTCTTGCAGAAACAATCGGCTCATTTTTATGGGATATGTTTTCTATTTTGAAGGCTCAATCATTTTTTCTTTAAAAGCGTTGAGCTGTTCGGGGGTAATTTTTAAATAGTCGCTTATGAATTCGTCTGTTCCTATTTTATCAATAACCTTAAAAATTTCGTTTAAATACTCTTCCCTTGCGATAAACACATTATAAACAAGATTAGCCGCTCTTTTATTATGCTTAACCGTTCTTACAAGTATATAATAAAGAAGCGCCTTTTTTCGGTTAACGGTATTTGTAAAAAGATATTCGTCAATAATAATCTGCCTGTCAACGCCGAGAACGGTTAAAAGAATTGCAGTAAGCATTCCCGTTCTGTCCTTACCCTCGGTGCAATGATAAAGAAAGGCAAAGCGTTCTTTTGGCGAAAGAATAATAGTTTGCGCAGCGGCGCAGAGATTTATAAAGCTTTTACCGTTGGCAACGGCGGCGTAAAGCTCAGTCATATCGGGAACGGCGTCAAGGTTTTGCTTAGTTTCGTGGCTGAGGCCGGGTATTGAGGAATCAAAAACAGGGATTTCAAGAAGCTTAACGCCCTCAATAGGGGTATCGGGCTTCTCTTTTTTTTCTGCTGAATTTCTTAAATCAATAACCGATTTTATTTTGCAACCGTTTACAATAATATTTGAATCAGCTTCGGTAATTGCATTAAGATGCCCTGAGCGAAACAGCATATTTTTTCTTATTTTTCCGCCTTCAACCGGAATTCCGCCGAGGTCGCGAAGATTTTTTGCGCCCTTTAGCTTAATGTTTTTAAAGCTTACTCCCCTTGTTTCCATTTTTCTTTCAACAAAATGCACTGCTCGTCTTCCCTCCTTTTCGGTTATTTTAACTTTCTTTTTAACATCGTTATAGGTTTCTTTAATCTGCTCCTTTGAAATTATGCACTGAAAGCCGAGCGCAATAATTCCCATTAATATGCCGTTCAGCCTTTCGTTACCGAAATCGCCGTAGCGGAAAGCAACGTCCCAGAATATAAACGAGCCGGTAAACGCCGTAGTCGGTATAGTGATAAGATATTTATACTTAACGGTTAAAAATGTAACCGCAAGGGCGACAATAAGGCCTACCGCTTTTGCGGCGTTTTCGCCTATTTCAATAATAAAATGCGGAAGGGCGGCATAGATAATAACGAACTGCGAAATGAGAAGCTGAAGCCGCGCAGGGTATTTTGAAAACACGGCAAGAACAACGCCTGCGCTGATACTTATTCCGAGCATTACCCAAAAATATTCGCTGTAAATATCAACATCCTTAATAAGATATTTTGACGAGAGCCCTGCCCCGAGAAAAAAGAAGGTAAGCGAGCACCACCACGAAACGCACTTCAATCCGAAAAAAGCCGTAAGAAGAGCACACGCCATAAGAACGAACGGCATTGCGGCGTCAAAAACAGCGTTAAGCTGATTAAACCTTTCGGGTATATATGAAATTAACTCCTTAAAGAAATCGTAAAACTGCATTGCTCTCCTGTTTTGATTATTACTCTTCTATAGCCGCCTTTGCCTTGTTGGAAGCGGTTATCATTCTATAAATCTCATCATCAAATTTCTTTTGACGTTCATAGGTGAAAAGCCCGTTTTGCTCCTGCTCAATATCATAAAGCTGAGTATAGCAAAAGCCGAGCATTTTTTTATTTTCAACAAGCGCGTCGGTAAGCCCGCAATAGCGCTTAGCAAACTCGCTTGGCGTTTTAACATCATCGCCGTAGCCCCAGGATTTTACGGATTTATCCGACTCCCATTTTATTCCGCCGTATTCGCTTACAAACACAGGCTGACCGCCGTATTTCTGACGGCCGGGATGATAGCTTAAAACGTGCTCATAAAGGAAGCCTTCGTTTACAAGCCTGTCGTAATTATTTTTAAAAAATACGGGGTCAAAGCTGTAATCGTGAACGTCATAGATATCCGTTTTAACGTGGAAGTTACCGCTTGTATCAATACACGGACGCGTTGAATCAAAGGCCTTTGTAAAATCATAGACGGAAGAAAGAAGCTTGTCATACTGACGTCTTCCGTGATAATCCCAGGTTTCATTAAACGGGCACCAGCCGATTATTGACGGATGATTAAAATCGCGCTTAAGCGCCTCGCCCCATTCTTCAAGAAATACGGGAACGCTTTTTGGCGAGGAATAATCAAGCCCCCAGCACGGAAATTCGCCCCAGACGATATAGCCCATTTTATCGCAATTATAGATAAAACGCGGCTCAAACACCTTTTGATGAAGCCTTGCGCCGTTAAAGCCGACACTCATGGAAAGCTCAATATCCTTAATCATATCGCTTTCATCGGGCGCGGTGTAAATTCCGTCCTTATAAAAGCCCTGGTCAAGAACAAGGCGCTGGAATACCGATTTTTCGTTTAGAAGGAATTTAAAGCCGTCAAGCCTTACACTTCTTAAACCGAAATAACTTTTAACTTCGTCTTTACCGAATTTCAGCTTTAAATCGTAAAGCCTGCCTTTTCCGATTTCCCACAAATGCTTTTCCGAAACCTTAAGCTGTAAACAGCAAGCGCCCGAAGCATTCTTCGCTTCGGCTTTTCCGACGGACTTTCCGTTATAAAATGCTTCCGCCGAAAGCTTTGCTTTACCCTCAGTTTCAACAATAAGACTTAGCGTTGCATTTGCGGAATCGGGATAAAGCTTAAACGAATTAATATAATCTCGCGGCGTGTATTCAAGGTAAACCGTCTGCCAAATACCGGTTGTTCTTGTATAATCGCAGCCGTGGCTCTTCTTTTGCTCGCTTTGTTTTCCCCGGGGAACAAGGCGGTTCTTTACGCTGTCCTCACAAAGAATAAACACTTCGTTTTCGCCGTCGTTTACAAGCCCGGTAATTTCAATTTTTATCGGAGTATACCCTCCGCTGTGGCGCCCTGCAAGCTTACCGTTAATAAGAACGGTTGTAAGATAATCGGCGGCGCCGATATTAAGAAACACACGGCGGTTATTCTTAACAATGTTTACGCTTTTTCTGTACCAAACAAGGTTAACAAAACCGGTATAACCGATTCCCGAAAGCGAGCTTTCAATACAAAACGGAACGTTAATTTTTGAAGTGTACTTCCCTGCTTTGTAAATTTCAAGCGCAAGATTTTCGTCTTTTGAAAACCTGAAGCCGCGCTCTGCTTTTTTAAAACCGAAGTCCCATTCGCCATTGAGGTTTACCCAGTTTTTTCTTTCAAACTGCGGGTCAGGAAACTCTTTTCTGTAAGTTTTCATAAGCCCTCCTGATAAAATTAATCATCTGTATTCAGGATTTCAATTATCTCGTTTTGAGCCTTTTTTGCTTCGGGGATGGGATAAACAACAAAAACATGGTTCATCCCCTCCCATTCGCGGTAATCAAGGTTAATTCCCTTATTATCGCATTCCTTCTTAAACCGTCTTGAATCGGTAAGAAAGGCTTCGTGCGTACCCGTAAAAAGAGTCATCGGCGCAAGCTGTGTAAAATCGCCGTAAATTGGGCTGAGCCGATAATCGTGAAGGTCGGTTTCTCCTGCCCAATACTTGCCCGCGGCCTTTAAAAAGCCGTGCTGTAAATTAGGGTCGAGCTTATCAAGCTCCGGTAAAAACGGCTTTTCCATACTTAAATCAAGCCACGGGGAAAGCATAATTATTCTTTTCGGCTGAGGCAGCTTTTTTTGTTTTAAGTATTCGGCAAAGGAAAGCGCAAGCCCGCCGCCCGAGGAATCGCCCATAAAAACAAGGTTTTCGGGCTTCGTTTTTTCAAGCAGCTTTTTATAGAACTTTTCAAGAAAATCGAACGTACCTTCAAAGGTGCTTTCGGGCGCTCTTTTGTATATAGGAAATATTATTTCATAATCGGTATGCGCCGAAATATTATCGCAACAGGTAAGGTGAAGAATCCTCGGCGGTTCACAAAACGCGCCGCCGTGAAGATAAATAATCTTCTTTTTTCTGCCCTTGTTAAAGGTTACAAGCTCAACGCCGAAGGCGCGCTCCTTATTCACCTTTGAACGGTAGGGATAAGGCGAAACGGTAAACGACTTTTTGCTTTTCTTACGTAACGAATTGAAATACTTTTCGCGTTTAACGGGATTGCCGACACGCTTTTTAAACCCGCTTGAGCGGATTGCGAATTCGGCAAAGGAGCTCATAAAGCTACGCATAAAACCACCTCTCTAACCGTATTTTAACATAACAAAAAGAGATAAGCAATATGCTTATCTCTTAATTACTTATTCTTCGGGGGCGTATTCAAGAATATCGCCGGGCTGGCAGTTAAGAACTTCGCAAAGGGCTACGAGGGTTGAAAATCTTATTGCGTTTACGTGCCCGTTTTTCAGCTTTGAAAGGTTAACATTCGCAACGCCCACCTTTTCCGAAAGCTCATTTAAGCTGATTTTTCTGTCCGCCATAACGCGGTCAAGACGTAAAACTATTTTTCCCATTTTGATACCTCTTATAACGTTTCGTCGCTTTCTTTTTGAAGCTGAGCGCCGTATTTAAAAATAATAACAAGAACAAATACGATTACAACAAGAAATACACTTGCAACGTCAAACGAAAAATCAAAGCCTGTTCCGATTTTTATTGAATCCCACGAGCTGCTTGTAAGCATATTTAAAACGACCGCAGGAATAAGTGAATACGCAAAGCGGTTCATATATTTTATAACGTCGTCTGAAAACGGAGTTTCGCATTTTTTAAGCGCTTTCATAAGCTTATTTACCATATGAAGCGCAACGGTAATTGAAGCGAGAAGCAGGAACTGAACAATAAGAGCAATTAAGATTTTCTTTATGCTGTAAGTATCTTCATTTGATCTTGCCTTGATTTCAAGCCCGTTTTCCGTTTTATTAACGTTGATATACGAAATATCTTTATCGTTAACGTTAACGTCTTTTCCGTTGTTTTCCTCAGAAAGAAGCTCGTTTAAATCCTTAACGTCGCCAACCTTCATAAAGCTGTTAAGCTTGTTAAGAATATTGCCCGTTGCGCTGATTTCATAATTTGATGAAACAGCAACCTTAACCTCATCGTCTGAAACTGAAATTGCTGCGGCTGCCGCTATTGCGGTAATAACCATTCCTGCAATGGTTGCAATCATAATAAGAATAGATATTACATAGCCGACCGTTCCTGCTACATTGACTTTTTTAATTGATGACTTTTCCATAAAGACCTCCAAAAATTAATTATTTAACGTTTATCGTTAATTCCATTATACAGCAAATTTTATCTTTGTCAAGTATTTTTTTACGATTATCGTTAATTTTTTTATTTTTCGCAAAAAAAAGCCGATAGTTGGTTCTGCACAAGTCCGTAAAAAGTGGACAATAGAAAAAAGAGCCCCCTTGATGTAGAATATACATCAGGGGGGATTTTTAATGCCAAGAAGTTACAGACATAT
>ONCR01000104.1 GCA_900316345.1 uncultured Eubacteriales bacterium | reverse complement strand
TCTCTGGGCAACACCACCGCCGCCACCGGCAAGGGCTTTGCCATTGGCTCTGCCTCTCTGACTGCCCTGGCTCTGCTGGTTTCCTATGTGAATATCGTGCAGGAGAGCACCGACGAGCTGCTCAACTTTACGCTCACCAGTCCCACCGTTCTTGTTGGTCTTTTCATCGGCGCTATGCTTACCTTCGTGTTCTCCGCTTTCACTATGAGCAGCGTTGGCAAGGCTGCTAACAAGATGATTGAAGAGGTTCGCCGTCAGTTCCGCGAGCTTCCCGGCATACTTGAAGGCAAGGATAAGCCCGATTATGAAAAATGCGTTTCAATTTCAACAACAGCCGCGCTTCACGAAATGATTCTTCCCGGCGTTATGGCAGTTGTTATGCCCCTTGTTGTAGGTTATCTTTTAGGCGTTGAAGCTCTCGGCGGTCTTCTTGCAGGCGCGCTTGTTTCGGGCGTTATGATGGCTATATTTATGGCTAACTCAGGCGGCGCGTGGGATAACGCGAAGAAATACATAGAGGGCCTTAAGGACGGCGGCAAGGGCTCAGAGGCTCACAAGGCAGCCGTTGTAGGCGACACCGTAGGCGACCCGTTTAAGGATACCTCAGGCCCCTCAATTAACATTCTTATTAAGCTTATGACAATCGTTTCGCTTGTATTTGCAACGGCATTTATGGCGGTTAACAACGGTCATGGACTTATAAACTTCTAAAACACAAAAAATAAAGCTGTTCTTTTTGAACAGCTTTTTGTTTTTCGGGCGGGCGCGGAGACCCGCCCCTACGTTATTCATACGGCGCGATGACCATTCGTAATTTTTTCGGGCGGGCGCAGAGACCCGCCCCTACGTTATAAGTTAATGTCAAGTTCAACGGGACAGTGGTCGGAGCCGAAAACATCGGTATGTATTTTAGCGTCCTCAAGCTTACCGTCAAGCGACTTTGATGTTAAGAAATAATCTATACGCCATCCCGAGTTCTTTTCTCTTGCGCGAAAACGGTAAGACCACCAGGAATAAATTTGCTCTTTATCAGGATAGAAAAAGCGGAAGGTATCGGTAAAGCCTGCCTCCTGCAGGGCGGTCATCTTTCCCCTTTCCTCATCGGTAAAGCCTGCGTTATGATGATTTGTTTTCGGGTTTTTAAGGTCGATTTCCTTATGGGCAACGTTAAGGTCGCCGCAAAAGATTACGGGCTTTTTTTCGTCAAGCTTCTTCATATACTCCCTGAAATCGTCTTCCCATTTCATACGGTAGTCAAGGCGCTGAAGCTCGTTTTGAGAATTCGGGGTATAAACCGTTGCAAAATAGTAATTATCATATTCAAGGGTAATAAGCCTTCCCTCGTGGTCATGCTCGTCAATGCCCATCCCGTAGATTACGTTAAGCGGTTCCCTCTTGGTAAAAATTGCAGTTCCCGAATAGCCCTTTTTATCTGCATAATTCCAGTAAGAATAATATCCCTCGGGTGCAAAATCAATTTGTCCCTCCTGAAGCTTAGTTTCCTGAAGGCAGAAAATATCGGCGTCAATTTCATTAAAGAATTCCTTAAAGCCTTTGTTTACGCAGGCGCGAAGGCCGTTAACGTTCCACGATATAAATTTCATAGCGTTACCTTTCCTTTGTTGATATAAAAGCATAATACCATATGATTGATTATTTTGCAAACATATGTTAATATTAAAACGGTGATATAATGAAGAGTATACTTTCGTGCGCTCTGAGCTTTGCCGCGACTTGCTATACCCTTTGGTATATGCATTTTGACAGGCCGTGGACGAATGACGGAGCGCTTTCGACCATAGGGCTTGAGCACAGAGGGCTTTTTGCCGTATGGGGTATAATTACCCTTTCCGCGCTCGGCTTTGCGCTGTTTATTGCTTACCGTTCGGTTAAAAAAACAAAGCTACTTATTCCGCTGTTTTTGCTTTCATCGCTCGGTATGGCGTTAACGCTTATCTTCCGCTTTCAAAACGGACTTAAGCCCGATTTCTATTTGCACTGCGCAGGCTCGCTTACCTTTTCGGCGGTTACGGGCGTTGCCGTTTTTCTTATTTTTATTATGAAAAAGCGAAAGTCCTTTGCGGTAATAACGGCGTCGATTTTAATAATTGATTTAATATTTTTAATCATCTGTAAGGAAACAGGGCTGATTGAAGCTGTTCCGATTTTTGCAGGTTACATACTTTTAGGAATTGAAAACGTAAGGAGTGAAAGGCTTGAAGCTTCACGAAAAGCTGAAATCGCTTGAAAGCTATCCCTTCCATATGCCGGGACACAAGCGAAACCATGAATTTAATATAATCGGAAGCGAGATTGATATAACCGAAATTGACGGCTTTGACAACCTTCATTCCCCGAGCGGAATTATTCTTGAAACCGAGGAAAGGCTTGCACGGCTTTATAAAAGCAAAAAGGCTTTTATGCTTGTTAACGGCTCTACGGTAGGGATTCTTGCTTCGGTATTTGCGCTTTGCTGCGAGGGCGATACAATAATAATAGCTAAAAACTGCCACAAAAGCGTTTATAACGCCTGTATGCTTCGGCATCTTAAGGTTGTTTATCTTGAGCCTGAATTTGACAGCGTAAATATGTGTTATACAAGCGTTATGCAGGACAGGGTTGACGAGCTGACCTTAAAGCATCCCGACGCCAAGGCGGTTGTTATAACCTCGCCTACCTATGAGGGAAGAATAAGCAACGTTAAAACGGATATTCCCCTTCTTATTGACGCTGCGCACGGGGCGCATTTAGGATTCGGAAACTTCCCTGCTTACCCGAAAGGAAGCATAGTTGTTTCGTCGCTTCACAAAACTCTGCCTGCGCTTACACAGACGGCGGTTTTAAACGTATATGACGAAAGATACACGAATTTAATAAAGAGGTATATTGACATTTTTGAAACAAGCTCGCCGAGCTATGTTCTTATGAGTTCCGTTTCGCAATGCTGCGACATAGTTGAAAACAAAACACTGTTTAACGATTATTACAAAAGGCTTACCGATTTCAGACAAATTAATCTTTTTTCACTTCATCTTAAATATAGCGACGATATTTCAAAGCTTGTTATTTCCACTGAAAACACGGAGCTTTGCGGCAGCGAGCTTGCGGAGATTTTAAGAAGGAAATACGGCATTGAAGCCGAAATGGCAAGCCTTAATTACATCGTTCTTATGACCTCTGTCGGCGATACGGACGAGGCGTTTAAACGCCTTGAAAAAGCGCTTATTGAAATAGATTCGGGACTAATGCAGAAGAATGAAGCTCCGAAAAGAAAACCGCCGGTAAGCAATGAAGTTCAGCTAATTGTTTACCCCGATTCAACTGAGGAACGTGAGCTTTCCCGTACAGAAGGCAAGCTTTGCGGTGAATATGTTTTTGCATATCCTCCCGATATTCCGATTCTCTGCCCCGGCGAAAGGGTGAGCGCGGAACACATAGATTATATCAAAACACTTATGGCTTCAGGGGTTAATCTTGTTTCGGACAGCGGATTACTTCCCAATAAGATATTGACAAAACGCGAGTAATTATTTATAATACTTTAGAAATAAAATAAATGAGGTGTTCTTATGAAAAAAATTAACACATTAAGCTCAAGAAATCTTTGCGAATCTGCTAAAAAAGGCGGCTGCGGCGAATGCCAGACCTCCTGCCAGTCAGCAAGCAAGACATCTTGCTCCGTTGCTAATCAGAAATGCGAGCAGCTTAAAAAGTAAAAATCATTAAAATGTAGGGGAGGGTTTCTGTGCCCTCCCGTTTCATTTAGAAGGAAAAATATGATACACGCATATAAAATGAACGGCTACAACATTATTATTGACCAGAACAGCGGCTGCGTTCACAGCGTTGACGAGGCTACGTTTGACATCATTAATATGTATGAGAGCCATTCAAAAGAGGAAATTAAAAAATATATACTTGAAAACTATTCAGACGTTACCGAAGGCGAAATTGAGGAGTGCTTTAGCGATATTGAAGGTCTTGTTGCAGACGGAAGGCTTTTTGCAAAGGACAGCTTTGAAGCTTCTGCAGGCGATTTCAAAAAACGTCAGGGCGTAATAAAGGCAATTTGCCTTCACGTTGCGCACGGGTGCAACCTTAACTGCGAATACTGCTTCGCAGGCAAGGGCGAATACGGCGGAAGCGACAAAGGCCTGATGAGCCTTGAAACGGGAAAGCGCGCGCTTGATTTTCTTATTGAAAACAGCGGTAGCCGAAAAAACCTTGAGGTTGACTTTTTCGGCGGCGAGCCGCTTTTGAATTGGGAGGTCTGCAAAAAGCTTGTTGAATACGGCCGCGAGCAGGAAAGAAAATACAACAAAAACTTCCGCTTTACGCTTACAACAAACGGCGTTCTTGTTGACGATGAGGTAATAGATTTCTGCAACAAAGAAATGGGCAACGTTGTTCTTTCGCTTGACGGAAGACGTGATGTTCACGACAGGCTTCGCAAAACGCCAAGCGGCAATGGCAGTTATGATTTAATTGTTGATAAATTTAAAAAATTTGCCGATTCAAGAAGCCAGAAGGATTATTACATTCGCGGAACGTACACGCATTACAATACGGACTTTGCTTCGGATTTAATTCATATGGCTGACCTCGGCTTTAAGGAGCTTTCGGTTGAGCCCGTGGTTTGCCCCCCGAGCGAGCCCTGGGCGCTGAAAAGCGAGGATTTGCCGAAGCTTAAGGAGCAATACGAGATTCTTGCAAACGAGATGCTTCGCCGTTACAGAAACGGCAACGGCTTTACCTTCTATCACTATATGATAGACCTTGACGCAGGCCCCTGCATAGTTAAACGCATAAGCGGTTGCGGAGTCGGAACGGAATACCTTGCCGTAACCCCGAGCGGCGACCTGTTCCCCTGCCATCAGTTTGTCGGCGAGGAAAGCTTTAAGCTCGGCAACATTTACGACGGCATAACAAAGCCTGATATTCTTGAACAGTTTAAAACCTGTAACGTTTATTCCCACAGGGAATGCAAGGACTGTTTTGCAAAGCTTTACTGCTCGGGCGGTTGCGCGGCTAACGCGTACCACACAACGGGAAGCGTTAACGGCGTTTACGAATTCGGCTGCGAGCTTCACAGAAAACGCATTGAATGCGCGGTTATGCTTAAGGTTGCCGAAGCGGAAGAAAACCTGAAGGTTGAATACTGACAATAATAATTTGTTGAAAAA
>ONCR01000105.1 GCA_900316345.1 uncultured Eubacteriales bacterium | reverse complement strand
GTTGAGAACGGTAGGCTTCTTGAAGAGTCCTTCCACGGCAGGGAACGGAGGTCTGGGACGAGGCTCGCCGCGCTTGCCTTCGATGGAGGTCATCAGCGCTGTCTCCTCACCGCAGACGAACGCGCCTGCGCCGAGACGGATCTCAACGTCAAAGTTGAAGCCTGTTCCGAAGATATCCTTGCCGAGAAGGCCGTACTCTCTGGCCTGCTTGATCGCGATCTTCAGACGCTCGACAGCGATCGGATACTCTGCACGGACATAGACATAACCCTGGCTTGCGCCGATCGTATAACCTGCGATCGCCATCGCCTCAAGCACTGCATGAGGGTCGCCTTCCAGAATGGAACGGTCCATAAATGCGCCCGGGTCGCCTTCGTCGGCGTTACAAACAACGTATTTCTGGTCTGCCTTGTTCGGAGCGCAGAGAGACCATTTAAAACCGGTAGGGAATCCGCCGCCGCCGCGTCCGCGAAGGCCGGAAGCCTTAATTTCTTCAATTACCTGCTCGGGCGTCATTTCGGTAAGAACCTTGCCGAGAGCAGCGTAACCGTCCATTGCGATGTATTCGTCAATGTTTTCGGGGTCAATAACACCGCAGTTTCTTAAAGCAACACGGTGCTGTGATTTATAGAAATCTGTGTCGTTAAGTGAAACATGAAGGGAGTCAAGATCCTCAACCGGTGCGCTTGTTTCATTATAAACAAGGCGCTCAACAACACGGCCCTTTAAAAGGTGCTCCTCAACAATTTCGGGTACGTCCTCGGGTTTAACCATTGAATAAAATGTACCGTCAGGGTAAACAATTACAACGGGACCGAGAGCACACAGGCCGAAACAACCTGTTTGAACAAGCTTAACTTCATCGGAAAGGCCCTGTTTTTCAAGGTTTTCAACAAATGCTGCCTGAATTTTTTTGCTTCCCGATGAGGTACAGCCTGTACCGCCACAGATAAGTACTTGTGAACGAATCATAACTTAACCTCCATATTATAATTTAGCTCTGTCAACAGTATATTCTGCAATAACTTTGCCGCCTTTAATGTGCTTTTCAACTACTTCCTTTGCTTTTTCGGCAGTCATTTTAACATAAGTAACCTTTTCCTTGCCTGCCTCATAAACCTCAACAACAGGCTCAAACTGGCAAATGCCGATACAGCCTGTCTGTGAAACGGTAACGCGAGAGCTTAAGCCCTCTTTGTTTACCTCCTCAACGAATGCGTTAAGCACGGGTCGCGCGCCTGCAGCTATGCCGCAAGTTGCCATTCCGACTACAACGCGAATATCGTTTGAGCCTTCGCGAAGAACAACCTTGTCCTTCATTTTTTCTCTGATTGCCTGAAGTTCAGCGAGTGATTTCATAGCTTTCATCCTTCCTTTATTCCTAAAAGTTTTAACAAATTTATATACAAAATAATTCAGCGAATTATTCGTATTGCTCATTAATATAGCCTTCAATCCACTTAATAACCTCGTAGGTATCAAGCGGAACGCCGTCGAGAACAGCTCTTATCTCTCTTGTGTCAAGGCTGATTTCCTTGCCGTCAATTCGGTGAAGAAAGTAAAAATCTGTATCGGGGTGGCCCTGAATAAGAGTCAGTATTGACGCCGTAACGTCGCCGAGCGGAGTAAAATCAATATGTGATTTATCAAAGGTTGCCTTAACGGTAGTCCCGTGGCTTTCGCCGACGCTTGATTCTATGCCGAAGCTTCCTCCCGTCTGTTCAGCCGCGAGCTTTAATAGGGGAACGCCGAGCCCCACGCTTCTTGTTGTTCGGGTTGTATAAAACGGGTCGGTAACCGCTTTAACGGTTTCTTCGTCCATTCCGCAGCCGTCGTCGCGTATCGTAAGCGTAAGCGTATTGCCTTGCTCGTCAACGGTTATTTCGGTAAGCGTTGCTCCTGCTTTAACGGAGTTTTCGGCAACGTCAAGTATATTCAGTGATAATTCCTTCATTTTCTCAGCTCTTTAAATAAATTTTGCCTTACAAGTGAGCTACTGTAGGGCTCATCGTCAAGCTCAAAGTAATTTTCCTTGTCCCTCATATCGGTAAGGTAATGCGCGTCGCTGCTGACGATTATCTTTTTATCCTTAAGGGAATATTTTTCAACATATTCATCAATCTTATCGCGTCTGTTTATTTCAACAATTCCGAAATAAGGCGTTTCGGGGAACGTTCCGAGAACGGAGATTATTCCGTTTGCCTGCCTGTCAATATGGGCAGGGTAGCTGATTCCGCCGTAGCTCTCAATAAGCTTTGGAACGTCCTCAAGCGAAATATCCGTAGCGTTTGAAAGAAAGTTCGGTTCGGTGTCTATAAGCTCGTCCTCACCGTTAAGTATAAGCTGATTGCCGAAAACGTCCGTCCTGTTCTTTACAAAAATTCTGTGGCTCTGTAAGTCGGAATCAAAATTCATAGCCGCCTCAAGCTCCTCAAAAAGACATATAACGTGTATATCCTCAGAGGTTGTAAGCTCAAGCCCCGCAACGGGGATTATTCCGTACCGCTTCGCCGCCTCAAAAAAAGCGGGGCAGTTTTTACAGGTGTTATGGTCAGTCAGCGCAACTATGTTAAGCCCGCAAAGTGTTGCCATACCCGCAATGTTGTTCGGCGTGTTATCGTCGTCTGCGCAGGGCGAAAGGCATGAATGAATATGTAGGTCATAATAATATCTGTTCATATTATAAACAAATTATACCTTGCCGAAAAGAAGCTCAGCAGTTTCAAAAGCAGGCTTTTGCGAAGTTAAAACGTTGATGTCCTTTTGCTCAGCCGCCGTCTTAATTTCATCGTCAAGCGTAACGCCCTCGGCAAGAATAACGCATGCTGTATCGGCAAGCGAGGCAACTGCAATAACGTTGATGTTGCTCATAATAGTTATCCATGCGTTATCGGCCTGCGCTCTTCCCATAACCCAACTGAGAAGGTCGCCTACGTAAGCGCCGCGAATTTCTCTTTCGCCGTCGGGAAGGCAAACAGCCTCAAAGCCGCATTCCTTTATAAGCTCGTTAACCGTCATTACGTACCTCGTTTTCTTTCTCTCTGCTTTTCAGAATCAAACAGCCGTCGGGGCTCGTTCTTTTTCTTACAACATCCTCTGCAAAGGCTCTGCACGTCGGTGCGCCGCAGGCTCCGCAGTCAATGCCGGGAAGAAGCTCCCTAAGCTTTTGTATATCCGAAAGCATACGCATACTTTCAACAATATTATCCGAAAGCCGCGTTATCGGCTTGTAAACTGGAAGCTCGTTAAACATATAGCTTTCGGGGATATAATCGTTTTTATTGTCAATAAAATTTTGTGATACCGGCAGGCTGTGCCTTAATGATTGAAGCCTTGCTTTTGCGATAAACGGGTTTTGCATTGCCATAACTCCGCCTACGCAGCCGCCGGGGCAAGCGTTAAGTTCAATAAATTCAAGGCTCGGAATATTGCCGTTTTCAACCTGTTCAAGAACGTGTATTACGTTTTCAATACCGTCCGCGGCAAGATAGTTTTCGTTAAATATAGCCGTTGATTCACCGCCCGAGCTTGCCCATCCGATACCGATTATGCCCGATTCGCAAAGCGTTTCAATGTCGCTTCCGTGAGCCATTTCGTTTATAAGCAGGAAGTAAATATCTTTTATAGATACTACCTCGTCAACTTTGCTTTTGTAATCGGCAAACCCGTTTTTTACATAGCTGACCTTTGCGGGGCAGGGAGATATAAAGCAAACGCCGATATCTTCCATGCTTAATTCGGGGTGCTGTTCAAGGGCTCTTTCCTTTGCAAGCCTTGCGGCAACCTCCATCGGGGGAAGCATATGCAAAATGTTATCGCAAAGAAGCGGAAATCTTAGCTCTATTAGTCTTACCGCAACGGGGCAGGCAGAGCTGATTAGCGGTTTTTTAACGCCCTCCGTTTTTAGGTACATTCTTGTGTAAGCGGAAACAAGCTCAGCCGCCTTTGAAACCTCATAAACATCGTCAAAGCCGATTTTCTTAAGACCGTCAAGAACATAATCTATATCGTCAAGATTATCAAACTGACCGTAGAGGGTAGGGGCGGGAAGCGCGATTTTATATTTAAAGCGCTTCATATTTTCAAGCTTACCGCTTACCGCTTTTTTTGCCTGATGCGGGCATATGCGTATACATTCGCCGCAGTCAATACAGCGTGAATCATTAATAACAGCGTGACCGTCCGTAATCCTTATAGCCTCCGTAGGGCAGTGCTTAAGGCAGGAGGTACAGCCGGTACACTTCGTTTTGTCAAGCAAAACGGAATGCTCGTATTTATCCATAGTATCACTCGTTTGATTATACTATTTTAACCTTCATGGTTACCGTTGTTCCTACGCCGACTTCGGTTTGAATATCCATACTGTCGGTGTAGTTTTTCATATTAGGCAGGCCCATTCCCGCGCCGAAGCCGAGAGAGCGAACGTTATCCGTAGCAGTGGAAAAGCCCTCCTGCATTGCCTGCTCAATATTTTTTATGCCCGGTCCGTGGTCCGCAAGTATAATGGTAATGCAGTCTTCGCTGATTATTACGTCAGCCTCGCCGCCGTTTGCGTGAATGACCATATTTATTTCACCCTCATACATAGCGATTGATACTCGCCTGATTGTTTCCGGGGAAATGCCGAGCGCACGCAGATTTTTTTTGATTTGTACAGAAGCTTGACCTGCGGAGGTGAAATCGTCTCCGTCAATGTCGAAGTGGAAAACAAGCTCGTCGCTCATGCTTTGTAAGCTTCGCCGATAAGTCCGCTTGAATAAAGAATTCCGCAGGCCTCGTAAAGGCGTTTCTCCGTTCCTAAAATAACTATGCCGTTATCCTCGGCAAGCTTAAGCATCTCCTCGCTGGGGGATTTGGACCTTACAAAAACTATACAAACCATGTCCATCATAACTGCGGTTCTTACTACCTGAGGATTAACAAGCCCGGTTAAAAGAACAGCCTGGTCCTTAACGTAGGCAAGTACGTCGCTCATAAGATCGCAGCCGCATGCGGAATAAACAGCCTTATTTGTGTTTTCCTCGCAGCAGAGCACTTCTGCGTCAAGTAGCTCCTTAATTTCATTTATTGTCATAAAACAATCTCCGTTGCAATATGATTTATGCGTTGTATTTGTCGCTTTTTATCCATTCTAATCATCATTTATA
>ONCR01000107.1 GCA_900316345.1 uncultured Eubacteriales bacterium | reverse complement strand
TTTTAAAATTATAGAAAGCCCTGTATACCCACGCGGCAGGCGTAAGGTAAGGCCTGCCCTCTATAAAATTAATATAGTCAATATCCTTAAGCTTTTCGTAAGACGGGAAAAGAAGCCTGAGCCTTGTTTTAAACGGGGTAACGGCTTTACCCTCCTCAAGCTCTTTTCTTTCAATAACCGCGGCGTTATTGCGGTTGATATTGCCGAACGCACCGAAATTCATTAAAAACATTTCGGTTTCGTCGGTGTTTTCAACATAGCTTTCGCCGTAGCCGAACCATTTTTTACATACCGTAAGTATTACCCTTGCAAAATCGTCAAGCCCTGCGTCCTTCAGAATTGAAAGCGCCTTGTCAGGCTCAACCTCAGCGTTTTTTAAAAGTACAGCCAAATCAAGAATAAGCTTTATCCCCGCGCCGTAAAACCTGAAATGATGGGCAATATGGGCAATAAGATACGCAAAATGATAATTTATTTCCAGCCTTCCGCTGCAGCCGTCAAATTTCGCATTTTCAAATGCGCTTTTAAAATACTCCTCACAGTTGCCCCTGCCGATTTTATCGTTAATCAGCTTTGAGTGCATTTCAATAAGAGCGCCGTCTTTAACGTAGTTGTAAACGGGACCGTTGGCGCTTTCGCTTTCAAAGCCGTTTTTGTTAAGCAGCTCCTTAACCGAAAGCCTGTCCGCTTCCTTAATAAGCACGTCAATATCGCCCATAACCCTTGCTTCGGGAACGGGAAAAAGGTCTCTGAAATCAGCGCCCTTGAAAAAAATATGGTAAATGCGGTTTTCGCAAAGAAGCGAAGAAAGCTCGCTTTTAACCTCGCTTTGAAGGCTGTATCTCATTACGGCCTCAAAAAAATCCTCCTGAAAAAGCGCAAACGCCTTTTCGCCGACAACGCTCCTATTCTTACTTGTATTGATTACCGCAAAGGCTATCGCCGAAAGGTTATGGCGGTTTGAAATAACGTAAAGCTTTTCGTAATCAATATTTTCATCAAGAGTTATGCTTTGGCCGTTAAGATACGCTTTGCAAAGCAGGATAAGATAATCAATCTCTCTTACCATAGCTTATCCCAGAACCGCCTTGCCGAAAATAAGGCTTAAAACGGTTATAACAAGGCCCGCGATAAACACGCCGATTGCGATTACGCCGAAGCTCTTCTTTTTATCAAGCTGAAGAAGAGAGGCAAGAAGCGCTCCGGTCCAGCCGCCCGTACCGGGAAGCGGAATCGCAACAAACAGCAACAAGCCCCAAATACCGTATTTATCTATTTTATCCTTCTTTTTCAGCGTATGCTCCTCAAGCCAAAAAATCGGCTTGTTAATATGCGGTATTTTTTTAAGTAATTCAAATATCTTGTTTATAAGAATAAGAATAAAGGGAATAGGCAGAATGTTGCCGAGAAACGCGATTAAGAAGCCGACAAACGGATTCATATCAAGCAAAACAATCGCCGCAAACATACCGAGCCTGCATTCAAGAATAGGCATTAAGGAAATTATAAATACCACAAGCCACGCCGGAATGCCGTGGGCGGATAAAAACTCCTGAATAGACCTGCAAACCTCTTGCATAAATAAAACTCCTAAATATAGTTATTATCGTTTAAAAAGTCGTGGGCGGATTTAAGGATATTCTTATCGTTTTCAAACTTAAGAAGGTTCATCGCCTTATCGTAGGTAAGCCAGATATAGTCCTCAATTTCGCTTACCTGAATCACGGTTGCCGTATCCTTTGTTGTTCCTACGAAAATTGAAACCGTTTTTTCGATTTTATCCTTGATTTTATACCTTGAAACGCTTTCATAGCCGTCAATAATATTTATATGAATTCCCGTTTCTTCAAGAACCTCGCGGTAAGCTGTTTCTTTTTTTGTTTCGCCCTCTTCAATATGGCCCTTAGGGAAGCCCCAATGCGCCGAGCGTTTGTTTTTGATTAGAAGATACCTTACCTCACCGCGAATATCGCGGTAAACAACAGCGCCGCAGCTGCTTTCGTAAAGGCATTCAAGGGTGTAAGAGGGATAATCCCTTTCAACATCAATGTAGTTTTTAATATCGTTGATAATAAAACGGGTGCTTTTCGGCGCAACTATCCATATAAAATGCTTCGCCTTGCGGTTTGCGAGTATTGCAATAACACGCCCGTCAAAATTACGGACGGGATGATGAATACCCATGATAAACGCAGTCTGGTTTTCCATGCCGTAAACTGTGCCGAAGTTAAGAGGATAGGTGCCGCCCGTTCCATTATCAGAGCCAATAGGATTAACAACCCTGACCCTAACATATTTTCCGAGCATTTTTTCACCACCGATAACGGAAAATCTACCGCAACATAGACTTTCCCAAGATAACATGATTATATTATACAAAAAAAATCCCCTCGTATCAAGGGGATTTTTAATATATTATATTTAATTTTAAATATCAGGTCATATAACCGCAATCATTCAATTATCACTTCTTTTTTGTTTTGGCGGTAACGGTTACCCACTTGCCGTAATAGGTTGTTGAATCCTTTTTGAGGTAAGCCCTTACTCTGAAGGTATATTTCTTATTTTTCTTAAGGCCGCTTTTGGTATATTTAAGCGTTTTGCCCTTAATGGTTTTTAGCTTCTTATACTTTTTGCCGTCCTTAATCTGAATTTCATAGCCCGTAATATCTTTAAGCTTCTTTGAGGTTAACGTAACGGAATTCTTAGTAGTTTTTGCGGTAAGCTTTGGCTTTGCGGCAAGAACAAAGGTGGATGAAATTGTATAAGGCTCGCCGACTATATCGCTCGGCGAATAGGAATAACCTCCGACAAGGTCGTAGTCCTGCGTACTTTGAATGCTCAAATAGAAAGCATCGCCTTTTTTAACCGTGCTGCTTGAATAGAGCTTTTTGCTGTTGGCGTCCGTAAGGTAAACGGCGCCCTTGGATAATGAGAGATTTCCGCCGTTGTGGTGCTTATAAAAATCAACGTACCAGCCGCTCCAGTTATAGAGCCCCGTTCTTTTTTTATGGGTAAAGGTAACGGTCATTGTTCCGTCTGCGGGAGCCGTCATTACGAAGTAATCTCTGTCACATTCGCCCCAGCTGTCGCCGTTAAGTGAATCGCCGCTGACGGTTCCTTTATAATCGTTTGCAAGGACGTACTTGCCGGCGGTGTTTTCGGTATTGTTTACCTCTGTTTCATACTTGCCCTTTGTAAAGGAGGTTTTAATTTGATAATTACGGTTTTCGCAGTAAATTGAGCCCTCATAAATCTGAAGAAAATAGTAGGTTCCTGCCTTTGCTCCGATAAAAGGAAGCACCACGTTGGCCGTTTCGCCGACATCAACCGATACCATACCTATTTCCTCCCCTTCGGGGCCGTGAAGGGAAAGGTAAAAGCTTCCGTAATTCTTTGATTCCTTCGGATTAAGAATCTTAAAAGTAATATTAATTTTACCGGCTTCATTTGAAATAAACTTATAACAGTCATTATCAAGGGAGCCGAAGTTTCCGTTCATCGTGTCGCCGAGAGTGATTAAATTAGCGTCGCTGAGAGTATCATTACTTTCCTTCTCGGTAAGCGTTGCCGCATTTGAGGAAAACGGGAGTGCAAAGAAGGCTGATACAACCAAAAGCATCGCTAAAATAAATGATAAGCTCTTTTTCATAGTATTTCTCCTTTTTAATTACTTTGTTTTCTTTGATTTAACGGCGCTCCACTTTGAGAAAAGATTAGTTCCGTTAAACGCTCTGTATGTTCTTACACGAACATAATACTTTTTGTTTGCCTTTAATTTTTTAACGGTTTTTGCGGTTTTGTTTTTACCGCTGACCGTTACGGTTTTAACGTTCTTGGTAAATTTTTTGTTTGTTGCAAGCTGAATTTGGTAGCCTGTTACGTTACCGGTTTTCTTTTTCCACGCAATTTTAAGCTGCTTTTTTCCCGCTTTAATATTTTTAATGCTCGTTTTTGCAGGCGCCTTTACGCTGCTTGTAACCGAAAGAGTAGGAGTATTATAAGCCACGGCATAATAATTGCTCATGGTCGGATAAGCGGTAAGCGAGCTTTGCATATTCCAATAACCCGTTTGGAACGCAGGCGAAAATGAGGAGCCGCTTGCAAGCCAGGTGTTAAAATCGTAATAATTTTGCCCCGTATAAGCGCCGAGCGAGAATTGGCCTCCGTAGGTGGTGGTTCCCGAAATAAAGTTCGCCCTTGAAATCTTGATTGTTCCCCCGCCCGTAGCGTCGCCGAGGGCAAACATATATCCCGTTTGGAAGGTTCCGCCGTTGATAAACAGCTTGCCCTGATACGAACAGTTTGCGCCGATATGCTCGCCGTAGAAAAAGCCGCCGTTAACAACGCAGGTTCCGCCGCCGACGTGAAGCGCGCTCGGGTTATTATAGCCCGTGCTTGCGCCGATATAATTACCGTTAACTATCTGAAGGTAACCCGAAGTAATCTGTACCGCGCCTGCGCCGTATGACCTTATGCTCGGCTTACTGTTTGAAGCCTTGCTATCCTTTAAAACGACGTTTGCCCCCGCTACGTGAATAACGGTAAGGTTTTGGGTTGCGTTTTGAAGGGTGTGGCCGTTTAAATCGATTACAAAGTTTCCCTTTGTAAGAACGACGGTTGAATCGTCGTTTTCCCCAAGCGTCATATCAGCCCCGAGAACGTAGGTATTTCCCGGGCCGAAGCCTGCGTTTGACCAGTTGATATTTTTCATATCCTCGGGGTCAATAATAGTTATTGTTTTTGCATAAGCGGTAACAGCGTTGTGAGCTGAAAAGAAAAGCATAAACCCGATAACGCTTACAGCTAAAAGCATTATGAATTTTAAGTATCTTTTTTGTTTGCAAAGCTTAATCATAAAAGCCCTTCTTTCTGATTATTTATAAGTCAAATTTACCATATGCCGTATAAGAAATATATAGCAGATACCTGCCGTTTGGCGTTTTAAACAAAAAATCCTCTCAAGGGGCGTCCGTCGTAAAGGCGAGGTGCGATAACGAAGGTTAGTCCTAAAATCGCATCTTTTCCGCCATAACTACATTAAAATGTCCATTAGGGCGTCAGCCCAAATGGACAT
>ONCR01000113.1 GCA_900316345.1 uncultured Eubacteriales bacterium | reverse complement strand
TTCAGTATAACCCTTTGGCGCAGGCTGACCCCGATATTACTCTTGCAGCAAAGGAGCGCAAAAAGGGCGGGCTTGGCATCTATATGGTCAAGAACAGTATGGACGATATGAAATATACTTACAAGGACTGTCAGAATGTTCTGACTGTGATAAAGAACTTATAACACTAATAACTACCGGCACATACTTTTATTATTTTATAAATAAGAAAGAGTTTTACTTTGGAGAAAAATAAATGAAAGGTTTTTGCGAAAAGAAATTCCGCTCGATGCTGATATCCGGCACGTTCACTAAGGCGGTTATGTATCTGATGCTGCTTAGCGACAGCATAATCGCCGGATTCTTCATAGGCGAATCAGGCGTCGCCGGGATTAACGCAATCACGCCGATAACCGCTATCGTTACCTTCTTTGGCGATCTGGTTTCTACCGGCGTCGGTATAGTTTTCTCACGCGAGGTCGGCGCAATGAAAAAGCGCCGCGCAGACGAGGTCTACGGGCAGGGACTTATCATCAGCGTAGGAATCGGGCTGATTTCAGCGCTTGCACTCTTCGTGTTCAAAAATGCGTATTTCAGCGTGAGCGGTATATCGGGGGACACCCTGGCAAGGGCGCTTGAATACTATCGTTTTATTCCTATCAATTCGTTTCTGACCATCGTTATATTTTATCTTGAACAGATGGTTTACAGCGACGGGGACGAGCTGTGCAACAACGTCTGCTACGTCTTTCAGATTGGCGGAAACATTATTTGCTCGGTGATACTTACAAAGCACATCGGAATGACCGGTATCATATTAGGTTCCGTTATCGGAAACAGCCTCGGCATTCTCACCTGTCTGCTTCATTTCTTCAGTAAGAAAAATACGTTGCACTTTGTTTGGCATCTTTCGTTTAAGGATTTTCTTCTGACGTCGAAGTACAGCATTGTTGATTCATCCGTATACATCTGTTGGGGACTGATGGACTACGTTATGATAGGCTTTATTTCACGTAACTATGGCAATACAGGCCTGGTCGTGCTCGCCGTGGTTGTCAGCCTGATTGAATTCGGCGTTGTGATGGACGGCGTGGGAATGGCAATGCAGCCGCTTATCGGTACCTATTTCGGGGAAAGAAATCATATACTCATCAAAAGAGTAATGAAATCGGGAATAAAAGCTGCAATCATAGAAGGCGCTGCCGCAACCTTGTTTATTATGATTTTTGCAAAGCAGTTTTGCGGCTTGTTCGGAGTTACCGAGGGAGCCTCGCTTCCTTTGGCGATAAAAGCCGTTCGTATTGTTTCTCTCGGGTTCGTGTTCTGCAGTACGGTCTCGCTGACCACCTCTTACTATATGTTAATTGACCGCATTGGTATGGCGACCTGCTTTGCGTGCCTTCAAAACGGTTTGTTATATATCCTACTGCCGATTCTCGGCTCAGCCATTTTCGGCTTTAACGGCTTATGGGCAGGCTTTGCAGCAGCCCCCGTCCTGACGCTTGTTTGTGCCTTTCTTTTCGTATATATGCACTTTGGAAAGGATAATTTCCCGTTTTTGCTTAAAAGCTTAGACAAGGAGATAATCGTTATGGACGACGTCCTGACTCCGGAAACCGCAACCGTGCTATCAAGACAAGTCGCGGACTGTATGGTTTCGCATAGTTATTCGATAGATACAGCCACGCGTGCGGCGATGTTTGCGGAAGAAATAGGGTTGACAGTGCTTGATGTTAACGAGCGGTCAAAAAAGCCTGTGCTTATTGAGTTTTCGCTATTCTTTGAAAAAGACTATGTTCTTATCATCGAGCGTGATTCGGGTAAGCTGTTCGATTTGACCGACCCTGACGCACAAATAAAGGGACTCAGCGGCTTTATACTGAGCGGCCTTATGGAGGTTCACAATGAAAAGGCGTATCGCGTGACTACGGGCTATAACCGGAATATGATACGCATTTCCCGAATGTAAGAGAAAATAATGTAAGAAAGGAAAAAACACAATGAATGTATATGATTTTGACAAAACAATTTTTCCTTCTGACTGTTCTATCGGCTTCTTTATCTGGTGTATGAATCGCCATCCAAAGCTTTGGTTCACGTTTGCTCCGAAGGTAATCAAAAATATTATCCTTAATAAAATGGGGAAAATCCCGGAGTATCTTTTGCAGCGTGAATTCTTCGGCTATCTTATGCTGATTGATGATTTTGATGAACAGATAGAGCGGTATTGGGATAAAAACGAAAAGAAGATAGCCTCGTGGTATCTGGCGCAGAAGAAGGACGACGACCTGATTATCAGCGCGTCACCGGCTTGCGTCATCGGGCCCATCGCTACTCGCCTCGGTGTAAATTTTATAGCCACGGAATATAACCGCGAATACGGAGTGTTCCTGAATAATTTAATGTATGCGCAGGAGAAGGCGCAGTACATCATTGACCACGGCTTTCCGATGATAGATAATTTCTATTCCGATTCTCTTTCTGATACGCCGATTGCTCTGTGCGCTGAAAAGGCGTATTTGGTAACAAAAAAAGCGAGCACCGTAATCGACTGGCCCGAGCTGGACGAGAAAACCCTGAATGAGGTCCACAGGAAAGTCGATACAGGGTGGAGCTACCATATCGATGAGTAAGACGGGATAAAAAGCCAAAGGGCAATAAAAAGATTACAGTGTCCAAAACAGGTAAAATTACTGTTAAGAAGGGCTTGAAGAAGGGCACTTACAAGGTTAAGATTAAGGTTAAGGCAGCCGGCAATGCCGAATATAAAGCTAAAACCAAAACCGTAACCGTTACTGTTAAAATAAAGTAAATCATAATAGGCCCGGATTTGGGAATTCCCAAATCCGGGCTTTTTTCTTAAACGCATTGTAAAGAGCCGCCTGATGGTTTATAATTACAAAGGACGAATTAATAAACTTTTGGTGATAGTATGAGGAAGATAACAAATATAAACAGCGCTTGGCTTTTTAGTATGAACGGCGAAGAAAAGACGGTTGACCTTCCGCATTGCTGGAATGCTTCGGACGGGCTGACAAAGGATTACCTAAGAACAACGTGCGTTTATAAAAAATATCTTGCGCCAACCGAAAAAAATGCGTTTCTTCTTGTTGAAGGGGCTAATTCAGTTGCGCAGGTTTATGCTGACGGCAGGCTTATTAATACCCATAAGGGCGGCTACAGCGCTTTTGTAACCGAGCTCACACCGTATATTAAAAACGGCTGTACGCTTGAAATATCCGTTGATAACAGTGATTATGAGGACGTTTATCCGTCAAGCGCCGATTTCACCTTCTGGGGCGGAATTTACCGCAACGTTTTGCTTGTTGAAACAGAAAGCTGCCATTTTTCCTTTGGCGATTTTTCGTCCGATGGCGTGTATGCAACGCCGAAAAAGAACGGCGAAAAATGGTCGCTTGACGTAAAATGCCTTATTGATAACGCGTCTGACTTAACAAGGCTCAGGTGTGTGCTTCTTGATAAAAACGGAAAAACCGTTGCTCAGGGCATAAGCAAAGAAAGCGAAATGCTTCTTAATTGCGGGAGCGTTGAGCTGTGGAACGGAAAGGAAAACCCTTATCTTTATACCCTTAAATGTGAGCTTGTTGAAAACGGAATAGTTCTTGATAACGTTGAAGTTAAGGTAGGCTTTCGCACATTTGAAATTGACAGCGAAAAAGGCTTCTTCCTTAACGGTAAGCATATTAAGCTTCGCGGCGTTTCCCGCCATCAGGACAGAGAGGGTATGGGCAACGCAATTACCGAAAAAGAGCACCTTGAAGATTTAAACCTTATTATTGAAATGGGCGCAAATTCCGTTAGACTTGCCCATTATCAGCAAAACCGCTTCTTTTACGATTTGTGCGACGAAAAGGGAATTCTCGTTTGGGCGGAGGCTCCCGTTATTTCCTCGTTCAGCGAGCGTAAGCAGGAAAACGCCGGGCAGCAGCTTACAGAGCTTGTAAAACAAAACTGCAATCACCCCTGCATTTTTTGCTGGGGCATTGAAAACGAGATTACTCAAAACAAAAAGAACAGTAGAAATAAGGCGCTTGTGCCGTGTATAAAAGAACTGAACGAGCTTGTAAAATCTCTTGATAAAACCCGATATACAACCTGCGCCCAGCTTTCGGTTCTCGATAATACGTCAAAGCTGAATAGGATTACCGATATCCTCGGCTACAATCACTATTTCGGGTGGTACGATTTCAGCTTCGCTTTTCTTAATAAATGGCTTGATTCCTTTCATCGCGATTACCCCGAAATAAAGCTCTGCCTTTCCGAATACGGAGCGGAGGGACTTACAAATCTTCATTCCGCTTCGCCTTATCAGGGCGATTATTCCGAGGAGTATCAGTGTGTTTTTCACGAGGAATATATAAAAGCAATCGCTTCAAGGGACTGGCTTTGGGGCTCCTACGTCTGGAATATGTTCGATTTCGGCGCGGCCAACAGGCACGAGGGCGGCGTTACCGGCAAAAACAACAAGGGCCTTGTAACCTACGACAGA
>ONCR01000114.1 GCA_900316345.1 uncultured Eubacteriales bacterium | reverse complement strand
TCCAGACTCCGCGTCCCCAATCAAGGCCGCCGAAATCGGTTTTCGGGTTAAGCTCATAAAGCTTGCCGTCATATTCAACCTTGCCCGAAGCTCTCATCGGGTTAATCTTCTGGTTATAGTAGAATGCGTGTTCGTCCTCATCCCACGGCGTAGCTATTACCATACTTTCCTCCGGTTCGTCCGAAAGAAGAATATTGCATCGGATTCCCTTACCGCCGTCAAAAGAAGGATATTCCATTCTTAAAAGCCTTCCCTTATCGGTATGAAGAAATTCGATAGCAAGCTTTTTATTGCGGAATTTTACGTCGCCCTCCGCTGTTGTAGGCGGCATATTGAATTTACCCATCGGGAACGGAAGAATAATGGATTCCGTTTTTTCGGTAGCATTGTCAAGGTTAACAAAGCTTACGCTGTTCATACCGATATAACCGAGGTCGGAAACGGTAAGGCAGATAGCAAACTTATGCTCATTTGACATTACGTAATAATAATCCCATTCCTTAATGCGGGTTTTACGCTTTTTAATATCGTTTCTTGAATAGCCCTGAACCTGTTTTCTGCTCCAGCCGGGTTCAACGAGCTTTCCGTTTTCAAGCAGCTTGTGGTAAGATGTTACTTCGTGTGAACGCATAGTGATTCATCCTTTCATTTTATTAATTATCCCTAAAGCTTTAGGGAATCATTCCTTCATTAAGTTAAACGCAAGCTCTGCGGCTGTTGTAAGCTCGTCAACAGTTGTATATTCATTGCAGGCGTGGCAGTTATTCATACCCGTTGCAACAACAATTCCCTCAACGCCGTGCTGAGCGTAGGCGTTAGCGTCAGAGCCGCCGAAGGTCGGATAGGTTTCGCCGGAAAGCCCCATTTCGCCGCAAACTTTCTTAAAGCGTTTAACGGTTTCGGTTTCGTCAGGGGTTGCAAAGGCGTGAACCTCAACGCTGTGCTTTTCCTCAATGCTTCCGCCGATTTCTTCTGCGCAGGCTTTACAAATTGAAATTACCTCATTGATTTTATCTTCAATTTTATCGGGGTTAAAGCTTCTGATTTCGCCTGTAATCTCAGCACAATCGGGAACAATATTAGTCGCCTTACCGCCGCTGATTACGCCTACGTTGGCCGTTACGCCCTCTTCAATATTTCCGCAAGGGATAAGCGTTACCGCCTTTGCTGCAGCCTTGATTGCGTGAATTCCCTTTTCTGCTTCAAAGCCTGCATGGGCTGATTTTCCGATAAACTTAACCTTGTAGGTTAAAATTGAGGGTGCCGAGGAAGCGGCGGAGCCGGGAGCTCCGTCCATATCAAATACGTAGGCAACCTTTGATTTCAGCTTTGAATAATCAAACGTGCTTGCACCGCCGCCGTGAGTTTCTTCACAAACGGAAAAAAGAAGTTCAATCGGGCGGTGAGGGATATTATTCTCTTTAAGCTGAGTTAACCCCTCAAGAATTGCAACAACGCCCGCAAGGTCATCTGAGCCTAAAACCGTTGTTCCGTCAGAAGTAATTGTTCCGTCCTCGTGAACGACAGCCGTTTTGCCGTGGGAGGGCTCAACGGTATCCATATGAGCAGAGAAAAGAACGGGCTCGGCGTCAATTCCGCCGTCAACGCAGGCGTAAAGGTTTCCCGTTGTGCCGCCGATAATTTCTCCTACATTATCCTCAACGGCTTCAATGCCGATAGCTTTTAAGTAATCCTTAAGTTTATCGCATACAAGTCTTTCATTAAGCGACGGACTGTCAAGAGCGACAAAGGCTTTAAGATTTTCAATTATTCTGTTTTGATTAACCATTGTTATCACCTTCTCAATTTCTGCTTAATTATAATTTACCACTTAAGGAGGGCTATTTCAAGAGCAAATATAAAAAGAGCAGGAGGAATTCCCCCTGCTCAAAAAACAGATTAATCAATTTTCGGAAGTTTAGCCGCATACTTTGCAAGCTCTTCGTCGGTCGGGATATAATCTTCCATTTCGCCGTTATGGAACTTTTCATAAGCAACCATATCGAAGTAACCCGTACCTGTAAGGCCGAATACGATAGTCTTTTCTTCGCCCGTTTCCTTACACTTGAGAGCTTCGTCAATAGCAACGCGGATTGCGTGCGAGCTTTCGGGAGCGGGAAGAATACCTTCTACCCTTGCGAACTGCTCTGCAGCCTCGAATACCTTAGTCTGTTCAACGGATACCGCTTTCATAAGACCGTCATCGTAAAGCTGAGAAAGAATCGGGCTCATACCGTGGTATCTTAAGCCGCCTGCGTGGTTAGCCGACGGGATGAAATCGGAACCGAGGGTGTACATTTTAGCAAGCGGGCAAACCATACCGGTATCCGCAAAATCGTAAGCGAAAACGCCTCTTGTAAAGCTCGGGCAAGACGCGGGCTCAACAGCAATGAATTCATAATCAGCCTCGCCGCGGAGCTTTTCGCCCATAAACGGAGAGATAAGGCCGCCGAGATTTGAGCCGCCGCCTGCGCAGCCGATAATCATATCGGGCTTAATGCCGTATTTATCAAGCGCAGCCTTGGTTTCAAGGCCGATAACCGACTGGTGAAGAAGAACCTGGTTGAGAACCGAGCCGAGAACGTATCTGTAGCCGGGATTCTTAACGGCAACCTCAACAGCTTCTGAAATAGCGCAGCCGAGAGAGCCCGATGTTCCGGGATGCTCCGCGTTAATCTTCTTGCCGATTTCGGTATCCATTGAAGGCGATGGAGTTACGGAAGCGCCGTAGGTTCTCATAACCTCACGCCTGAAGGGCTTCTGTTCGTAAGAAACCTTAACCATAAATACTTTACAATCAAGGCCTAAGTATGAACAAGCCATCGAAAGAGCAGTTCCCCACTGGCCTGCGCCTGTTTCGGTTGTTACGCCCTTTAAGCCCTGTTTTTTAGCGTAGTAAGCCTGGGCGATAGCCGAATTAAGCTTATGTGAGCCGGAGGTATTGTTGCCCTCAAACTTATAGTAAATCTTAGCCGGAGTTTGAAGCTTTTCTTCAAGGCAGTAAGCACGAACAAGCGGAGACGGACGGTACATCTTATAGAAATCCCTGATTTCCTGAGGAATTTCAATATAAGCGTTATCGTTGTCAAGCTCCTGCGCTACAAGGTCTGCGCAGAAAACTCCTTCGAGCTCCTCTGCAGTCATCGGCTGATGTGTTCCGGGATTGAGAAGCGGAGCAGGCTTGTTCTTCATATCCGCACGAACATTGTACCATGCTTTAGGCATCTCATCCTCTTCGAGATAGATTTTGTAGGGAATCTTGTTTTCACTCATCTTTTTGTCCTCCTTAAAATTATTTTGCTGAGCTGTTTCCCTTGGAACAAAATAAAAATCCTGTCCCAACCAAATGCCGGGACAGGAATAATAATCTTCCTGCGGTGCCACCCTGCTTAGTGCATAAGCACTCACTCAACGCATACTGTCATATGCTGACGTTTGATTACGGAGCGCCTTCTCCGTCTTGCATACTCGATATTCTTTCAGCTCGCCCTCAAAAGTCCATTCAGCTTAGTGCCCTTCGTTGCCATCCCACCATCGGCAACTCTCTTTGCAAGCGCTTAAAAAGCTTACTTACCCTTTTTCAACGGTTTAGTGCATTGTAGCACAAAAGTGATACCCTGTCAAGAAAAATCAAAAATTATTTTTCAAATCTTACAACATTCCACGAAAACGGAGCCAAATGTACATTTACTTCGCTTCCGTCACGCTTCGGAAGCGGATTTGAATGAGGCTTAACCCTCTCACCGCCAAAACCGTTGATTTCATTTTTCGCATAACCGTCCATTGAAATATGCTCAATCGGTTTGTAGCCTTCAAAATCGAGAAGGTTGATATTCAGGTCAACAGCCTCGTTTTCGGATTTATTAACTGCAAAGATAACCATTTCGCCGTTTTCCTCATCATAGGTCGCTATGCTTTCAAGATACGGAACATCCGTAAATTCCTTACAGTCATATTTCGGGCAGTCGATAAGCGGATTCAGCGCCGCTCCCCTGCCGTAATTTGAAAGATGCTCAAACGGGTAAAAGATAGTTTGTTTAAACGCACCGCCGCCGTTTTCGGTAAAAATCGGTGCAATAACGTTAACAAGCTGGGCAAGACAGGCAATCTTAATTCTGTCGCAATGCCTTAAAAGGGTTATAAGCATTGCGCCCGTAAGAAGCGCGTCCTCAAAATAATAGACGTCCTCAAGCCTCGGCGGAGCCATGCTCCAGCGCTCGTAAGGCGCGTTATCGCTGTGATACCAAACATTCCATTCGTCAAACGAAAGATTAATCGTTTTTTTACTTCTCCTTTT
>ONCR01000115.1 GCA_900316345.1 uncultured Eubacteriales bacterium | reverse complement strand
CGTCTGTTCTTTTTTTATCTTTTCATTTATCAATTTTCCTGCCCGACAAGTATTTTCCTTAAATATTCGGAGGCAGATACTTGTACTGCCGCCGAGAGGAGAAACATACGCAGGGATTGTTAAGAAAATGCGTAGCGTTTTCTTTTAATCACGTAGTTTGTTTGGACGAAGGGCAGCCTCCCGGGAAAATAGGTCGATGCCGACATAAAGAAAGAACAGGCTTTACGCCTGTTCTTTTTTTATCTTTTCATTTATCAATTTTCCTGCCCGACAAGTATTTTCCTTGCCGACATTTATATATAGATTTTTGTTTCATCTTTTTGTATAATATATTTGCAAGATTATTTAGTTTTACGGTGATAATATGGGAAATAAGAAAAAAGTGATACACCCGATTGACCCTGTGTATGATTGTAATTCAGAAATATTGATACTCGGTTCGTTTCCGTCGGTAAAAAGCAGGCAATACGGATTTTTTTACGGGCATCCTCAAAATCGTTTTTGGAAGGTGTTATCATCTGTCTGCTGTGAAGCGCTGCCTGATAGTATTGATGATAAAAAGGATATGCTTCTGCGTCATCATATTGCCCTATGGGATGTTATTGCTTCTTGTGAAATAACAGGCTCTGCTGATAGTAGTATTCAAAATGCGGTACCTAATGATATTATGAAAATAATTAGGTGTAGTAAGATAACTAAAATATACACAAACGGCAAAACTGCTGATAAGCTATACCGCAAATATTTAGAAAAAGTTACCGGAATTACCTCTGTTTGTTTACCGTCAACAAGCCCTGCAAATGCAGCTTGGAGCTTGGAAAGGCTCTTACAAAAATGGGAACAGCTTTTTCAATAAATATTAAGATTGAAACTCATTAGTATTTTATTATTTACAATTATCTAAATATGTGCTATAATGTAATAGACAAATGTTTATTAATTATAATTTATATATTAGGAGTGAGGTTATGCAACAGTTAT
The DNA here is from genome assembly GCA_900316345.1 of uncultured Eubacteriales bacterium. GTDB lineage: Bacteria > Bacillota > Clostridia > Oscillospirales > Acutalibacteraceae > Eubacterium_R. The sequence goes on along the minus strand of ONCR01000115.1, from coordinate 3,177 downwards.
CACAGGCAGGAATCCCTTATTACATTGTTTTAGTGCTCGGATCTGTAATGTCATTAATTTTCTGTATTAACAGAGCAAAAGGCTTCAGCGTTAAAAACCTTATGCTTAAAACCGTTTCAAGCTGCTGTTACTTGTTGACGGCGGTATTCGCATTGCTAAGTAATCCCGACGTATATATTTACGGCTCGCTTCTTATATTCGGCGGAACGCTCGGACTTTGCGGCGATATTATGCTTGATTTAAAGGGAATATACGATAAAGATAAAAGTAAATATCTTTATGCGGGTTTTATTTTCTTTTTAATCGGCCATGTATTCTACGTTGCAGCAATTATATATCAAAGCAAGATGTATGAAAAATGGTGGGTAATTCTTCTTTGCCTGTTGTTCTGCGTTCTTTTCAGCATTGGCAATATTGCATCGGCAAAGATAATGAAAGTTCATTTTGGCGCATATAAAACTATTGTATTTATATACACAATATTCCTTATGATGACCTTTGCTACAGGCTTTGCGGCAATGATTATAACTCATTTTCAGAAGAGGTATATTATGCTTGCAATCGGCGCGGCTATGTTTGCGCTATCCGACGTTATCCTTTCGGGAACCTTTTTCGGAAAAGGCAAGGATAGGCCGGTACACTATTTTACCAACCATTTGACTTATTATGCGGCGCAATACATAATCGCTGCTTCAATACTGTTTATGTAATTATGAAAAAAGAGAATGGATGAGTCAGCCTCATCCATTTTTTTATTATGTTGAAGTTAACATACCGTTTACGGACGTCGAGAATGCCATTCCCTAAAAAATAACTCCGTAGGGACGACCGTTGGTCGTCCATAATCATAGATAAATGGGACTGTTTCTCCCGATGAGCTTCGACCTTTGGTCTTGCTAATCGGTGTTTCGTTTCTCGTCCCTGATAGATAATAAAAAAAGGAACCGCTTATGCGATTCCTTTTTCTTGGTGGGCCATCAGGGACTCTCTTCTCAACAACGAAACAGTCCACCGGACTGTTTCTCCCGATGAGCTGCGACCTTCAGTCTTGCTAATCGGTGTTTCGTTTCTCGTCCCTGATAGATAATAAAAAAGGAACCGCTTTTGCGATTCCTTTTTCTTGGTGGGCCATCAGGGACTCGAACCCCGGACCGACCGGTTATGAGCCGGTTGCTCTGACCAACTGAGCTAATGGCCCGTTAAATTAACGCTTTGATATGATAACACTAAATCCTTATTAAGTCAATAGTTTTGTAAAAAAAGAAAATGATAATTTTTATGTAATATAGGGCTTTTATTATGCATAATCTTTATTGAATAATGAAAGGAGCAAACGCTATGGAAATTAAAAAGGAATTTTCCTGTGTTGAACATTGCGGTAAAGCTTTTACAAGGCAAATTGAAGTCGAAAACGACTTTCAGGCAGCTCTTCCCGCATATTGCGATGATGTTTATCGCATTGTTAATTGTTGCGCTAACAGCAGTATTAATTCCGCGGAAATCAGCATAAATGAAATCAAGCTTTACGGTAAAACCGAAATATGCATTACTTATTATAATGAAAGCTCAAGCTTATGCTATGTTGATTTTGAAGAGGAATTTGTTAAAACGGTAAATGCCGAAGGATTGAGCGACAGCGCATTTTTAAGCGCTGAAATATTTGATAAATACACAAATTATCGGGTTATTAATCAAAGACGGATTGACGTGCATTCATCAAGTGTTATTCAGCTTACCGTTTATGATAAAAACAACTGTCCGTCAGTATGCTCCTGCGATAATTCAAAACTGAAAATTGAAAAATACAAAGTAGCAGATATATTCAACACCGCTAAGCAAAAGCTTGAATTTGACGAGGAATTCACATTGCCCTCAGGTTCAGAGCCGATTAAGCGGGTTGTTGCTTTCAATATGTTTTCATCATTAAGCGAAATTAAATTAATTAAGGATAAGGCGCTGATAAAGGCTGTTGTAAGCGTTAGCATACTGTATACAGCGGATAACGACAGCGAAGCGTTAGAGAGAGCGGAATATTCATTTAACGCATCAAAAATTATAGATTCGCCAGGTATAAGCGATGAGGATTTAGCTATAGTAAAACTTAATAACGCAAGCTTATTTGTTAAAGCAAAGTCAAATTCTAACGATAAGATTACCGGCCTTGACGTATTCGGGGATATTATGGCTGATATAACATTTATAAAAGAAAAAGAAACCGAGCTTGTTAATGACGGATACATTCCTTATTATCAGTCGGAATGTACATACAGTGATTTCAGTTTCAGCGAAGCCGGAAAGAGGATTAGCGATAATAAAAGCTTTAATCTTTCATACAGGATGCCGGACGATGTCGAAAAGATATATGACGTTTCGCTTAAAGTCGGAAATATAACGACAGGTAACGGCGTCATTAAAGCGAAAGCGCAAATAAGCGTTATATTTGAAAGCATAAGTAAAGAAATATCGTCCTTTAGCGGCGAAGAGGATTTATCTTTTGATATAAACGGCTTCAGCGACGCCGTAACCTCAATTTATATTAATTCTTATGATTATACAATTTCAAATAATAACACGCTTGAGCTTAGGCTTAACGTTAATCTTGAAGCGTATGCGTTTAACAATCGAACGGCAAAGGTTTTAAGCGATATTTTTCCCGGCGAAAACAGAATTAATATGCCTGCTTTAACGGTATACTTCGGCAAAACCAACGAAAGCCTTTGGGATATTGCAAAAGCGTTTTCATCTGATTTAACAGCGATAAAGAATGAAAATAACCTGCAGGGCGACACGCTTTCATCACAAAGAGTATTGATTATTCCCAAAGCATAGGAGGAAGTTATGAACACAAACATATATTCGGATATTTCCAAAAGAACACAGGGAGATATTTACATTGGCGTCGTAGGCCCTGTCAGAACGGGAAAATCAACCTTAATCAAAAAATTTATTGATACGCTTGTTATCCCAAATATCGACGATGATTTTATTAAGGAAAGAGCAAAGGATGAGCTTCCGCAATCCGCTGCAGGACGAACGATTATGACAACCGAGCCTAAGTTTATTCCCGAAAACGCGGTTGAAATTAATATTGAAAACGGAATTCATCTTAAGGTAAGAATGATTGACTGTGTGGGTTACATTGTTCCGAGCAGCGAAGGGTATATTGAAGAAAACCAG
>ONCR01000118.1 GCA_900316345.1 uncultured Eubacteriales bacterium | reverse complement strand
GACGCGCTCCGTCATTTCGTCATATATTTCATTTATCGCCTTTTCAAGCTTTTCACGGCTGACAACATAAAGCGAAGCGGGATAGATTGCACAGTGAGAAAGAATTCCCTCAACCTTGCCGGTAAGGGGATTAATTTCGGAAATTCGGTCAATCTCATCCCCGAAGAATTCAACGCGGATTGCGTTTCCGTTACCTCCGGCAGGAAAGATTTCGACCGTATCTCCGCGCACGCGGAATTTGTTACGTACGAAATTAATATCGTTTCTTTCATACTGAATTTCAACAAGCTTATTGATAAGCTCGTCGCGCTCCTTCGTCATTCCCTGCCTTAACGAAACAACCATATTCTGGTAATCAACGGGGTCGCCTATAGAATAAATACACGAAACGGAAGCAACGATAATAACGTCGCGCCTTTCGGCAAGGGCAGAAGCCGCGCTGTGGCGCAGCTTGTCAATCTCGTCATTAACCGCGCTGTCCTTTTCAATATAAGTATCGGTTGTAGGGACATATGCTTCGGGCTGATAATAATCGTAATAAGAAACGAAATATTCAACGGCGTTTTCGGGAAAGAATTCCTTAAACTCGCTGCAGAGCTGCGCCGCAAGAGTTTTGTTGTGGGCAAGAACAAGGGTTGGCTTATTAACCTTTTCAATAATGTTTGCCATTGTAAAGGTTTTACCCGAGCCTGTAACGCCCATAAGGGTTTGTTCCTTATCGCCGTTCAAAACGCCCTTAACAAGCGCGTCAATAGCTTCGGGCTGGTCGCCCGTAGGCTTGAATTTACTTACTAATTTGAATTTATCCATATATAATATTTTCCCCAAAAAAGTGTATTCAGTATATTATACATTAACCAAAAGAAATTGTCAACAGCTGATTAGAACATTTGTTTTTAATTATTTGACAACTTGTTTTTAATACACTATAATAAAGGCATGAAACAGATTACGGTAAAAGCAAACGACAGCGGACAGAGGCTTGACAAGCTGCTTCAAAAGAGTTTTGAAAGCCTTCCGAAGTCTATGATGTATAAACAGATTAGAAAAAAGAATATAAAGATTAACCGTAAAAGATGCACGCCTGAGCAGCTTGTTAACGAGGGCGACGTTATTGAGCTATACCTCAGCGACGAGCTTTTGGTTCCAAAGAAAAAGCATTATGATTTTTTAAAGGCACCGAAGCTTGACGGGATTATTTATGAGGACGATAACGTTATCATTTTAGATAAAAAGCAGGGCGTTCTTTGCCATCCCGACGGGAAGGAATATGTTAACACCCTTATTTCTTCGCTTAAGCGTTATCTTTTCGAAAAGGGAGAATGGAACCCGGACGAGGAAAACAGCTTCTCCCCTGCCCTTGCAAACAGAATTGACCGAAACACGGGCGGCCTTGTTATTGGAGCAAAGACCTTTACGGCGCTTAAGATATTAAGCGAAAAAATCAAAAGCCGCGAGCTTGATAAATTCTATTTAACCATAGCCGAGGGCAGATTTGAAAAGGAAAGCGAAACGCTTAAAGGCTATCTTGTTAAAGACGAAAAAAGAAACCTTGTAAGCGTAAGCAAAAATTACACCGAGGGAGCAAAGGAAATAGTAACGCATTACAGGGTTCTTGATTATAAAGACGGGCTTTCGCTTGTTGAGGTTGAGCTTCTTACGGGGCGCACGCATCAGATAAGGGCGCACCTTGCTTCAATAGGTCATCCGCTTGCAGGCGACGGAAAATACGGAAAAACTCACGGGCGCTTTCGCCAGGAGCTTTATTCCTACCGTCTTCGCTTCAGCTTCACTTCCGACGCGGGAGAGCTTAACTATTTAAACGGTAAGGAATTTAAAAGCGAAAGCTGTAATATAACGGAAAGATTTTATGAAAGATAGATTTATAAGAATTGTTCCGCCGATTTCATTTTTTGTTATCGCCGTATTTGATTTGGCGGCTGTTGCTTTAACGGCTGTTTCGGTTGCGAACATAACGAAACGCCTTGATTTTTATTCGGTTTGTTTTGTAATAATTCAGGCGGTAATAATAATAGTTGCGGCGCTTACAACAAGGGAGCAGCTTAAAAACGGCGTGCTCTTCAAAGCGGAAGGGCTTGAATTTACCGCGCTTGATGAAAACAACGAGTTTAAATACAGCGAGATTGAGCGCGCAGAGGTTTTTAAGGACACAAAGCTTTCGTTTAAAAAAAGCCTTGTTCAGCGTTATTCAAGCGTTATTCTTTACCTCAAGGACGGAAGCGTTGCAACAATTGAGCTTGGATTAACAACCAAAAGAGCGCTGGAGAAAACGGAACAAGAGCTAAACGAAAGATTAAAATAACTGCATTTTTTTACAATTAAAACGCAAATTATTACAAAATCGCAATCCTGTGCGCAAAGCAGCATATAATTAAGGCAACAACTTCACAAAGGGCAACACGTATTACGTAAGAGTAAGAGCTTACAAAACTGTTGACGGCAAGAAGTACTACGGAAGCTACAGCTCGGTTAAATCAATCAAATCAAAATAAGCAAAAAAACAGGAGAGCGGCGCTCTCCTGTTTTTATATGTATTTATCAAGAAATTCGTTAAGCTTTTTGTGATACCCTTCGGTATCCTGAACAATGCTTTCGGCGTGCTTGGCGGGCTCAACTATCAGCATATCCTTTTCGGTTGTGCAAAGGTCAAACAGCTCCTTGCCCATAGCCGTAGGAACAAAGGTATCGCTTCCGCCGTGAATAAAGAGCATCGGCGCCTTTGCGTTTTTAACGCTGTTTCTCACATCGGTTTTTTCAAGGTCATAACCGGCAAGGCGTTTATTAAGGAAGTTCATTGCGCCGAGAATATAAGGCGCGGTTTTCTTAATGCCTACGCTGTTGGCAACGCAAATAAATTCATCCTTTGCGCTTGTATACGGGCAATCGGCAACAATAGCCTTAACCTGTGGCGGAATTTTATCCGCCATCTGGCAAACGGTTGCTCCGCCCATTGATACACCGTGAATTACGATTTCAATATCGCTTCCGTAGCGGTCAATGATATAATCAAGCCACTTAAGCATATCAATGCTTTCGTAATAGTCAAAACCTACCCAGTCGCCCTCGCTTTCGCCTGCGGCGGTATGGTCAACGGCAAGGTAATTAAAGCCCTTATCGTGGTAAAACTTAAAGAAGTTTGCCGAATCGCCCCTGTGGCTTGCGCGGTAACCGTGGGCAAAAACGCAGAATTTTTTTGACGGTTTTTCAGCCATTAAAAGGAAGCCCTTAAGCGTTTCGTTTCTGTCATTAAGCAGGGTTACGGTTTCGATATTCTGTTTATCAACCCACTCCATACTCTTTTCGCACATATTTGAAAGCTCGATTAAATCGCCGGGGTCGGTTTTTTCCTGAATAATCTTGATAAGGCCCTTGGGTATAGTTTCCTTATACATAACGTCAAGGTATGAATGAAAGGCAATGCCGGCAACGGCGGCGGCGCCCAGGCCTGCAAGGGCAAAAGCAGTTTTCTTTTTCATAATATCACCATATTCCCTAATTCTTCGGTACTTCACGTACTTTCATTTCGCTATACTTATCCTTTTTAGCGGTCATATCTTTTTTGAGAATCTGTTTACCGTCGTAGCGGATAAAGTATTCGCCCTTATTGTCAAAGGTATAATAGGTTTCGCCCTTATCGTCCTTTTGTTCATGTTTAATAACGGCGTCAACCTCAATATAAT
>ONCR01000119.1 GCA_900316345.1 uncultured Eubacteriales bacterium | reverse complement strand
AACAATCACTACGAATGTTTTTCCTTTCAGCGGCAGTACAAGTATCTGCCGCTGTTTTAATGAGTGGGTTCTCATCCCACCTCAAAATAAAAACACCCGATGGGTGTTTTTGTTTGGCGGAGACGGTGGGATTCGAACCCACGTGCCCGTTAAGGCAAACGCATTTCGAGTGCGCCCCGTTATGACCACTTCGATACGTCTCCGAATATATAAAACTCAAAAGAGTTTGTTTATTATTACGCGCCGAACGGGGAGCCCCGTTATGTCCTGTTGCGGTGCCCGAAAAAACTATCGCAAAAGCTTGCTCTGTTTTTTCGACCGCGGCCACTCCTTATTGCTCGCTTCATCTGCCACCGGCAGCGCTCGCAAACGTCCCCACTTCGATACGTCTCCGAATATATAAAACTCAAAAGAGTTTGTTTATTATTACGCCCGATTATTGTATCAAAATAAAATGTATTTGTCAATTACAAATATTTATGCTATTATATATTTTAATAATGTAGGGAGCGGCGCCCCCGACGCTCCGTTATTTAATCGGGTGCGGGTGACCCGCCCTATATTCCGATTTTTCAAAGGAGTATTTATGATTGCTATTATTGATTACGGCGCAGGTAACCTTCAAAGCGTAAAAAAAGCGCTTGATTATATCGGCGTTAAAAGCGAAATCACTTTTGATAAAAAGAAAATAGAATCCGCCGAGCGCGTTATTCTTCCGGGCGTCGGTTCCTTTGGCGATGCTATGAATATGCTTCGTGCGCGCGGACTTGAAGAAACAGTTAAAAATGCCGCTTCGGGCGAAAGGCCTTTTCTCGGAATTTGCCTCGGCTTACAGCTCCTTTTTGAAAAAAGCGAGGAAAGCCCTGAAGCAACGGGCCTCGGAATTCTTAAGGGAAGCATAAAGCGTATTCCTAATAATGAAGGCTTAAAGGTTCCGCATATGGGTTGGAACTCCGTTTCAATAAAACAGAAGGACGGTATTTTTAAGGGAATACCCGATGAAAGCTATTTTTATTTCGTCCATTCCTATTATTTAAGCGGTGCTGATACCGTTGCCGCAACAACCTCTTATGGCGTTGAAATAGAATGCGCCGTGCAAAACGGGCTTGTTGCCGCAACTCAGTTTCACCCTGAAAAAAGCAGCGAGGCCGGACTGATGCTGCTTCGTAACTTTGCGGAGGTATAGTTATGTACGCTAAAAGAATAATTCCCTGCCTTGACGTAAAAAACGGAAGGGTTGTTAAGGGCGTTTCGTTTGTAAATCTTCGCGACGCGGGCGACCCCGTTGAATGTGCCGCCGCTTACGATAAACAGGGCGCCGATGAGCTTGTTCTTCTTGATATTATGGCAAGCCACGAGGGAAGAGCAACGATGCTTGATATTGTTGAGCGCGTCGCCTCTCAGGTATTTATTCCCTTTACCGTGGGCGGCGGGATAAGAACGGTTGACGATTTTACCGAGCTTCTGCGCGCAGGTGCGGATAAAATATCGGTTAATTCGGCGGCGGTTAAAAATCCTTCGCTTATAAACGAGGCGGCTTATAAATTCGGCTCTCAATGCGTTGTTTGCGCTATTGACGCTAAGCGCCGCGAGGGCGGCTGGGAGGTTTACCTTAACGGCGGAAGAATCCCTACGGGTATTGACGCGGTTGAATGGGCAAAGGAGGCCGTAAACCGCGGAGCAGGAGAAATCCTGTTAACCTCAATGGATTGCGACGGCCAAAAAACAGGCTATGACGTTGAGCTTACAAGGGCTGTAAGCGAAGCCGTAGGCGTTCCCGTTATCGCTTCGGGCGGCGCAGGTAAGGCGGAGCATTTTTATGACGTTCTGACCGTTGGAAAGGCCGACGCGGTGCTTGCCGCAAGCCTCTTCCATTTTAATGAGCTTCCCGTCCCCGAGCTTAAACGCTATCTTAACGAAAAAAATATCCCCGTACGGCTATAAAAGCTTTCAAAGGTTCGGTTTGGGGCACCTCGCCTTTACGCAGGGTGCCCCAAACCGGGCCTTTTGCTTATTTACAATAACATTGATATGTGATAAAATAAAGTTAGCTTATAAAGATGAGATGACAAAATGAAAAATGTAAAAGCAATAAATTCAATAAACAAAAACGCTGCGAAGCTAACGGCGCTGTTTGCTTCGTTTGTATTTTTGCAGTTTGTTGTTTTACGCTTCGGAAATCAGGCAGGGCGCGGCTATCTTGCCGAAAGCCGGCAGGAAACGGTCTACGGCTTTTTGCAGGTATTTGTTATAATCGGCTTTTTTGTTCACGCATTCTTTAAGGCGAAAACAAAATCAGTAAAGACATACGGCGCAACTGCTTCGGCTGTTACGGGCTTATGCTTAATCTGCGCTATGATTATGACGTTTTTAAACCCTGCCTCTGTGTTTTACCTTGCGGTTACCGCCGTCGGAGTTTTTGCTCTCGGCTATACGGGAGGCGCGGTTTACTTATATATTTCCTCGCAAATAACAGAGCGTTTAGGTCTATGTATCGGCTGCGGCTACAGCATAGCGCTTCTTATGCAGTATCTTCTTCAGCTTAGATGGACCGTTAAACCTCTGCTCTGCGCACTTATTATTCTTTCTGTAGCGCTTATCATTATTATATTGATGAATTATGATAACAAAAATGAAAACGAGGTCGCCTCTTCCGTTAAGCCTTACGGAAAAAAGCTGTTGTTCGGCGTTATAATCACGCTTGCGTTGCTTCTTTTTATAACGTATTATAACAGTTATATTCATCACTTACAGATTGCATCAGGATATACGGAATATAATGTTTACAGCTGGCCGAGGCTGGTAATGATTCCCGGAATGCTCATCTTCGGATTTATCGGTGATTACAGGGGCGGAAAATGCCTTCCCTTAAGCGCTTTATGCGTTGCCGTAATCGCTTTTCTTAACGCCGCGTTAATCGGAAAGGAAACGTATTTTATTAATATGTGCCTTTTCTATTTAGCGTTGACGGCTGTTATAACCTTTTATCATCTTACCTTCCTGCGGCTTGCTCCCGATACTAAACGCCCTGAAATCTGGGCAGGCCTTGGAAGAATGCTCGACAGCGTAGCAGTAATTATTTCATTCGTTTTCGGCTTTGCAGGCTTTTCACAGCTTGCTGTGTTTATAATTGACCTTTCAGCGCTAATAATCATTGTTATATTAATGGCAATAGGCGGCGATTTCAGCTTAAACCTCAGCCGTGAAGAAAACACTTATGAAAAGCCTTCGCTTGAAGCGTTAAAGGAAAAATATAACCTTACGCCGTCGGAATTCAGGGTTTTTAAGGAATTGGTTTTAACCGACGATAAGCAGGAGGTGATTGCCTCAAGACTGAACATTTCCGTCAGTACCTTAAGACATCACATTACCTCAATTTATAAAAAAACGGGAACGCAAACGCGCTCCGCACTGTGCAAGCTAAACGCTTCAAAGCAATAATAAACTATGCTTTTAATCCTCTCATTTGGGCTGACATTCTTTAGGCGAGGTGCGGTAACGAAGGATAGGTTTTGACTTTGTCCTTTTGTCCCTAAAAGCATTAAAAATTCCCTGCATACGCAAGTATGCAGGGAATTT
>ONCR01000120.1 GCA_900316345.1 uncultured Eubacteriales bacterium | reverse complement strand
ATTTTTAAACAGCGCCGGTGCAAAAATCAGCGGCGCAGGAACGTCTGTTATTGAAATAGAGGGCGTAAAAACGCTTGGAGAAGCGGAGCACACCGTTATACCTGACAGAATTATTGCTTCAACAATGATGTGCGCTTCGGCAATAACATCAAGCGAGCTGAAAATACGAAATGCGGTTTTGCCTCAGCTTGAAGCTCTTTTACCGGTTTTTAAGGCGGCTGGCTGTGAACTGTATCTTGAAAGAAACGCAGTTACGCTTAAGCCCCCGAAAAGGCTTAAACGCGTAAAAAAAATAACGACTGCTCCGTATCCCGGTTTTCCTACGGATTCACAGGCAACCGTATGCGCAATGCTCAGCGTAGCAAGGGGTTGCAGTATTATTAATGAAACTGTATTTGAAAACAGGTTTAAGCATATACCCGAGCTTTGCCGCTTCGGTGCGGATATTGAAATAAACTCTGCTACTGCTGTTATAAACGGAGTTGAAACGCTGCACGGCACGTGCGCCGAATGTACCGATTTGCGCGGAGGGGCAGCTTTGGTAATTGCCGCCCTCGCAGCAGAGGGAGAATCAAAAATAAAAAACATCTATCATCTTGACAGAGGATATGAAAATATTGAAGCTCAGCTGGCCTCGGTCGGCGCAGACATTAAGAGGATAAAGGATGAAGAAGAACAGCAAGCCCAAAAGGGAAGTTAACAAAACCGGAACCGACAACGAGCTTAGCTCGCTTAACAGCTCTCTCGGCTCCTTCGGCTTAGAGCCTCCGAAAAGGTATAAGGAAAGCGCTGAAAATCAACGCGAAGTTTCAAACCGAAAAAGCCCGCGAAGAAGGACTCAGCCCGAGCTTAAAACAACCGATGAGCGCAGGGCGGAGGAAAACAGAAAAAGAAAAAACGCAAAGGTAAGAAGAAAGATAATCTTTTATATCCTTCTTGTTGTTGCAATTGTTGCCGTTATTGTTGTGTTAAGCCTTACTGTATTTTTTAAGATTAACACAATTACGCTTAAAGGTAATTCAACTTATACGAAGGAAGAGATTCTTGCCGTTCTTCCTATCGGAAAAGGGGATAACCTTTTTATAAGCGATACCGAAAAAGCGTCTGCAAAGCTTGAAGAAAGCCTTCCGTATATCTATAACGCCGAAGTTACAAGAAAGCTTCCCTCAACAATTATTGTTAACATAACCGAAACGCCTATAGTTTATTCAGTTAAAAACAGCGATAAAACATATACTCTTCTTGACGGCCGCTTCAAGGTTCTTGAAACATCTGCAAAAAAGAACAAGAACGCTGTTGCAATTTTAAAGGCGGAGCTAAAAACCGCGGTTATAGGGCAGAGGGCTGATTTTACCGAAACAAAAAAAATGGATAATCTTCTTAAGCTTGCAAACGCTATTGAAAGGCTTAAGCTTGATAAGATAACAGCTATTAATTCCGCCGATATTAATAATAATACCGTTACATATGATTCGCGTATAACGATTAAACTCGGTTCGCTTGATAAGCTTGATAATAAAATCTATTCAGCGCTAAGCGCTATTGATAAGTTAAACGAAAGCAATCCGCAGATTGAAGGTGTTTTAACAGTATCTGACGGAAAACAGGCGTATTTTTCCGAAAACTAATATGCTTTGTAGATTTTTAACAAAGGGATTTTTATTTCGACAAAAAAGATTGTAAAAAAAAATAAAGAATATTTTGTAAAAACTATTGCAATTTGGTTACAAAACTGTTACAATGTCATTTGTACGGTGAACGCACCCAACAAAATATCAAATAAGGAGAATAAAAAATGGGCAGATACGAAATCGATACAGATGAAAACAGAATTGTTAACATTAAGGTTATAGGTGTTGGCGGCGGCGGCGGAAACGCTGTTAACCGCATGGTTAAATGTAATATAAAGGACGTTGACTTTGTAGCAATAAATTCGGATAAGCCTGCTCTTGCAAAATCAGCAGCAACTCAGAAGGTTCTTATCGGCGAAAAGACCACAAAGGGTATGGGCGCCGGCGCAAAGCCTGAGGTTGGAATGAAGGCAGCCGAAGAAAGCCGCGAAGCTATTACAGATATTCTCCAGGGCACTGAGATGGTTTTCATTACCGCAGGTATGGGCGGCGGAACAGGAACAGGCGCTGCTCCCATCGTTGCAAAAATTGCTAAGGATATGGGCATTCTTACCGTTGGTGTTGTAACAACTCCGTTCGGTTTTGAAGGCAAGCGCCGTATGACTCAGGCTCAGGAAGGTATTAATGAGCTTGCTCAGTATGTTGACAGCATTATGGTTATTCCTAACGAAAACCTTAAGCTTGTTTCAAAGGAAAAGATTACTCTTCTCAATGCATTTGATATAGCTAACGACGTTCTTCGTCAGGGCGTACAGTCTATTTCTGACCTTGTTAACGCAACAGGCCTTGTAAACTCAGACTTCGCTGACGTAACCGAAATTATGAAGGATGCCGGTTATGCTCATATGGGCGTTGGCAGAGCAAAGGGCAAGGATAAAGCAGAGGTTGCAGCCTCACAGGCTATTTCCTCACCGCTTCTTCAGACTTCTATTGACGGCGCTCGCGGCGTACTTCTTAACATCACGGCGTCAACTGATATCGGCCTTGAAGAAATCGACGCAGCATCAAGCGTTGTTATGGAAAGCGTTCATCCTGATTGCGAAATCATCTGGGGTGCAAACTTCGATGAAGATCTTGAGGACGAAATGATTATCACTGTTATCGCAACACGCTTCGGTGATGAAGGCCCGAAAGAGATGAAGTCGTTAACCGCTAATAAGGCAGTTGAGCCGCCTACCGAAACAGTAGCTCCCGCTTCAACAACCTTTACTCCTAACGATGACGACGCATTTGACGATATCGTTAACTTCTTCAGAAAGTAATAATACATAAATTATCGGGGAGCGTATGCTGACCTAGTCAACAGTTAGTAGACACAAAAAAAGAATTAAGTTGCCAGTTCAATGCGATATTGGACTGGCGGTTTTTTATTCAGTTTTCTTAACGGTTTGATATTGTTGAAGTAGTAAATTGTATCGGCAACTACTTTGGATATGTTCTCGCATTTTGAGTACTCAAAATGCGAGAACATAACGTCTTTGAATCTTCCGAAGAAGGATTCTATGACGGCGTTGTCTCTCGGATTGCCGGCTCTTGACATACTCTGAATAACATTGTATGATTTAAGCAGGTTACAATAGCCTGCGGATGAGTATTGTACGCCTTGGTCGCTGTGGAAGAGCATTTGGGTGTCACTACTCATCTTTGCTTTTTCAAGGATTCTTTTAGCAGGCTTCATAACAAGGAAGTTATCAAACTTA
>ONCR01000121.1 GCA_900316345.1 uncultured Eubacteriales bacterium | reverse complement strand
CTCCCTGTTTTTTGCAACGTTTCGCGGCAAGGTGTGGGCACCTTGCCCTACATTGGTATGCAAAAAGGCGATTATAATGAGCGTGAGCGAAGCTCACCCGAAATTCCGAATTCCGAATTCCGAATTAAAAAAGCGGCTGAAAAGCCGCTTTTGTTTATTCGGTTTAGCCGAGCTCTGCGAAGTACTTGATAGTTCTTACCATCTGTGATGTGTAAGAATTTTCGTTATCATACCAAGAAACAACCTGAACCTCATACTTGCCGTCGCCGATAGGAAGAACCATTGTCTGAGTAGCGTCAAAGAGTGAGCCGTATCTCATACCAACGATATCCATGGAAACGATGGGGTCTGTGTTGTAGCCGAAGCTCTCGTTAGCGGCAGCCTTCATCGCCTCGTTGATGCCGTCAACAGTGATGTCGTTACCCTCAACAACAGCTGTAAGAATAGTTGTTGAACCTGTGGGGGTAGGAACTCTCTGTGCAGCGCCGATAAGCTTGCCGTTAAGCTCGGGGATAACAAGGCCGATAGCCTTAGCTGCGCCCGTTGAGTTAGGAACGATGTTAGCTGCGCCTGCGCGTGCTCTTCTGAGGTCGCCCTTTCTGTGAGGACCGTCAAGAATCATCTGGTCGCCGGTGTAAGCGTGGATTGTGCACATAATACCGGAAACGATAGGTGCATAGTTATTAAGAGCCTGAGCCATAGGAGCAAGGCAGTTAGTGGTACAGGAAGCAGCGGAGATGATTTTATCATCAGCTGTAAGTGTTTCGTGGTTAACATTGTAAACGATTGTAGGAAGGTCATTGCCTGCGGGAGCAGAGATAACTACCTTCTTAGCGCCTGCGTCGATGTGAGCCTGAGCCTTTGCCTTTGAGCAATAGAAACCCGTGCATTCAAGAACAACGTCAACATCAAGCTCGCCCCAGGGAAGCTCTGCTGCGTTCGGCTTTGCATAGATAGTAATTTCCTTACCGTCTACGATGATTGAATTTTCAGTAGCCTCTACTGTGTGTTTGTTTTCGCCGATAACACCTGCGTAACCTCTCTGTGCGGTGTCATACTTAAGAAGATGAGCAAGCATTTTCGGGTCAGTTAAATCGTTGATAGCAACAACCTCATAACCCTCTGCCTCGAACATCTGGCGGAAAGCAAGACGACCGATACGGCCAAAACCGTTAATAGCAACTTTTACCATTGGAATCTACCTCCGTAAAATTATTTAATAAATTGCTTTATTTGCACTAATATTTTATACTGTTTGAAATTAATAATCAAGTGAAAAATACATTTTTTACAGATTATACAAAATCTTACCTCTGACAATGACAAATTTTTAACGATATGATGTTTTGCGTTCGTTTTTCCCTGCGTTTTTCGCAGGGGGTTAAGCTGAAAAAATTATTTTGCAATATTTTATTGCATTAAAGCGCTAAATCTGTTATAATTATACCATTCTTCTTATAATTATAAAAAACGGAGGGAGATTTATGAGCAAAGCACAAATCGGAATAATGATTTCCATCGTTGTTTATCTTTCGGTTGTTGTAATCATCGGAATGATTTATTCCAAAAAGACTAAAAACGTAGGCGATTTCTATCTCGGCGGAAGAAAGCTCGGCCCGCTTGTAACGGCGATGAGCGCGGAGGCGTCGGATATGAGCAGCTGGCTTCTTATGGGGCTTCCCGGCGTAGCTTACCTTGCCGGTATTGCGGACGCCGGCTGGACAGCTATCGGCCTTGCCGTAGGAACCTATTTCAACTGGCTTATTGTTGCAAAAAAGCTTCGTAATTATTCGGCAAAAATCGGCGCAATTACCGTTCCCGATTATTTTTCGTTAAGATATAAGGATAAAAGCAAAGCGCTTATGGCAATAGCCGCGCTTGTAATCGTCGTTTTCTTCGTTCCTTATACTGCCTCGGGCTTTGCGGCGTGCGGCAAGCTGTTCGGAACGCTTTTCGGCATTGATTATCATATAGCTATGGTAGTTTCCGCAATAGTAATCGTCGGCTATACCTCGCTCGGCGGCTTTAACGCGGCTTCAACCACCGACTTTATTCAGTCTGTAATTATGAGCGTTGCGCTTGTTATTGTTCTTGTTTTCGGAATTAAGCAGGCGGGCGGAATGGATAACGTTATTCAAAACGCGCAGAGCCTCAGCGGTTACCTCACCATGTTTGAAACTCACGACGCGGCTGCCAATACCGCATCGCCTTACAGCCTTCTTACTATTTGTTCAACGCTTGCGTGGGGCCTCGGCTATTTCGGTATGCCGCATATCCTGCTTCGTTTTATGGCGATTGAAAACCCCGAAAAAATTAAGCTTTCAAGGCGCGTTGCTTCCGTTTGGGTTGTAATTTCAATGGGCGTTGCCGTTTTAATCGGCATTGTAGGTCTCGGTATGGTTCATAACAACACCCTCGGCGCGCTTGAGGACAGTGAAACAATTATCGTTCAGATTGCAAATCTTCTTTCCCAGAAGGGAATTATCTTCGCCTTAATTGCCGGCGTTATTCTTGCGGGTATTCTTGCTTCAACAATGTCAACGGCGGACAGCCAGCTTCTTGCGGCTTCCTCGTCCGTAAGCGAAAACATTCTCGGCGGTCTTTTCAAGCTTAAGCTTTCCGAAACCGCCCAGATGGTTGTTGCGCGCGTTACGCTTATCGTTATTTCAATTATCGGCGTTGTTCTTGCGTGGGACAGCAATTCAAACGTTTTCAAAATCGTATCCTTCGCGTGGGCAGGCTTCGGCGCGGCGTTCGGCCCCGTTATGCTGCTTTCGCTCTTCTGGAAGCGTTCAAACAAATACGGCGCAATCGCAGGTATGCTTGCCGGCGGAATTATGATTTTCGTATGGAAGTTCGGGGTAAGGCCGCTCGGCGGAATTCTTGATATATATGAGCTTCTTCCTGCGTTTATCATCGGCCTTGTTGTTAACGTCGTTGTTTCGCTTGTTACCCCTGCTCCCGAAAAGGAGATTACCGATACCTTTGACGAAATAAAGGCAACTAAATAACAAACAGCGGCTGCTTTAGGCAGCCGCCGTTTTAATGCGGAATTCGGAATTCGGAATGCGGAATTATTGGAGGGGCAAGCCCCTCGCCCCATTATAAAAGTCATTTTGCATACCAATGTAGGGCAAGGTGCCCACACCTTGCCGCGAAACATTGCAAAAAACAGGGAGGGCGCGGAGACCCTCCCCTACAATCAACAAACCATTCACGCCTTCCCCCTCGGGAATTCCCCTTGACAGGGGAAATGAAAGGGGTGAGCCGTCTGCGGCTGAGCAAAAGGTGGCTGCCGTCAGGCAGACGGATGAGGGGCAAAAAATCGGGAGGGCGCGGAGACCCTCCCCTACAAACTTATCTCATCGCTTCAAATGTAGGGGCCGGTCTCTGTGCCGGCCCGTCCTCAATTTTTCACTTGACTAAACCTCAATGCCCAGCTCCTGAATTTTATCCCTGACCTTAAGCCAATCCTGAAAGGCGAGCTCCTTGTTGTTGGGGTTGCGAAGAATGGCGGCAGGGTGAAATGTTCCCATCATCAGAGTTCCGTTTTTTTCAATAAATTCGCCGTGCTGTTTCGTTACCCTGAAATCGTTTGAAATCAGCCTTTGCGCCGAAATTCTTCCGACGCAGATAATTATTTTAGGGCGGATTATTTTAAACTGCTCGCGAAGCCAGAAAATGCACATATCCTGTTCCTCGGGCTTCGGGTCGCGGTTGTGGGGCGGGCGGCATTTAACCATATTTGCTATATAAATGTTTTTTTCGCGGGAAAGGTCAATGCTTTCAAGAAATTTATCAAGCAGCTTTCCGCTTCTGCCTACAAAGGGCTCGCCCTGTAAATCCTCGTTTTCGCCCGGGCCCTCGCCGATAAGCATAATATCGGCGTCCTTTTTTCCAACGCCGAAAACAAGATTTGTTCTTCCCTCGCAAAGCGCGCATTTTGAACAGTTTTTACATTCCCTTTCAAGCTCGTCAAGAGTCATAACGCCATCTCCTTTCACTATAATACGGATTATATCAAATTAATGGTTGAAAAACAATCTTATTTGTTATAAAATAGGCAAGGAAATAATTTTGGAGGAATTAAAATATGGCAAATCAGGTATTAGTTGAAATTTCGGCAAGACACGTTCACGTTTCACAGCAGGACCTTGAAACTCTTTTCGGCAAGGGCTATGAGCTCACCTGTAAAAAGTGGCTCTCACAGCCGGGGCAGTTCGCCTGTGAGGAAAGAGTCAGGGTTATCGGCGCAAAGGGTGAATTTCCTGCCGTTTCCATCCTCGGCCCCGTAAGGCCCGAAACTCAGGTTGAGCTTTCGCTTACGGACGCTCGCTCAATCGGCGTTACCGCTCCCGTAAGAGAGAGCGGCGACCTTGCGGGAACAGGCGCTTGCAAGCTTGTCGGCCCCTGCGGCGAGGTTGAAATTGACCACGGCGTAATCGCCGCAAAGCGTCATATCCACGCAACCCCTGCGGACGCTGAGGCTCTCGGTCTTACCAACGGCGAAATCGTAAGCGTTGAAATTCCGACGGCTAACGAAAGAAGCCTCGTATTCGGCGACGTAGTTGTTCGCGTTTCCGAAAAATATGCGCTTGCAATGCACATTGATACCGACGAAGCAAACGCGGCAGGCATGGCGCCCAACACAATGGGAACAATCATTAAATAAAAGCGTTTTAAAAGAGGGCGAAGCCCTCTTTTTTAATTAGGAATTCGGTAGGGCAAGGTGCCCACACCTTGCCGCGAAACGTTGCAAAAAACAGGGAGGGCGCGGAGACCCTCCCCTACAATCAACAAACCATTCACGCCTTCCCCCACGGGGGAAGGTGGCTGCCGTCAGGCAGACGGATGAGGGGCAAAAAATCGGGAGGGCGCGGAGACCCTCCCCTACTCAATGCGGAATTCGGAATTCGGAATTATGAATTTATTATTGTATATTTATTTATTTTTTGTTATAATAAAGTGAATATATTAGAAAAGGGGTTTTCTTTATGGCAAAGAAAAAAGCCGCCGGTGCTGCCGTTGCAACAGCTCCTGCGGAAAAGAAGTACATGAAGCCATCAGAGATAGTAACCTTCGGTATAGGCCTTTTCGGCGTTGCTCTTTTAACGGGCTGGATGCCGGACTATACGATGACTTTCTTTGCTGACTTCGCATTTAAGGGCAAGGGCTTCGATTCCTCGCAGCTTGCCGTTCTTGTTTCGTCCGTTTTCGGCGTTGCAGGCTTTATCGGCGCGGTATGCGAGCTTGTAATCGGTATTCTTGTTGACCGAACAAAAACCAAGCTCGGCAAGGTTAAGCCGTGGGTTGGCTTCGGCGCAATTCCGCTTGCCGTTATTTCGATGCTTGTTTTTGTTGCTCCCAACACAAGCTCGTTCAGGGTTGCAACCGTTTGGATGTTTGTTATCTATTCGCTTTACGTTGCGGTTTCCTGCGCGGTTGAATCGCCGGCAAACTGCTTCGGCGCGCTTTGCTCGCCTAATCCGAAGGAACGCTCAAGCGCAATTTCAATCGCCTCATTCCTTCGAAGCGTAGGTCAGTCGGGCGGCCAGGTTGTTATTCTTGTTGTTCCGGCAATTATGAAGGCGTTAATGGGCCAGCAGCAGTATAAAAACGCAGAGGGTCAGGGCCTTGACCTTATAATCTCAACGGCTGTATGCGCGCTCGGTATGGTAATCTTCGTAATGATTTTCTTCGCTAACAACAAGGAACGCGTTCCCTATACCGCCGAAAAGGTTTCGCTTGTAGAAAGCGTAAAGCTTGTATTTACAAACAAAAACCTTCTTATGGTTTCGCTTACAAAGCTTACGGGCTTCGGCCGCGGAGTTTACGGAACGGTTTCGCTTTATATGGCGATTTACCTTCTCGGCTCCAAGGGTATGAAGCTTTGGATGATGCTTCCTATGGGTATCGGAACCGCGGTAGGCACGCTTCTTGTTAATATGGTTTTAAAGAAGTTTTCAACCAAGAAAACCTACATAATCTTTTGCTGCATAGGCGCCGCAACCTTAACGCTTCTGTTTATCTATACAAAGCTTGCGGGCGGCTTTAACAGCATTTCCAATTCAGGCGCGTTAATCGCAATTTTCCTTGTAATCAACTTCCTTTGCGGAATTCAGCACGGCAACACAAACGTTACGCCTAACATTATGATTGCCGATTGCGTTGACGAGATTGAATATAAAACGGGCAAGCGCCAGGAGGGCCTTGCTTACGCAGGCTTCGGCCTTATTTCAAAAATAGCGTCGGCGTTTACAAAGGTGCTTGCCCCGTTCCTCGTTTACACCTGGTCGGGCTATCAGTTCTCAACAAGCCAGAACATCGCCTATGCAACGCAGACGGATTCAACTCTCAACAGATTCCTTGCGATTTATACAATAATTCCGGCAGTTTTCGTTATTCTCCAGTTCGTTCCTATCCTTTTCTATGATATGGTAGGCGAAAAGAAGGACAGAATTACAGCCGCTCTTGCAGAGAGAAGAGCTGCTGCTTCAACCGACGAAGCTGACGGCGAAGACGAGGCTGCCCCCGAAGCAGCTGCAGAGTAAGGAGGGGTAGTAATGGCTAATAAAAAAGAATTCAAGCCGGGCGTTTATGCAATTCTTGCGGGCGTAATTACCGCCGTTGTTCTTGCAGGCATAACCGTTTTTGCTTACACAACAAGATATATTGCCTTCTCGCCCGAAAAGGTAGCGCAGGCTTACGTTGATACCATTGTTCAGACCGGCGACGGCTATAACGCATATAAAAACACCCTCGTTTCCAAAAACGCAAAGTACGGCGATTTTGTTCGCAACGCTTATATGAAGCCCTTTGTTAACGATAAGGACGAAAAGGGCGAGGAGATTAAGCAGGCCGAATTTGTAGGCACCGGCTCAAAAGAGGAGCAGGAGGCTATAGATAAGGTATATAATACTATGTATGAATATTATTGCGAGCTTGTTCATCAGTTCGGCTGGGACAACTACGATAAAATTTATACAAGGTATTTTGAAAAGCTTGTTGAAGTAAGAAAAGAGGTTTACGGCGACGAGTATATGGACACCGAATTTATGTTCGGCGCGCTTGAAGCTAACGTTGCAACCTACGGCGAAAAGGTAACCGGCACGGACAGGGTAATTGCCTCTGACAACAAAACCATCCTTAAAGAGGAAACAGTGGGTAAATACCAGGAAATGTTCGGAACCGAGCAGGAGGTTGAGGCGGAAAACATCGTTGACGGCAAAAAGAAAACCATTACCGAAAAGAAGCTTGTTTACCGTTTTACAACAACCGTTAAATCCTGCGAGGAGCTTAGCGAGGCAGAAACCAAGGAATACCTTGAAGGCTATAAGGGAAGAATTGCCCCGATAGCTGCAAGCGGCGAAGCTAAGGCTGCTGAATACGGCCTTGAGGACAAAACCGTTGGCAAGAAGACGGATAAGGCTAAAACAAATATGATTGAGGCCTTCAAAAAGCTTGACTGCAGCGAAAACATCACCGCCGTTGCAAAGGCCGAATGCGAGGTTAAGCTTGACGACGGAAAGGTTGTTGCAACCCAAACGGTTTTCGTTGTTAAAATCGGCAGAAGCTGGTACGTTGATAATACTAACGTTGATACGGGCAACCTTTATCTTGCCGAAATTCAGCAATAAGACAACAAAAAGGAAGGACGGATGTCCTTCCTTTTTAATTCGGAATTCGGAATGCGGGATTCGGAATTGAGGGTGGGCGAAGCCCACACCCCATTATAATCGGGAGGGCGCGGAGACCCTCCCCTACAAAATTAAACGCCGTTTTGCATATCAATGTAGGGGCCGGTCTCTGTGCCGGCCCGTTTACAATTCGGAATTCGGAATGCGGAATTCGGAATTATTGGAGGGGCAAGCCCCTCACCCCATTATAAAAGTCATTTTGCATACCAATGTAGGGCAAGGTGCCCACACCTTGCCGCGAAACGTTGCAAAAAACAGGGAGGGCGCGGAGACCCTCCCCTACAATCAACAAACCA
>ONCR01000122.1 GCA_900316345.1 uncultured Eubacteriales bacterium | reverse complement strand
AATGTCCATTTGGGCTGACGCCCTAATGGACATTTTAATGTAGTTATGGCGGAAAAGATGCGGTTTTAGGACTAACCTTCGTTATCGCATCTCGCCTTTGCCGGATAGCTTTAATTTTTATAACTTATGCCTTGTTAAGCTTGTTTGCAAGATTGCTCTTCTTTCTTGCAGCGCAGTTCTTATGGATAAGATTGTGGCTTGCAGCCTGGTCAATCTTCTTAACAGCAGCCTTTACTACCTCTTCCTTATTGTCTGCGTTTGCTTCAATAGCGGCGTTAGCCTTCTTAATAGCTGTTTTAAGAGCGGAATTGCGAGCCTTGTTGTTAGCTGCCTTCTTGCGGTTTACCTTAACTCTTTTCTTTGCAGATTTAATATTAGCCATTATGTTTCACTCCTTTATTGAGTAATTAACAGCATCCGTGACAGTGAAAAATGAATGCTTTTATCCTCTCCAAGTCTTAACACGGTCAACTTGGTTTTATACGCTTTGATATATTATCACAAGTTTATTCAAATTGCAAGCACTTTTTTTATTTTTGGGCATACTTTTAATGAAAACAGATGATTGCAGGGTGATTTTACGGAAAAACGAACAGATTTGGCGCTTGAAAGCTATGAAAGCAGCCGCATAACGGGACTTGAAGGCGTTTCGGTAGAGGAAAAGGGGAATATTACAACGGTAAACGTTTTGAACGAATCGGGGGCGGAAGCTCTCGGAAAGCCTCTCGGGCGGTACGTAACGCTTAAGGTGCGCTCCTTTGTTAACGATACTGATATTTTTGACGGCAGGCTTAACGAATTCGCCTCACAGCTTAAAAGCTTTCTTCCCGAAAACGCTTCCTCCGTCCTTGTTGCAGGGCTCGGGAACAAGAATATTACAGCCGATTCGCTCGGGCCGAAAACAAATAACTATGTACTATCTACGCGTCATATTGTTGATGAGCTACGTTCGGGCTCGGGGCTTGACGGGCTGTTTTGCGTTTCCTCGGTTGAAACGGGGGTTCTCGGCGAAACTGGGATTGAAAGCGCGGAGATTATTAAGGGAATCGTTGCCCAGGTTAAGCCATCATGCGTTATTACGGTTGACGCGCTTGCGGCTTCGTCTATGGAAAGGCTCGGAACAACCGTTCAGTTTTCGGGAAGCGGAATATCTCCGGGCTCGGGAGTCGGGAACCACCGCCACGAAATTTCGCTTAAAACCGTAGGCGTTCCCGTTGTTTCAATCGGCATACCAACCGTTGTAAGCACCTCGGTTATAGCCAACGCCGAGGGCGAGGGAGCCTTTGTAACCCCGAGGGAGATTGACCGAATCTGCGAGCAGGGTGCAAAGCTGATTGGTATGGGCATTAACGTTTGTCTTCACAGCGGCGTTACCCCAGAAGAGCTGTTTGCCCTGGTCGGATAATATGCTTTTTTGCCGCATATATATAATGGTAATAAATTATATATAAAGGTGAAAAAATGAAAAAACAGCTTTTGGTTTTATTTTTCAATATTATTATAATTTTCGGAAGCGTGGGTATTATTACAAACCTTCTTCCGCTTATGGGCAATGTTACCTCTGCCGTTTCGTCCTTTGCGGCGGTTAATATTTCTCCCGAAAGTATTTCGGCTCAGCTTCAGTCAAAAATTTCCGATTATATTTATGAAGAAGAGGTCAATACTACTAACACCCCGATTGAGAAAAGCGAGGAGGTTATGAACAAGGCAGGTTCAAAGGATAGCAATGACGGCATTGATTTAACCTCAACGCCAAAGGATGTTGAGAAGCTGATGAAAAACGCAGAAAAATCCGTCAGCAAAAAGGACGCCCTCGGCAAAACGAGCGAGGAACCCTATCTCGGCGGCGGAACCGTTATTGAATATAACGGCATTGAAATTCAAAGCAAAATACCGGCGGAGGTTTATAAGCCCGATATCGGGAGCCTGCTGAAGCGGGACTCGGATTTGATAATCAGGGATAAGACTAAGCCGGCTGTGTTGGTTTATCATTCTCATACAACCGAAGCGTATTCGCTTCTCGATTTGGGTTATTATATAAAATCCGACGCACGCTCCGATAATCCGTCAAGGAACGTTGTGCGCGTCGGAGATGAGCTGGTAAGGGCGCTTGAGGCGCAGGGCTTTAACGTTATTCACGATACCGAAATCCACGACAGGGATTATAACTCAAGCTATGACGAATCGCGCAAGGCGGTTGAAGCTTACCTTGAGGAATACCCGTCAATTGAGGTTACCATTGACCTTCACCGTGACGATATTACATATTCAAATAAAACCAAGGTTAAGCCCACAGCCGTAATTAAAGGTAAAAAGGCCGCGCGGATGATGATTATTTCGGGATGCGAATACGGGCTCGTTAAAAACTTCCCCGATTGGGAATACAATCTTCGCTTTGATTTGCAGGTTCAAAGCAAGCTTAATTCAATGTACGGCGGCCTTATGCGCCCAATCCTCTTTTCCCAGCGTAAATACAATATGTACGAAACGCATAATTCCTTTTTGCTTGAAATAGGAACGGACGCGAACACTCTTGAAGAGGCATGCTATTCCGCAAGGCTCTTCGGCGACGCGCTCGGAAGGCTGATGAATGAAAAGTATGTAAAATAAAGGAGCATATATATGAAGAAAATAATTATTATATTTATTATATCTATATTATTTGCGGCGCTCGGCTCGGGCGTCGCTTATTATAATACCGCCTCCCTCGGATATGATAACGCAAATCTTATTTCCTTTTATGAGGGCGGAATTTATGTTCTTGATTTTGACATAAATTACAACAAGACAAAGAATGAAATCAAGAGGCTGAGAAGTTGCTTTCCCGAAAAACTTATTACTATATAATGCGCGCTCACAGTAAAGAACGGATTAAAACCATATATATGGTGTAGCAAATAAGGCTGAAACCGAAATATTGTTATTGTCAAAAATATGCCAAAAAGGAACACACGGCAGGGTGTTCAAAAAGCGGAAATTTTTTTAAAAAAAGTGTTGACAATTGGGTTTTTATTTGGTATTATTACAAAGCTGTCGCGAGAGACGGCGGACGGTAACAGTCCGAAGTCAGCGACGCACGCACCTTGAAAAGAGAAAATAACGATGAAAAAGGAACCCGATTAATTGAGTATGAGAAAATACTCCAAGTGCTAAAGAAGCACAACAGTAATAAACGACAGCGAAAAGCGAGTCGAAGGATTAGATGTTAAATCACCTGAGAGGGTGATTTAAGATACAAAGTTTTAAGAGTTTGATCCTGGCTCAGGACGA
>ONCR01000127.1 GCA_900316345.1 uncultured Eubacteriales bacterium | reverse complement strand
AATATATGAACGAAATGCCGCAATATATTACAATATTATTTATTTATAATATCACTTAAAGCATATGATTGTCAATTATTATATTTGGAGAATATTAATGAAAACTTCTGATTTTTTCTATGAACTTCCACAAGAGTTAATAGCACAAACGCCTGTTGAGCCGCGAAATGCTTCAAGGCTTATGGTGCTTGACAGGTCAAGCGGTAATGTTGAACATAAAATTTTTAAGGATTTAACTGATTATCTTAACGAAGGGGACTGCCTTATTCTTAATGATACAAGAGTTATACCGGCGCGTATATACGGCGTTAAAGAGGAAACAGGCGCAGTTGTTGAATTTTTGCTTTTGAAGCAAAAAGAAAACAATTCGTGGGAATGCCTGTGCAAACCCGGAAAACGAGCTAAAATCGGAACAAATTTTGTATTCGGCGAAGGTTTGGTAAGCTGCACAGTTACTGGTATTACCGAAGACGGAAATCGAATAATAAGATTTAACTGCGGTTCTTCCGAAATATATACTATCCTCGATAAAATCGGAAAAATGCCGTTGCCTCCCTATATTACGGAGGAGCTTAAAGACAGCGAAAGATACCAAACTGTCTACTCAAAGGAGCTCGGCTCTGCTGCGGCACCGACTGCGGGCCTTCACTTTACCAAAGAAATGCTTGATGAAATAAGAAAAAAAGGCGTTAATATCGGAAATGTAACCCTTCACGTGGGGCTCGGAACATTCAGGCCCGTTAAGGTTGACGATGTAACAAAGCATAAAATGCACAGCGAGCATTATCAAGTAAGCAAAGAAACTGCTGAACTTATCAATAAAACAAAAGCAGCGGGTAAACGGGTTATCAGTGTAGGAACTACAAGTACAAGAACTCTTGAAACAGTTGCTTCAAAATACGGATGTATTAAAGAAGACGAAGGGGATACAAGTATTTTTATTTATCCCGGCTATGAGTTCAAATGTATAGACGCTCTGATAACAAACTTCCATCTTCCTGAAAGCACGCTGATTATGTTAATTTCAGCTTTTGCAGGATATGATAATGTTATGAACGCTTATAAAATAGCCGTTAAAGAAAGATACAGATTTTTTTCCTTCGGCGACGCAATGTTTATAAAATAGACAAACCCTGCGTTTGTCTTTTTTTACTATAAACGGCAAAAAAATTTGTGCATAATGACAATATAATTTGTAAATTATATATGCTAAAATTAATATGTATATTATTGTACTTTAAGGAGTTGGTGTAATGAAAAAACGTTTATTCGGTTTCATTTTATCAATTATTATGGTTATATCTTGCCTGTCTCCGATATCCGCATATGCCGATACGGCAAATTATGAAGTTTCATTTGTTGATGAAAACGGAGACGCAATAGATTCAACATATTTGGTAAAACGAGGAACCTGCATTGATGAAAGCCTGATTCCCGCGCTTCCCAGGGGAACGGACGGCAGGGATTATATCGCAGAAGACGGCGGCAAAAATCACTGCATTTATTCCTGGAGCGAAGACCCTTATACTACTGTTATTTATTCAAATACAGTATTTACAAGGATTAAGGGTTCGGAGAAGCACGATTATAATTTCGGCAAGCCGCAGTTTAAATTCCAGGCGAATAATAAAAGCGGTCTTATGGCTTTTTACGAGTGTTCTAAATGCGGAAGCGTAGGCGAGGTCGGCGTTGAAATCGTCGGCGCTAACTTAACCGACGGTATAAGAATCCGAGTTGACGGGAGCGCTATCGGAGGAGACTCTGTAGCTTATGAGGGCAACCTTGACATTGGAGAGCTGCAGACTCTTGTTAATCTTATGCAAAAGGTCGGCGTTCCGATTCCCGGCTGGGTTAACACCGTTTTATCCGTTGCAGACACCGTTCTCGGCGTTGCTGACGATATTCAGGAAAAAAACAGCACCTGTGCAAAGGAGGGTCATTTATACGGCGAAGAGCCTAAATTCACCTGGAGCGACAATCATTCTACGTGTATCGCAACATTTACCTGCACGAGAGAAGACTGTCATACTAATTATGACGGACATACAACAGACGTTACAATGAACGTAACAGGTCCTACATATACTAACGCTACCTGCACTACCAACGGCGAGGAAACGTTTAATGCGCACGTTAAGTTCCAGCGCGGAAGAGACCTTGAATGGGAAGATTATTATACATCTTATACCAATATCTGGCAGAGAAAATTCGGCCACAGCTTTTCGGAGAGAGTTCCGAACGGTGACGCTACCTGCTTTGAAGACGGTACATATTCACAGTCTTGCACAAGGTGCGGAACCGTTATTACTAAACCTGACCCGGGCTCGCAGCTGCAGCACACGCCGGGCAGAGTGATTATTGAAAACGAGGTTCCCGCAACCTGTACTTCCGCAGGAAGCTATGACGCAGTAAGGAACTGTATTTATTGTAATAACGAGCT
>ONCR01000128.1 GCA_900316345.1 uncultured Eubacteriales bacterium | reverse complement strand
CTCGCTGCTTACTAAGTAGCTTAAGGTCATAAGGCTGTCGGTAAGGTGAACGCCCTCAACAAGAACCTCGGGGTGCGCCAAGGCTATATCGTAATTTGAAAAGTTCCAAAAGCTTTTTATTCCGAGCCTGCAAAGTAAATCGGTAAGCTCCTTCATATCGTTTGAAGGGATACATATTACAGCGCAAACGGGGGAATTATCAATGCAAAAGTTTTCAATATAGTCAATATGTCTTACGGGGATACCGTGTATCATTGTTCCGCTAATAGCCTCGTTTTTATCAAAAATACCTATAAGCTTAAAGCCACTCTGCCTTTGAATAATCTTTGAAGCAACTGCCTTGCCGAGGTTACCTGCGCCGATAAGAATTGTTTTCTGCTCACGGTTTACGCAAAGAATTTCGCCTATCCTTGCGTGAAGCTCGGGAACGTTGTAGCCGTAGCCCTGCTGACCGAAGCCGCCGAAGCAGTTAAAATCGTGGCGAATCTGCGAAGCCGTAAGCCCCATTCTTTCGGAAAGCTCGTTTGAACTGATGCGCGAAATGCCGTTGCTCTTAAGGTTTTCAAGAAAACGGTAATAGCGCGGAAGCCTTTTTATAACAGAAATAGATATTTTATTATCTTTCATATTATTTCACCGTTTTATTTCCCAGCAGTAATTGTTTCCATTACATAATCGCCGAATTCCTCGCAGGTACAGCCTGTGTCGCGGCCGGTAATGGTGAGCTTCTTTTCTTCAAACATACATTTGTCAAGAGCCGCTTCAAGAGCGTCGGCCTCCTTCTGATAGCCGATATGTGAAAGCAGCATTACTGTTGCGCGAAGCATTGAGCATGGGTCTGCATACTTGCCTCTGCCTTCGCTTATCATTCTCGGCGCAGAGCCGTGAATAGCTTCAAACATAGCGTACTTTTTGCCGATATTCGCGCTTCCTGCGGTGCCTACTCCGCCCTGGAATTCAGCGGCCTCGTCGGTGATAATGTCGCCGTAAAGGTTCGGAAGAACGAAAACCTTGAAGTCCTTTCTTCTTGCAGGGTCAATAAGCTTTGCAGTTGTAATGTCTATAAACCAGTCGTCCGTTACGATATCGGGATATTCCTCGCCAACCTTTTTCGCGGTGTTAAGGAATTTTCCGTCCGTTGTTTTAATGATGTTAGCCTTAGTGATAATTGAAACCTTGCCCTTGTTGTTCTTTTGTGCATAATCGTAAGCAAGGCGCGCGATTCTTTCACAGCCCTCCTGCGAAGCAACGGTGAAGTCAACCGCAAGGTCGTCGGTGATGTTAACGCCGTGAGAGCCTACTGCGTAGCCGCCCTCGGTGTTTTCGCGGAAGAAGGTCCAGTCAATGCCCTCCTCGGGAACCTTAACCGGGCGAACGTTTGCAAAAAGGTCAAGAGCCTTTCTCATTGCAACGTTTGCGCTTTCAATGTTCGGAAGGCCGTCGCCCTGGTGCGGCGTGGTTGTCGGGCCCTTAAGAATAACGTGGCAGGCCTTTAATTCCTCAAGAACGTCGTCGGGGATAGCCTTAAGGTGCTTAACGCGGTTTTCAATTGTAAGGCCGTCGATAACCTTAAATTCAACCTTGCCCTTTGCAACCTCGTCTTTGAGAAGGAAATCCATTACTCGCATACTTTCCTTCGTGATAATCGGGCCGATGCCGTCGCCGCCGCAAATACCGATAACGATTTTATCAAGATTCTGATAATCAACGAAATCCTTGTCTTCCTTAATCTTTTTTGCTCTTGCGAGCTGTGATTCCATAAGCTCTCTGAATTTTGCAACAGCCTCGTCAAGAGCTTTGTTTTCTAAATCAGTCATTTTATTTTCCTCCGTTTATTTGTTCATTTCTCTTGTGTAATCAAGAAGTCCGCCGCAGAGAAGCATAGCCCTCTGTCTGTCGGATAGGTGAGAGGAATCAAGCCTGTATTCCTCGCCCTTTGTTAAGTTTTTAAGAATAACCTGCTCGCTGTTTTTAATCGCGTTTCTGATTCCGTCAAGCGCAAGCTCGTCAAGCTGGTCGATTCTGTCATAATCATCCTCGTTTTCAAAGGTAAAGGGAAGAATGCCGGCGTTAACAAGATTTGCAATATGTATTCTTGCAAAGCTCTTTGCTATAACAGCCTTTACGCCGAGATAAAGCGGAACAAGCGCCGCGTGCTCTCTTGAAGAGCCCTGGCCGTAGTTGGCGCCTCCGATAACGAAGCCCTTGCCCTCTGCCTTCATTCTTTCGGGGAAGCTTTCGTCGCAAACGCCGAAGCAATATTGTGAAAGGTGAGGTATATTTGAACGGTAGGGAAGTATCTTTGCGCCGGCAGGCATAATGTGGTCGGTTGTTATGTTGTCGCCGACCTTAAGCATTGCCTTTGCTTTTATGCTTTCGGGAAGAGGCTCGGTTTTCGGGAAGGGCTTGATGTTCGGCCCGCG